>NZ_LBIZ01000101.1:0-160599 GCF_028128665.1 Bradyrhizobium sp. CCBAU 45384
CGGCGGCCGGCGCGCGCGCAGCCTTCGGCGCGGGCGGCTTCTTCGCAGCGGGCGCGGCGGCCTGAGCCGAGGTCGCAGCCGGCGCACGGGAGGCCGCAGCCGGCGCGGCCGCCGCATTGGCGGCCGGCGACTGGCGCGTGGCTGCCGTCGGCGGCTCCGGAGTCATGATGCTCACCGGCGGGGTCGACGAGGCGCTCGGGAACTCGGCATTGGTCGGCTTGCCCGACGGCATCGATGGCGGCAATGCCGCGATCGGATTGGGCGGCAGCGCTCCTGGCGCCGCTACAGGCGAATTCCAGATCGGCGCATAGCGCGCGACCAGCTGATCATAGAGATGGGAATCCATATTGGCCGCGACCTGCTGCTGATCCGTCAGCGAGCGGAACGCGGCGCAATCGAACTGGGTGCAGCCGTCGCGGCGGACCAGCACCTGCGCCACGAGGCCGAATCGATCGCGCTCCAGCGCCTTGCGCAGCACCTTGGTGTCGAGCGTCAGGCTCTTGTCGGCGGTCGCGGCATCGCCAAGCGCGGTCAGCCGATCGATCCGGGCCGCGGTATAAGCTACTGCGGCTGCCGCCGTGTCAGGCGCGCCGAACAATGCCCTCTCGCAGCCGGCGGCCACGGCATCGCCGGCGAGATCGTCGAGGCAGGCCAGCGCCGGGAGGGTCGCGGTGACAGTGGCTTGCGTGCGGGCTTCGGCCGGAGCCGCCTGCCCCACCGGTCCGTAGATCTTCATGGTGGCGGCCACCGCGATGCCGATCGAGAGCAGCGTGATGACGGTCAGCGCGCCGTTGGCGACGGATTTCTCGGCGCGCAGCAGCGTGATCAGCATGATCAATCCGAAGAAGCCGGCAGCCGCCAGCGTCAACCACATCGGGAAAGATGGCGAGCGCCAGGTTTGGTCGAGCGACGAGGCCCAGGCCCAGTTCATGCGCGATGTCCCCTCACGCGAGCAAAGAGCTGATGGTCAAGCGAGCACCGCGAGTCGGCAACTGCCCCCGGCCCACCTTGCGGGGGTGAAGCGGGCCTTTTGACGGCGAGCGGCGCAAATTCGTCCGCGATGTCAACGCGCAGCTAGCGTCGGCGCATTACGACAGCGCGAGCTGGCTTTCCTTGGCGACCCGTTCGAAGGCCTCGGTGGAGCTCTTGATCCGGTACTGGCAGTCGTCGCCTTCCGTCGGCAGCAGGCGAATGACCTCGTATGAGCCACTCGCAGCCGGGCGCGCGACGTTGCTGGCAGTGAACAATACGCGCGTTCCCACGGGGAATTTATGCTTCAACGCCCATCTCCATCACTCAAACAGCGCCGGCCGTGCCCAGGGTCCCACTGCGACGGACCGGCTGAAAACCCGGTGTGACCTATAGCACGCGATGCGGCGTTTTGGCCAGCAGTATACAACCATCGCAAACGGGACAATCCGGCAATGTTTTCAGTACGATAGTAAGGGCACCAGGCCCCCTGCGATACCGCCGGAACGCCCCGCCCTCAAGCGCCGTGAGGCAGATGGCCGTTCGGGCTTGCCTGGTCCACCGCCTTGGGCAGCTCCTGGGCCAGGATCTCGCCGAGCTGGTCAACCGGGATGTGGTAGCGCGCCGCGAGCTGGCGGACGGTGTCGTTGCCAAGCACGGCGCGGAGCTGGTCGGCCGAGATCGGCAGGTTCTGGCCATTGCCGAGCCAGGACTTCACCTGCTCGCCAAAGCCCGCCTGCTGCAGCTTTGCGACGATCGAGCCTAAGCCGCCCTGGTTGTTGCTGCCCATCACCTCGCTCAGCACGGCCGGCAGGACGGCGGCGCCGAGCTGCCCAAGCGCGCTGCGCAGTGCGGGATTGTTCTCCAGCGAGTCCAGAAGTCCCATGGCCGTCCCCTCTTCGTTATTCCCTATGATTGAGCGCCGCCGTTCGGCACGTCGTCAAGCGGCGCCCCTTCACATTTCAAGCGAGCATCAGCTTATCGGAGAACCGATATCCACGTCTCCGGCTCATGCTTTCGACTACGCGTCCTCGAACTTTTCGATGACAAGCGTTTCGGCGAGGCCATCGCGGGTCCATTCCTGGAACGCCGGCATCGCCATCATCGTATCCATGTAGGCCTTGGTCTCCGGCGTGACCTCGATGGCGTAGGTGCGGAAGCGATGCACGACCGGCGCATACATCGCATCCGCCGCGCCGAAGCGGCCGAACAGGAACGGCCCGCCGGCGCCATAGCGGGTCCGGCACGTGTGCCAGATCTCCTCAACGCGCGCGACATTGGCCTTGGCGTCCGCCGACAGCGTCACAGGCCGCACCGGACGGTGCAGGTTCATGCCGCATTCGCTGCGCAAGGCCATGAAGCCGGAATGCATCTCGGCGCAGACCGAACGGGCAAAGGCGCGGGCCGCGACATCGTCGGGCCACAGTTTCTTCTCCGGATAACGCTCGGCGATGTACTCGATGATGGCAAGCGAATCCCACACCGTGATGTCGCCGTCGACCAGCACCGGCACCTTGCCGGCGCGGCTGAAGGACAGGATCTGCTCCTTGTCCGCGGGATTGTCGGTGTAGAGCGGGATCACGGTCTCCACGAACGGGATGTCGTTGGCGCGCAGCGCAAGCCAGGGCCGCATCGACCATGACGAGTAGTTCTTGTTGCCGATCGCGAGCTTGAGCGCCGCCATGTCTCGTGTCCTTCCGTAAATCCGTCTGTGCGGCTGCTTTTAGCGCCATCGCCTGCCGCCAATCAATCGTTGCCGCACAGGAGCATGCATGGCAATCGTGGTGGCCCGCGAGGAGACAGATATGAGCAGGCACTGGGTCGACATCACTGCCGTCGGCTTCTTCATCATCGAGTGGCTGGTCTATGCCGCCACGCTCGAGCACTCCGCCTATGGCCGCGACAGCCTGTCGGCCCGGATGAACAGATACCGCGAAGTCTGGGTGCGCCGCCTGCTCGACCGCGAGGCGCGCATGGTCGACATGCAGATCATGGCCTCGCTTCAGAACGGCACCGCCTTCTTCGCTTCCACCAGCCTGTTCGCGCTCGGCGGCGCGCTCGCGCTGCTGCACGCCACCAACGATGCCATCACGATTCTGGCCAAGCTGCCGATCGATCTCAGCACCTCGCCCGCAATGTGGGAGCTGAAATGCGTCGGCCTCGTGCTGATCTGCGTCTATGCCTTCTTCAAGTTCGCCTGGGCCTATCGCCTGTTCAACTATGTCGCCATCCTCTATGGCGGCATGCCGCCGGCCTCGCAGCGCGACACGCCGGAGGCCGAAGCCCATGTCATGCGCACCACGCGCCTGTTCGAATCCGCCGGCCGCCACTTCAACCGCGGCCAGCGCGCCTTCTTCTTCGCGCTCGGCTATCTCGGCTGGTTCGTCAGCCCCTGGGTGCTGTTCGTGACCACGGCCGCGGTGGTGGTGGTGACCTGGCGGCGGCAGTTCGCCTCCAGCGCCTGGGCCGCCATGGCGCCGGAGGTGGCCGCGGGCGATGAGGGCAAGCGCGGCCGGTGAGCCGAGCTCTTTCCACGTCGTCATTGCGAGCGCAGCTAGCAATGACGGAGTATGAGGCGACGGCATGGTTCTCCAAGTGACACTGTCATTCCCCGCGGAGGCGGGGAATCCAGTACGCCGCAGCTTCTCGGTTCTATCCGCGCCGTCTCGGTGTACTGGATCGCCCGGTCCTGGTGTGCAATTGCGCACTGGCCGGGCGATGACAGCGAGCGTGTAGACGCAGACACGTCGCGCGCTCGCGTCATTCCACCCGAAAACTATGACCCGAAATCCCGCGGCGTGAACGAAAGGTCCATCACCTTCCATTCCTCGTACTTGTCCGGCGGCAACATCTTGTAGGGCTGGCAGGCTTGCGTCGCACTGATCGCTGATTTCACGATGGCCACGCCCTTCGCGGACGGCGGCGCCTCGATCAGGATGGGTGGCCGCGCCAGCGTACCGTCGGTGGCCATCACCATCCGCAGCCTGATGCGCACGGCATCGGTCGGCGCGACGTCCGCCGGGAGTTTCGAACAACTTCTCAGGTGACGCCTTAGCTCGGCAATGACCTCCGGCGGCAGCTTAGCCGCGATCGAGTCCTTGGCATCGCCGCCATCATCCTTGGGGGCGTCTTTCGACGCGGGCGGCAGTTCGGGCGGCAGGCCCAGCATCACGCCGTATTTGATCGTCACATCAGGCTCCGGCGGCTGATAGGCCGGAGCGGCCGCCTGCGGCTGCGGCACCGCAGGCTGCTGCTGTGGCGCCTCGTGCGCAGCCTGCTTCTGTTGAGGCGCCAGCTTCTCCTTGGCCGCAGGCTGGGGCGATGTGTCCGGCTTATCCTTGTCGGTGAAGTCGAGCTTCGGCAGCTTCAGGTCAGAGGGCGGCTCGGACGGCTTCTCCTTCGCCTCCTCCTTCGCCTCCTTCTTGGCCTTCTCCTCTGCCTTTTCTTCTGCTTTGGCCTCTTGCTGCTTCACCTGCTCCGGCGTGACGATGTCGACCGCAACGGTCTCGGGCGGCGCGGAATGAAATGGATGGACCTCGCTGATCAGGATGATCAGCGCGACCAGCGTCAGATGCGCGATCGCCGACGCCGCAATGTCCGTCCGGATGATCTTGCGCAGTTCCATCGCCCGATCTTGGGTTGCCATCCTGCTCCTAGCATACCCAAGTTCCCCCTCAATCCCATTTCGGCGCGAAGCCGAAATCGGTCAGGCGTCCCTTGGGACTGGCCAGTGCGGCGATATCAGCCATCTCGCCATCCGAGAGCTCGAAATCGAAGATCTCGATGTTCTCCGAAAGACGTTCGACGCGCGAGGTTCTGGGAATGGCAGACACATTCTGTTGCACCAGCCAGCGCAGGCAGATCTGCGCCGGCGTCTTGCGATGGGCGTGGCCGATGTCCAAGAGTGTCTGGTCGGACTTGATGCGGCCCTTGGCGATCGGGCTGTAGGCAACGAGTGCCATCCCGTGCCGGTCGCAGGCCGCCCTCACCTTCGCCTGATCGAGATAGGGATGATATTCGACCTGGTTGCAGACCAGCGGCTCGCCTGACAGGGCGACCGCCTGCTCGATCAGCGCGACCGTGAAATTGGAGACGCCGATATGGCGCGTGAGGCCCATGCGCTTGGCATGCGCCAGCGCGCCCAACGTCTCCTCCAGCGGCACGTGCGGATTGGGCCAGTGCAACAGCACGAGGTCGACAGCGGGAAGCCTCAGGCGCACCAGGCTCTCCTTGATCGACCGCTCGAGATCGTGGGGCGCGAAATGGTTGGTCCAGACCTTGGTGGTGACGAAGACGTCGTCGCGGCGGACGCCGGAGGCGCGCAATCCGTCGCCGACCTCGCGCTCATTGTCATAGGCCTGGGCGGTGTCGATATGGCGGTAGCCCAGCCGCAGCGCCTGCTCGACCACGCGGGCGCAGGTCCGGCCGCTCAGCTCCCAGGTCCCGAGCCCGATCGCCGGGATTTTGGCGCCATTGCCCTCGACGAACAGCATGAGGAATCCTCTCTGTTGCGGCAGCCCCCGGGAGTCGTCAACGCCGTCATTATGGGCCTGGTCCGCCGGAGTGCAACGGACGAGGCTGGCTGTAGATGCGTCAGGCTTTGGCCAGCGCCTGGAACACCGTATCAGGCGAATGCGCGATCACGGCTAGCAGCGCGCGGGCGGGTCCACGCGGGGCGCGCTTGCCCTGCTCCCAATTGCGGATGGTCTCGACGGGCACGCCGAGCTTGGCGGCGAACTCCATCTGGGTCAGACAGGCGCGCCGGCGCAGATCGCGCACCCCGAGCGAGCCGGCTTCCACCGGCGGAGTTTCGACTGCAGGCTGGACCGGCTGGATGGAAAACGGCGGAACGGGAAGCTCTTGCCCATCCCGCAACTCAACGACCCGTCCGTCCGCCTTCAGCCGCAACCGCATGCTCATTCCCCCAAGCGCGAGGGAATCATGCGGGAGGTCGCTTAAGGTCGGATTAAAGATGGTCTCACCGTCATTCCGGGGCGCGCGAAGCGCGAGCCCGGAATCCATTGAGCACCGGCGCATGCGGACAGATGGATTCCGGGCTCGCGCCAAGTGGCGCGCCCCGGAATGACGGAGCGGACACGGGTCTTACTTCAGCCCGAACCACAGTGTCGCAATGCCGAGGAAGGAGAAGAAGCCGACCACGTCAGTCACCGTCGTCACGAACGTGCCCGAGGCCACGGCCGGATCGGCCCTGACGCGTTCGAGCGCCATCGGGATCAGGATGCCACCGAGCGCGCCGGCGACGAGGTTCACGATGATCGCAAGCCCGATGACGACACCGAGGCCCGGGATCTTGAACCAGGCCACCGCGGCGATGCCCGTGATCACCGCAAAGCCGATGCCGTTGACGAGACCGACCAGCGTCTCGCGGATCACCACGCGCCAGGCATTGGAGGAACCGAGCTCGCGGGTGGCGAGCGCGCGCACGGCGACCGTCATGGTCTGGGTCGCGGCATTGCCGCCCTGGCTCGCGACGATGGGCGCCAGCACGGCGAGCGCCACCATCTTCTCGAGCTGGCCCTCGAAAAGGCCGAGCACGGACGAGGCCAGGAAGGCGGTGGCGAGGTTGATCAGCAGCCAGTTGAAGCGGCCGCGCGCAATGGTGAGAAAGGTGTCCGACAACTCTTCGTCGCTGGTGACGCCGCCGAGCGCCTTGAAGTCCTCGTCGGCCTCCTCCTCGATGACGTCGACGACGTCGTCGACGGTGATGACGCCAACGAGGCGATCCTGGGTATCGAGCACGGGGACTGCGACGAGATTATACTTGCCGAACATGCGCGCCACCTCCTCCTGGTCCTCCAGGACGGAGACGCGACGGCGATCCTCGTCGGTCAGCTCGGTCAGCGGCACCGGGCGGCGGGCGCGCAGCAGCACGTCGAGCGGAACCGCACCCTGCCAGTGCTGGTCCTTGTCGACGACGTAAATCTCGTAGAACCGGTCAGGCAGATCGGGCGTGTCGCGCATGTAGTCGATCGCCTGCCCGACCGTGAAATCCTGCGGCACGGCGATGAACTCGGTCTGCATGCGCCGGCCGGCGGAGTTTTCCGGATACAGCAGGCTGCGCTCGAGCGCGACGCGCTCCTTGAGCGGCAGCTTCTCCAGGATCTCTTCCTGCTCCGCCTCGTCGAGGGTCTCCAGCAACTCGACCGCATCGTCGGATTCCAGTTCGCGGACACCTTCGGCTACCGTTTCCGGCGGCAGCTCGTCGAGGATCTCCTCGCGAACGCTCTCGTCGACCTCGTTCAGCGCGGAAAAGTCGAAATCGGCGCCGGTCAGCTCGACCAGGCGGACGCGGTCGTCGGGCGCAAGCGCCGCGATGAGATCACCGAGGTCGGCCTCGTGCAGCTCGGCGACGCAGGCGCGCAGCGCAGCGCTGTCGGCGGCCTCGATCGCATGGGCAATTTCCTCGACGAATTCATGCCTGATTTCGCCGTCTTCATTGCGCATGGGGACGTGGTCGAGTACCAATGCCTCGGCGGAAGCAGCGCCATCGATCTGTTCATCCATGGGAACGCCTCGCCGTTTCACAGGTTTGATGGTTTGGGCTGACGGTGAGGGCAATACCCACAAGACAATCGCGAGCGCAATGGTAAAGATGCATCGGCCGAAATGGACCTCGATCACGACGGGCCTGGCTCTCGCCGGCCTCACGGTGATCGGCGCGGCCCGGGCGGCGGATTGCCCCCGGAGCGATGCACTCGGCACCTCGCGGATCCTGAGCGTCGATGCCAAGACCACGCCACGGGTTGGCTTGAAGAGCTTTCCGCAGACGCTGCCGCTTGAAGATCACGAGGTGGTGCTGACCTTTGACGACGGTCCGCGTCCGCCCTCGACGAACAAGGTGCTGGCGGCGCTGGCGCACGAATGCGTGCGCGCGACCTTCTTCCTGGTCGGCCGCAGCGCCACCGAATTCCCTGATCTCGTCAAGCGCATCGCCCGCGAGGGTCATACCATCGGTCATCACACCTGGTCGCATCCGTACATGGCGCGTATCCCGGCTGATACGGCGAACTACGAGATCGACCACGGCATCGCCTCCGACGAGAAGGCATTGCACGGGGTCTCGACCACGACACCGTCGACGCCGTTCTTCCGCTTCCCCTATTTCGAGTCCACGCCGGCCCAGCTCGACCTGCTCGAGCACCGCGGCATCGTCGTGTTCGGCGCCGATTTCTGGGCCAGCGACTGGAACGACATGACGCCGGCGCAGGAACTCAAGTTGATCACCGACCGCGTCACCGCCGCCCGCAAGGGTATCATCCTGTTCCACGATGCCCAGGCGCGGACGGCCGCCATGATGCCGGACTTCCTGCGGTGGTTGCGGGAGAATGGCTATCGCGTGGTCCATATCGTGCCGGCGGGCACCTCCCAGAAGAACGCCGACGCGCATTGATGCCGGAATGTCACGGCTGACCAAATTGGGGTGATTTGAGCCCTATTAACATTCTGTTCATACTACGCCATGCAATGATTGAGGGGCGCCTCGGGCGGGAAAGGTCTTGGCACCTGAACCGTTTCCCGATGTCTCCGACCTACCGATATCGCAGCCAATGTAGATGAGGGCAGACGGGGTTTCATGATCGGAAGTAGCGTTGTTTTTCGGGCGCGATCGTGGACCGTCCTGCTGCTGGGCTCGCTGACCATCGCGTCGCCGGCTGCCTTCGCGGCCGACTGCCCGGGACACCCCGATGCGCTCGGCACATCGCGCACGCTCGTCGTCGACCCGCACGAGCATCCACGCATTGGCACCATGCAGTACCGCGAGACGCTGCCGCTCAGGGATCACGAGGTGGTGCTGACCTTCGACGACGGTCCGCTGCCGAAATAT
Organism: Bradyrhizobium sp. CCBAU 45384; assembly: GCF_028128665.1. Classification (NCBI taxonomy): domain Bacteria; kingdom Pseudomonadati; phylum Pseudomonadota; class Alphaproteobacteria; order Hyphomicrobiales; family Nitrobacteraceae; genus Bradyrhizobium; species Bradyrhizobium sp. CCBAU 45384. The sequence continues at coordinate 8,816 of NZ_LBIZ01000101.1, forward strand.
TCCAACCAGGTGCTCCAGATCCTCGCGGGCGAGTGCATCAAGGCGACGTTCTTCATCATCGGGCAGCAGGCCAAGGCCAATCCGGAAGGCGTGCGCAAGCTGGTCGCGGCGGGCCACACCGTCGGCACGCACAGCATGACCCATCCGCTGACGATGAACAGGATGCCAATTGACAAGGCCGAGGCCGAGATCAACGGCGGCATCGAATGGACGTCGGCGGCAATGACGGACCCGTCCAAGTTGGCGCCGTTCTTCCGCATTCCCGGCCTGATGCGTGCTGACGGCGTCGAGAACTATCTGATCTCGCGCGGCATCCAGGTGTGGAGCGCCGACTTCCCGGCGGACGACTGGCGCCACGTCTCGCCCGATCGCGTCTACCAGCTCGCGATCCAGCGGCTGGAGGCCAAGGGCAAGGGCATCCTGCTGCTGCACGACATCCAGCCGCGCACCGTGGCAGCGCTGCCCAAGATCATCCGCGACCTCAAGGCGCGCGGCTATCGCATCGTGCATGTGGTGCCCGCGACCGCCGACCAGCCGGCGACGCCGACCACGCCGGTGGAATGGCTGCTGCATCCGCCGACGGAGACGACGCCGATCGCGCGCTGGCCTCAAGTGCCGAATTTCGTGTTCGCGCAGACCGCGACGCTGCCGGCGCCGGGTCTTGCCGATCTCAACGCCGAGACCGCGCACCAGCCGCGGGTGCTGCCGCGCAAGACCATGGCGCAGGCCGATGTCGCCTCCACCCTGCCCGCGCCCGGCCGCGATCTCTTCGCAATCCCCGAGGGCTCGGTCGAGGTGCTACTGTCGACGACCCTGTCGCGGCGCGCCGCGACGCGGCTCGCGATGGCAGCAGAGACGCCGCATGCCGGCAAGGGCAAGGCAGGCAGAATTCAAGCCCGTCGGACGGCTGCGTCCTCCGCGCCGAAGCACGCGGCTCAGGCCAAGGGCACGGCGTCCCGCCCGACCCGGCTCGCCACCAGCCTGAAGAAGCGGGCCTGAGCTAAGCGCGTTACTGCCGCATGATATTGGCGACGCAGAGCAGCACGATCAGCGCCAGGAAGAACAGGTCCATATAGGACTTGAGCTCGCCGTCACGGCGCAGCCGCGCAACGTCGGTCACGATCTGCTTGCGTGCGCTGCTCCCGCCCGAGCCGTCATTGATCGGCGCCTGAAGGCGCTTGGTCTCGGCCTCCAGCTTCTCGATCTTCTGGAAGAAATAGAACGCCCGCAGCGTCGAGGCTGCGCGCATGCCGGCATAGACCAGCACCAGGATCGCGAGGACCGCCCGGTTCTGGTACTTCTCCATGAAGTTCAGGCTGAAATAGACCAGCGCCATGAACGCAAAGTTGGTCAGGAATCGGTAAACGAAGCTTAGAAAGACCATGCTGGCTCCAGCCGAGAGAGGTCGCGCAAGGCCCGTCTACGCCAATATTGTATCAAGAAGCCCATCGCCCGCGCGCCGCCGCCTTTTAGCCACGCGCCGCCATAATGCAAGCGAGAGCGCGCGCCGCCGCCACCCAGTGCTGCTCGATGGAGATTCAAGGAAAGCTACGGTAGACTGCTGCCGCCGCTGATGCGTGAGGTCTGCCGATGCCGAAGAAGGGAATCACGGGCCACGACGAGTGGGTTCTGACCGAGGCGCTCGCCACCGCCCTGGTCGCGCTGGAGCAGCTCGAGGCCAAGCACCAGCCGAGCGCGCACATGGACGACATCCGCAAGATGCTGTCGCACGGCAAGGAGCCGAACGCCGTGAGCCTGCACCTGGCCCAGGCCAAATGCCGCCTGTTCCCCGATCTCGACCCGCTCGAGATCTACCGGGAATACGGGATCGGCGAGGAATATGGCTGAGAGGCCCGAGCGGGCCGCTGGCTTCCAGGAATGAGATTTGAAAGTGGTGCGCTCGGAGGGACTCGAACCCCCACGGTGTTACCCACTGCCACCTCAAGGCAGCGCGTCTACCAGTTCCGCCACGAGCGCTAGGAGATACCGGCCTGAGGTCTTGAGGCTGGCCGGATCAGCGGCCGCCGATCTAACAAATCCATCAGGGGGATACAAGCCTGCAAAGGCGGGGAATTCCACAGGCCTGGCAGGAAAGTCTTATCCCCGCCCGGATCGGCCCTATCCGGCTGCGAATGCGTGCCCCGGCCGCTATCGGCTCCCGGGCGTCCGCGGCAGCATCTGCTTGACCTCGACCGCGATCCTGTTGCGGTCGACCAGCACGACGCCGGAAGCTACAGGCAGATTATTGGCGAGAACCTTGACCTCGTCGGCCTCAGTTGCGTCCAGCTCGATGATGGCGCCGCGGGAAAGACGTAATACTTGATGGATCGGCATGGTGGTCGTCCCGAGGACGACCATGAGATCCACGGTGACTTTATCGAGTGTGGGCACTGTCAGGACCGCCGCAACTGGAGAACGATACCTAGGGACTTGGCATTTGCTCCCCAGATGATCACCACGTTATGGTTAGCCAATGGTTAATTCGTCGCAAAACCCCCGCCAGAACAAGCGCCAAGAGCTCGATTTGACGTCGTTTTCCGCCGCCGGCGGCGAGCCCGTCGAGTGGCGAATCTCGGATAGCCCCGTGCCCTATCCGGATGCGGTGGCCGCCATGGAGGCCCGCGTCGCCGCGATTGCGGCCGGCGAGGCGCTGGAGCTGGTCTGGCTGCTCGAACACCCCCCGCTCTACACGTCAGGCACATCAGGCAAGGCGACCGACCTGCTCGATTCCCGCTTCCCGACCTTCGCGACCGGGCGCGGCGGCCAGCTGACCTATCACGGCCCCGGCCAGCGGGTGGCCTACATCATGCTCGACCTCAAGCGCCGCCGGCCTGATGTCCGGGCCTATGTCGCGAGCCTCGAAGAGCTGATCCTGAAGACGCTCGCCGCCTTCAACGTGCGCGGCGAGCGGCGCGAGGACCGGGTCGGCGTCTGGGTGAAGCGCCCGGACAAAGGGGCGGAGCACGAGGACAAGATCGCGGCGATCGGCGTGCGGCTGAAGCGCTGGGTCTCGTTCCACGGCATAGCCATCAATGTCGAGCCGGAGCTGGAACACTTTGCAGGCATCGTTCCCTGCGGCGTCGCCGATCCCCGCTACGGCGTCACCTCGCTGGTCGATCTCGGCCAGCTCGTGACCATGGCAGATGTCGACGTCGCGTTGCGGCAGTCGTTTGAAGACCTGTTCGGGCCGACCCGCGCGATGCTGCCGGAAGCCGCCGCCTGATGCATTCCTGTTGGCGATGAGCTGCTGCACGTTCTCCACGCGCGCGGAATCAGTTACGCTTGCATCAGGTGCCGCCCACGCCTCCCCCCTCCGCCGGGAAAGCAGAGATCATGCCGGGCGACTAAGCCATCGGACCGACTGTTCGAGCATCGGGCATAAGGAGGGATTGCGCTTTCCGCTCGCATCAGGAGGTTCTGACGATGAAATTGTCTGCGCCTATCTATCATCTCAAGCGCAAAGCAAAGCGCCTGTCCCGCGAGGAAGGCATCCCTCTGCACGAGGCGCTCGACCGCGTCGCGACGACGGAAGGGTTTTCCGCCTGGAGCTTGCTCGCGGCAAAAGCTGCGGCACTCACACCAGCCAGCAAGCTGTTTCCGCAATTCAAGCCTGGCGACCTCGTGCTGGTCGGGGCGCGTCCCGGTCAGGGCAAGACGTTGATGAGTCTCGAACTCGCCGTGGAGGCGATGAAATCAGGCCAACGCGCCGCGTTCTTCTCGCTCGAATACACCGAGAAAGACGTGCTCGATCGCTTGCGCGCGATCGGCGTGGAGCCTGTGCAGTTCGACAAGCTGTTCGAGGTCGATTGTTCCGACGCGATCAGCGCCGACTATGTCGTCAAGCAGATGGCCACGGCGCCGCGCGGCACGGTCGTGGTCATCGACTATCTGCAACTGCTCGATCAGCGGCGCGAAAACCCTGACCTCACCGTTCAGGTGCGTGCGCTGAAATCCTTCGCGCGCGACAAGGGGCTGATCGTCATCTTCATCTCGCAGATCGACCGCTCCTATGATTCCTCAACAAAGCCCTGCCCTGACATCAGCGACGTCAGGCTGCCGAACCCGCTCGACCTGAAGCTGTTCGACAAGACCTGCTTCATCAACAATTCGGAGATCGAGTTCCGGGCCGCAAGCTGACCGGCGAGCCGCGGGTGAGATCGCTCACCCGCGGCTCGAAGGCTTCACGCCGCCTTCAGCGACACGTCAAGCTTGCCGGCGATGTAACGCCGCTCCTGGGTCAGGCCGCCAAAGCCATAGGCATCGCCCTTGACCTCGTCGACATGCAGATAGGTCTCCGGATGCAGCGGCCCCAGAATCTCGGCCATGCGTGTGAACATCGCGGCGAGATAGGCCGCCTTTTCGTCCTTGGTGTTGGTGCCTTCGCTGACGTGGATGTCGATCCAGTAGCTGGCGAGCTTCTGCTCGGCGAGCGACTTGCCGCCGGCGAACCAGTCGTCCGCATCGACCGACTTCACGATGATGGCGGTCACCTTGGGATCCTTGTGCAGGATTCTTGCCGTGAGTTCGGACACGGCGCTCGCGATGTCGGCCTTCAGCGACGGCGACTGGCGGGAGGTGCTGTAGGATACGGTGATCAGGGGCATGGTTGTTCTCCTCAGATGCCGCTGAACTTGCGGCGGTGAGAAAACTAGACCTTCCGCCGTCATATTGGTATCTTATCTCAGATGATACCAGTGATAACGGTTTGTAATGAAGCCCATCCTCGACATCACGACCGTCCAGGCCTTTCTGCTGGTCGCCGACCTCCAGAGCTTCACCCGCGCCGCCGAAGCGCTCGGCACGACGCAGGCTGCGGTCAGCCTCAAGCTGCAACGGCTGGAAACGCTGCTGGGCAAACGTCTCGTCGAGCGCTCGCCGCGCGCGGTCCGGCTCACCGCCGACGGCACTGGCTTCCTCGATCGTGCCCGCGCGCTGATGGCGGCGCACGACCGCGCGCTGTCGGGCGACGCACCGGCCGCGCAATCGCTCTCCCTCGGCATCTCCGATCATGCCGCCGGCCCCGAGCTGGTGCCGCTGCTCGAACGGCTGCACGCGATGTCGTCAAACCTGACGCTTGCCGTCACCATCGGCTTCTCACGCGAGATGCAGGAGGCCTATGACGCCGGCGAGCTCGACGCGGTGATCGTCCGCCAGGAGGGCAGCCGCCGCGGCGGCGAGAAGCTCGCCGAGGACGAGTTCGGCTGGTTCGCGTCGCGACGCTTCACGCTGCCGAAGGGCGAAGCGTTGCCGCTGGCAACGCTCGCCCCGCCCTGCGGCGTCCGGGCGATTGCCGTGCGGGCACTCGACAAGGCCGACCTCCCCTGGCGCGAACGCTTTGTCGGCGGCGGCGTGACGGCGGTGGTCGCAGCCGCGCTTGCCGGGCTTGCGATCGCCCCGCTGGCACGCCGGATCGCGCCTCCCGGGCTGGTCGATATCGGTCCCACTCACAAGCTCCCGAAACTCGGCAGCTCGAAGGTGATGCTGCATTCGAAGGTCAGCGATCCCGCAAAGCTGACCGCGCTGCGCGCGGTGGCGGCGACGTTCCGGAGCGCGGCGGCTTAACGCCGCGAGCATCTACAAAATCGCCTCGAACGCGCTGCGCAGCGTCTCATGACGGAACACGAAACCGCGGCTCAGCGCCTTGTTCGGCAGCACGCGCTGGCCGCCGAGCAGCAGCTCATCGGCAAGGCCGCCGCCGATCCGGCGAAGCAGGCCACCGGGGATGCGAAACACCGCGGGTCGACGCAGCCGGCGGCCGAGCTCCTCGGTGAACTTTGCATTGGTCACCGGAATCGGCGCCGTGGCGTTGACGGGGCCCGCCAGATCCGGCGTGGCGATCACATAGGCGATCAGCCGGATGAGGTCGTCGCGCTCGATCCAGGACATCCATTGTCGCCCGGTGCCGAGGGGACCACCGAGCCCGAACTCGAACGGCGTCAAGAGGCGCGTGATGAAGCCGCCTTCGGTGCCGAGCACGAGGCCGATGCGCAAGAAGACCACGCGGACGCCGAGCGCCTCCGCCGGCCGCGCCGCCTTCTCCCAGGCCGCGCACAGCTCATGGCTGAAGCAGGCGTGAGACTTGGCGGACTCCGTGAGCACCTGGTCGGCCCACAGACCATACCAGCCGATCGCGGAGCCGCTGACCAGGACCTCCGGCTTGCGTTCGAGCCTTGCGATCAGCTTCACGACCTCGCCGGTGATGTCGATGCGCGAGCCGATGATCCTGGCGCGCTTGGCCTCGGTCCACAGGCCGTTGCCGATCGGCTCGCCGGCGAGATTGACGACGGCGTCGATATGCGTATCGGCTGGGAGCTGATCAAGGCTGGTGATCAGCGTCACCGGGGGGGCAGCATCTCGGCCTTCGCAGGATTGCGGATCAGCGCAATGACGTGGTGCCCTGCTCCGCTGAGGCTCGCTGCAAGACGGCTGCCGATGAAGCCGGTGGCGCCGGTGATGAGGACGGTCTTGCGGCCGGGCAGCTTCTCGACGAGACCGTCCGTAGGAGCGCTTCGCAGGCGGCCGAGCCGGCGCATCGCGGCAAAATCCCGGATACCGCAGAGTGTCGCGCCAACCGCGCAGGCGGTCGCAGCGATGCTGAGCAGGCCCTGATAGACGACGGTGACGCCAAAGGACCGCATGGCCCAGGCGATCAGCAGCGGCAGCAGCAGCACCAGGATGGCGCCGTAATTGATCGCAAGCAGCGTGTGATTGATCCGCTCGCTCGGCGGCAGCTTGCGACTCAGATCCTCCTCGACGAAATCCATCAGCGTGATGACGATCTCGGCAACCAGCACCGCGACGATCAGCAGCGCCAGCACGCCATAGACCTCGAGCCAGCCCAGTATGAGGAACAGCAGCGCATAGAGCATGTTGCGGATGCCGTGCAGCTTCAGCTCAAGACGCTGCGACGGACGCCAGGCCAGGCGCTCGGTGAACTCGTGATGATAGAAGGTGTCGAACACACCCATCACGATCTGGATGGCGATGAGCGTCCACAACAGCGGCGTCATGACACGGCCTCCCTGAACAAGGCTGATTGGTGGATCAGCGCGCCGTAACGCGGATGAATGACATCGAGGGTGAAGCGGAAGGCGCCCTCGCCGAGATCCCGATGCGTCACGGTGAGATCGCCCGGCGCGAGCCATCGCGGCAGCGGGATCCAGAGGCGTCCGAGCTGAAGGCCGTAACCGGCGCTGCGGAAGGTCAGCGTCTCACCCTCGACCGCGATGCGCAGTGCTATCGAGACGCCGAAGCCGACATATTCCTCCAGTCCGGTAGGGCCGGCGAAACGCTTGGCCGAATGGATCACCTGCGGAAAGCCGCGCTTGCGCGCGCAGATCCGGGTCCAGGTCTGACCGCCTGTCGTACCGTCCTCGGTGACGGTCACGATCATGGGCACGCCGGTGTCGCGCCCCGTGGGAAGTGGCCCGCCGATCAGGCGCGCGGCTTGCGCGAACCACCAGCCGATGTCGCTGAAGGCGACCTCGTCGACCACGCCGGCATAGACCACGCTGTCGCCATCGGCGACGCGCTTGGAGAAGCGCCGCCAGGTCGCGAGCGGCAGCCGGCCCCAATCCTCGTCCGACAGCAATGTGCGGAAGCGCCGATCATCGAGCAGTTTGATGTGAGCAGTGGTTGGTGCGTTGGAGCCTGATAATCGAGCCGACGTCATCGCACCCTCCTCAAACCTATTTGGCTTTGCCCAGCGGCAGCAGGTTGGCGATCTTCTCGCCAAGCCGCATCAAGGCGACCAGGCGCGGCCGCGGCACTTTCAGCATCTGCATGAACCAGTGGTCGGCGAGCTCGGTGAAGGCGAGCATCTCTTTCAGCCGTTTGCTCGCGACCGGATTGATGGTCGGATCGTCGGCCGCATCGGTCACGCAGGCCCGCAGCGCCGTGATCGCGGGATCGAACTCGCGCTCCTTGCGCCGCGCCGCGATACGCGTTGCGACCTCCCAGATGTCGGTCTCTGCCTCGTAGTGGTCGCGGCGGTCACCGAGGATCGGCACGCGCCGGATCAGGTTCCAGGCGAGCAGCTCCTTCAACGAATTGGAGACGTTGGACCTGGCCATGCCGAGCGTGTCGGCGATGTCCTCCGCGGTCATCGGCGCCTCGGCGAGATAGAGCAGCCCATGGATCTGACTGACCGAGCGGTTGACGCCCCACTGATCGCCCATGTCGCCCCAATGCAGGATGAAGCGCTCGACGGCGGCGGGGAGTTTCTTCTTTCCGGTTATTTCTGTCATAACAGAAATATCTGACGATATAGACCGCATGTCAAGCACTTGTCGAAGCCTTCCCACCTGCATACCGTCCGCAACATTTGCCTAAAAACCTCTCAGCAGATGGGAACCAAAGGCCCTTCAAGGCGTTTGCTCCGGTCGAGGCGGGGTACGTAATGGTCAAAAAGTCCAGTCAACAGAGAGACTTGTTCGAAAGCGAACGGAGTTTCCGGCTGTTGGTTGAAGGAGTCGCGGACTACGCGCTCTACATGCTCGATCCCAATGGGATCATCACGAGCTGGAACATTGGCGGCGAGCGGATCAAGGGCTATTCGCCCCAAGAGATTCTCGGCCAGCATTTCTCGCGCTTCTATACCGAGGCCGACCGGGCCAACGGCAAGCCGGCCCGTGCGCTCCGCATCGCCCGCGAGCAGGGCCGCTACGAGGAGGAAGGCTGGCGCGTCCGCAAGGATGGCACCTTCTTGTGGGCCAGCGTGGTGATTGACCCCATCTACGAGAACGGAGCCCTGGTCGGTTTCGCCAAGATCACGCGCGACATCACCGAGCGGCGCAATGCCCAAATCAGGCTCGAGGCGATGCAAACACAGCTTGCCGAGTCGCAAAAATTCGATGCGCTCGGCCAGCTCACCGGCGGCGTCGCCCACGACTTCAACAATCTCCTGATGATCATCAGCGGAAGCCTTCACATCCTCAAGAAGGGCGATCCCGAGGATTCCAGGTTCCAGCGCGCCATCTCGGCGATCGAGACCGCCGCCAAGCGGGGCGCCGCACTGACCGGCCAGCTATTAACCTTCGCGCGGCGGCAGAGCGTCAATCCGCAGGCGATCCATTTGGCCGACCGCATCGAGGCGATCCGCGAAGTGCTTTACGCCGGCGTCGGCAGCGCGGTTCATCTCGCCTTCGACATCGAGCGCGAGGTCTGGCCCGTCAAGGCCGACATCTCCGAGTTCGAGACGGGACTGCTCAATCTCGTCATCAACGCACGCGATGCCATGCCCGACGGCGGCACGGTGACGATCGGCGCGCACAACATCGTCCTCGACGATCCGCTCCATAACGGCGAATACGTCGCCATCACCGTCAACGATACCGGGCTCGGCATCCCCTCCGACGTCGTCGACAAGATTTTCGAACCGTTCTTCACGACGAAGCCGGTCGGAAAAGGCACTGGCCTCGGCCTGTCGCAGGTGCACGGCTTCGCGCATCAGGCTGGCGGCACGATCAAGGTCGCAAGCGAGCTCGGCAAGGGCACGACCTTCACCATCTTGTTGCCGCGCGAAACCACGACCGCGTCGAACGAGACGCCAGAGGCGGCGACGGTGCGCGGCAGCGGCACGGTGCTGCTGGTCGAGGACAATCCCGATGTCGCACTCGTCAGCACCGGTCTGCTGGAACAGCTCGGCTACAGCGTGCGCCGGGTTGCAGATGCCGAAGCGGCCCTGCGCGAGCTCGAGAGCGACGGCGTCGACTTCGTGTTCTCCGACATCGTCATGCCCGGCAAGATGGACGGGCTCGGCCTGGCCCACGTCCTGCGCCAGACCCACCCCGACCTGCCGATCCTGCTCGCCAGCGGCTACAGCGAAGCCGCCGCCGGCGTCCGCGGCGACTTCCCGATCCTGCGCAAGCCGTATGAGATCCACGAACTCAGCGAAGCGATTTCGAAGCTGCCGCGGTGATGATCGCTTCGCGCGCTTGAGGCACGTGGATGCCCGGGACATCTAGCGCGAAGACACGCTTCGCGCTTTTGCCCGGGCATGACGATCTCTTTTGAAGCTACACCGTCGGCAACACCGAGAATGCCTCCCCTGCCCGGCGCAGGTTCAGTTCATCGACGCTGGCCGTCTCGCTGGTCACGCTGTCCACGCGCGATGATGGCGGACCGTGGCGGCACAGCGCGACCATGTCGGCGACATGCTTCGGCGCGCCCGCGAACAGCGCTTCGACGCTGCCGTCGCGGCGGTTGCGGACCCAGCCTTCGAGGCCGCTCGCGGTTGCCTGGTATTCGACCCAGGCCCGATAGCCGACGCCCTGCACGCGCCCACGGATCATCACCTGGAGGATCGCCCGGCTCATCTTTTCAGTCCAAGGAGATCGGCGCTGCGCGCTTTGACCTCGGCCTCTCGCATGACCAGGTTGATCAGCTCGGCCGACGGCAATCCCTTCAGAGCCTTCGGCGGCGTGCCCTCGCGCAACGCCCTCTGGACGTCGTAGACCGCCTGTATGGCAGCCGCGATCGGCGCATGGCCCTGAAGCGCGATGCGCACGCGCTGGCCCGCGAGATAGTCGATCGCGTTCAATTCGTCCGGTGCACCGCCGAGCACGATGGGCAGACGCGTGGCGCCGGCGATCGCCTCGAGTTCGGCGCGTGACTTGATGCCGGTGAAGAACAATGCGTCGACACCGGTCGCCTCATAGGCTCTGGCGCGACGGATCGCATCCTCGACCGAGGTGATCGAGGCAGCGCCGGTGCGGCCCATGATGACCAGCGAGGGATCGCCGCGGCCATCGAGCGCGGCCTTCATCTTGCCGACGCCCTCCTCCAGGGAGATCAGCTGCGCCTTGGCCTCGCCAAAGGCCGCCGGCAACAGCGTGTCCTCGATGGTGAGGCCGGCGGCGCCCGCCGTCTCCAGCTCCTGCACCGTGCGGCGCACGTTGAGCGCATTGCCATAGCCGTGATCGGCATCGACCAGCACCGGCAGGCCTGCGGCACGCGACATCCGGCGCATCTGCTCGGCAAGCTCGGTGAGTGTGATCAGCGTGACATCGGGGTCGCCGAGCACGGCGAGCGAGGCGACCGAGCCGCCGAACATGCCGAGCGGAAAGCCGAGATCCTCGGCAATGCGGATCGAGATCGCGTCATAGACCGAGCCGGGATGGACGCAGGTGGGGCCCGAAATGATCGAACGCAGTTTCTCGCGGCGGGAACGAAAGGCCATGGTGCCCTCTCACACTATTGCGACGCAGCCGCAACATACTCCGTCATTGCGAGCGCAGCGAAGCAATCCAGAGTCTTTCCGAGGGAGGCAGTCTGGATTGCTTCGCTGCGCTCGCAATGACGATGTTGGTGGGGCCAGCAGGGCCCCACTCACACACTTACGCAAACTCCAGGATCAGCGCGTCCACCGCGAGCGTCGCACCGGCGCTGGCGTGGATCTTCTTCACCGTGCCATCCTGCTCGGCGCGCAGCACGTTCTGCATCTTCATGGCTTCGACCACGGCCAGCGTCTCGCCGGCCTTGACCTCCTGGCCTTCGGTCACTGCGATCGAGACGATGAGCCCGGGCATCGGACAGAGCAGCTTCTTGCCGGTGTCGGAGGCCGCCGTCACCGGCATCAGCCGCGCCGAGGCGGCTTCGGCTTCGGTCCAGACATAGACCGGCACCTCGACGCCCTGATGCGCGAGGCGAATGCCGTTGGCGATCGGGCGCGCCTGCACCGCAACGAAGTGGCCGTCGATGGTGCCCTGCCAGACCGGGTCGCCCGGCTTCCATGACGACTGCAACAGATGCGCCTTGCCGGCCTTGCCGTCGGCATCGACGAAACGGATCGCGATCGCATCGCCCTCGCGGGCAATCTCGAGCGGAATCTCCTGGCGGTCGAGCCAGACCGCGCGGCGGCGTTCGCGCTGCACGACGCGCCCGCCCATCTGGCCGGAGATCTGCCGCTTGCGCTCACCCAGCACGTGATCGATCGCGGCGCCAACCGCGGCGATGCGACGCGCGACCTCGCCCTCGGGCACGCGCACGGAAAAGCCCTTGGGGAATTCTTCCGCGATGAAGCCGGTCGACAGATTGCCTTCGCGCCAGCGCGGATGATGCATCAGCGCGGACAGGAACGGGATGTTGTGCCTGATGCCGTCGACATAGAACGAGTCAAGCGCGGTCGCCTGCGCCTCGATCGCGGCCGCACGCGACGGCGCGTGGGTGACGAGCTTGGCGATCATCGGATCGTAGTGGATCGAGATCTCGCCGCCTTCCTGCACGCCAGTGTCGTTGCGCACCGTGATGCCGTCCTTGCTCACTTCCGCCGGCGGGCGGTACTTCACCAGGCGCCCGATCGAGGGCAGGAAGTTGCGGAACGGGTCCTCGGCGTAGAGGCGCGACTCCACCGCCCAGCCCGTGAGCGTGACGTCCTTCTGCGCGATGGCGAGCTTTTCGCCGGCGGCGACGCGGATCATGTGTTCGACGAGGTCGACGCCGGTGACGAGCTCGGTGACGGGATGCTCGACCTGGAGACGCGTGTTCATCTCCAGGAAGTAGAAGCTCTTGTCCTGCCCTGCGACGAATTCGACCGTGCCGGCGGAATCATAATTCACGGCCTTCGCCAGCGCGACCGCCTGCTCGCCCATCTTGCGGCGGGTGGCCTCGTCGAGCAGCGGCGACGGCGCTTCCTCGATGACCTTCTGGTTGCGGCGCTGGATCGAGCACTCGCGCTCGCCGAGATAGATGACGTTGCCGTGCTTGTCGCCCAGCACCTGGATCTCGATGTGGCGGGGATCGACGATGAACTTTTCGACGAAGACGCGATCGTCGCCGAACGAGGCTTTGGCTTCCGCCTTGGCGAGATTGAAGCCTTCTGCGACCTCGGCCTTCGAATGCGCGATACGCATGCCCTTGCCGCCGCCCCCGGCGGAGGCCTTGATCATGACGGGGTAGCCGATCTCGTCGGCAATCCTGACCGCGTGCTTGTCGTCCTCGATGACGCCGAGATAGCCCGGCACGGTCGAGACCTTGGCCTTGGCGGCGGCCTTCTTGGATTCGATCTTGTCGCCCATCGCGGCGATCGCGCCGGGGTTCGGGCCGATGAAGACGATGCCGGCGGCTTCCAGCGCGCGCGGAAACGCCTCGCGCTCGGACAGGAAGCCATAGCCGGGATGCACGGCCTCGGCGCCGGTCTTTTTGCACGCCTCGACGATCTTCTCGATCACCAGATAGCTCTCGGCCGCGGCCGGCGGCCCGATCAGGACGGCCTCGTCGGCCATCTCGACATGGAGGGCGTCGCGGTCGGCCTCGGAATAGACGGCAACCGTCTGAATTCCCATCTTGCGGCCGGTCTTGATGACCCGGCAGGCGATTTCGCCGCGGTTGGCGATCAGGATGCGTTTGAACATGATTTTCTTGAGCTTCGTCCCCTGGGCGGGACCCTGCCCCACGCCTTGGCGGGCCGGTGGGACGGGGCCGTATCCTGTCGTGGTACAGCAAAATGGGCCGGAGGCAACGGGCAAAATCCGGCCCGCTCTGGCGTACCAGCGCAAGACCGGTGTGGGCCTGAGGCCTTGACGCCCTATGGCTTTCCGCCCTTGGCCACGTTCCGGACCAGGCTGTGGATGAAGCCGAGTTTGGCGACCACGGCCGGCGACAGGATGAAGGGATAGAGGTCGCGCAGGCCCATGGCGCGGTTGACGCTGTTCATGGCAAAGGTGAAGGGCAGCCATGCATCGACGATCGCCTGAATGTCCCGCGCCTCATAAGGGTTGAAGCGGATCCGCGTCGACAGCTCCCCATCGCGGTCGACCTTCGGGCGCACCTCCAGGCCGAACTCGCCGGCCATTTCCAGCGTATCGACGATGTGGAGGTAATGCGCCCAGGTCTCGGCGAAATCTTCCCAGGGATGCGTCGTCGCATAGGACGAGACGAAATTCTGCTGCCAGTCCGGCGGCGCGCCTTGGGCATAATGCCGCTGCAGGGCCTCACCGTAATCGGCGGAATCGTCGCCGAATACGGCGCGGCATTCGTCCAGTCTGCCGCCCTCGCGCACCAGTACGTCCCAGAAATAGTGCCCGACCTCGTGGCGGAAATGCCCGAGCAGCGTACGGTAAGGCTCGCCCATCTCCAGCCTGCGCCGCTCGCGCTCGATGGTATCGGTCTCGGTGAGCGCGATCGTGATCAAACCGTTGTCATGACCGGTCATGATCCTTTGCCCGGTGTGGGGATCGTCGGCGAGGAAATTGAAGGTCAGGCCGTGCTCGGGATTGTCCTGTCGGGTCTGGAGCGGCAGCCTCCAGCGGATCAGCGAATAGAACAGCCGGTGCTTTGCCACCTCCAACTCGCGCCAGCCGGCGAGCTGCGCGGGGTCGGAGAGATCGGGCACGATGCCGTTGTGACGGCAGGCGCGGCAATAGCCCGTGGTATCGCCGGCATCGGTCAGCCAGTTGCAGGCGTCGTAATCGGCATTGCGGCAGAGCATCCGGCGTTCGCCCTTGTCCGCAAGCGTCTTCCAACCCTCCCCATCGGGCTCGATCGCCGACATCGTCTCCTTTTCCGGCAGGAAGGCGACCCGGTGGCCACAGCGTCCGCAGGCGCGGTTCTCGAAATAGAGAACGTTGCCGCAATCCTGGCAAACAAAGAGCTTCAAGATCGAGCCTCTTGGGAAGGTGTGTCTTACTGATGTCAACTATGGCGCCACGCAGATACGCGCGCAGGCCGCTCATCGTTCCTTCTTTAGGAACAAATAGCCAGCCCCCACGTTCATTCACATCACCGGATGCGGTGCGGTGGGCGTTTCCTCAAGCTATTCCCTTTTGAGCAATGGCTATCACGCCGTGTCTATGTGAATATCGGTCCGGCACGTGCGCCCCCGCATCACAACGGCCGATACCTTGAACGATCCTTTGCCCGAGACCATCGCCGCCGAACGGCTGCGCCAGCACCTCGAAGAAATCGCGCGCGAGCGGGACGAGGCCTATCGCGCGCTGCAGGAGCGCGAGGCCGACCTCGCGCGCATTCAGCGCATCGGCATGGTCGGCGGGGTCGAGGTCGACTTCCGCGAGGGCTTCAAGAACCGCCGCTCGCCGGAATATTTGATGATCCACGGGCTGCCCCCCGACGCCGTCGACGAGACGCATGAGGCTTGGGTCAACCGCATCCATCCCGACGACCGCGATGCCACCGTGAAGCATTTTTTCGATGCGCTGGCCGCGACCGGCGAGGACTACGCGGCCGAATATCGCATCATCCGCCCCAGCGACGGTCAGACTCGCTGGATCCGTGTCGTCGCCAAGATCGAGCGCGACCGCGACGGCCGCGCCATCCGCCTGGTTGGCGCCCATATCGACATCACCGACCAGGCTCTGGCGCGCGAGACGTTGCGCGAGAGCGAAGAGCGTTTCCGGCTGATCGCCGACAGCGCGCCGGTGCCGATCTGGGTGACGAAGCTCGACCGCACCCGCTCCTTCGCCAACCAGGCCTATGTCGACTTCCTCGGCCTGCCCTACGAGCAGGCCATCGCCTTCGACTGGCGCAAGGTGCTGCACCCTGACGACCTGCCGCATGTGTTGCAGCAATCGGTCCAGGGCGAAGCCTCGCTCAAACCGTTCGTGCTGGAGGCGCGCTACAAGAACGCATCAGGCGAATGGCGCTGGCTGCGCTCGGAATCGCAGCCGCGCTGGGACCCGACCGGCAAGCATATCGGATTCATCGGCGTCGCCCACGACATCACCGCCGCCAAGCAGGCCGAGATCGAGCTGCGGAAGCTCAACGAGACGCTGGAAGAGCGCATCGTCGAGCGCACCGCCGAGCTCGAATCCAACGAGGCCCGGCTGCGCGCCATCCTGGAGACCAGCAACCAGTATCAGGGGCTGGTCAACCTGAAGGGCGAGCTGCTCTACGCCAACAAGACCGCGCTCGACGGTATCAAGGCGAGTTCTGCTGGGGTCATCGGCAAGCCGTTCTGGGACACGCCCTGGTTCACCGGTACGGAACGCATGAGCGCAACCGTGCGCGAGGCCTTCGACACCGTGCTGAAGGGCGAAGCCGTGCGGCTTGAGATGCGGCTGCGTCTGCCCATCGGCGAGCGCGATTTCGAGTTCAGCATCCGCCCCGTGCTCGACCGCCATGGCAACATCACCGGCGCGGTGCCTGAAGCCGTCGACGTCACCGAGCGCCGCCGCGGCGAGGAAGCGCTGCGGCAGTCGCAGAAGATGGAGGCGATCGGGCAGCTCACCGGCGGCGTCGCGCACGATTTCAACAACCTGCTCACCATCATCCGCTCGGCGACCGACTTCCTGCGCCGGCGCGAGCTGCCGGAGGAGCGCCGCCGCCGCTATGTCGACGCCATCTCCGACACCGTCGAGCGCGCCTCGAAATTGACCGCGCAGCTGCTGGCCTTCGCGCGCCGGCAACCGCTGAAGCCGCAGATCTTCAATGTCGGCAGCCAGGTCGAGGGCGTGGCGCAGCTGGTCCGGCCGCTGGTCGGTGGCCGCATCGAGATTGTCGTCGAGATCGACGATGCCGATTGCTTCACCGTCGCCGACATCGCGCAGTTCGAGACCGCCCTGATCAACCTCGCCATCAATGCCCGCGACGCCATGAACGATGAAGGCCGGCTCACCATTTCAGTGCGCAAGGTCCAGGGCATTCCGAACCTGCGCGCGCAGTCCGCGCGCAGCGGCGACTATGTCGCGATCTCGATCGCGGACACCGGAAGCGGCATCGCGCCCGAGAACATCGACGCCATTTTCGAACCCTTCTTCACCACCAAGGAGGTCGGCAAGGGCACCGGGCTCGGCCTCAGCCAGGCCTTTGGATTTGCAAAACAGTCCGAGGGCGACATCGCCGTGACGAGCACACCGGGCCAGGGCGCGACCTTCACCATCTATCTGCCGCAGGCGCAGAGCCCCAGCGCCGAGAGGGAAGCGTCCTCGCTGACCACTGAGGGCGCCACCACCGGCCGGGGCTATCGCGTGCTCGTGGTCGAGGACAATGACGATGTCGGCCAGTTCTCGACGGAGCTCTTGGAGGACCTCGGCTACGTCACCCGCCGCGTCGCCAACGCCAACGCCGCGCTCGCCATCCTTGGCGAGAACGAGTTCGCGGTTGATCTCGTCTTTTCCGACGTGATCATGCCCGGCATGAACGGCGTCGAGCTCGCCGGCATCATCCGCGAGCGCTATCCGGGCCTGCCCGTCGTGCTCACCTCCGGCTACAGCAACGTGCTCGCGGAAAATGCTCACCGCGGCTTTGAATTGATCCAGAAGCCGTATTCGGTGGAATCGCTCTCGCGCATCCTGCGCAAGGCGATCATGGAGAAACTGTCGGTGGCGAGGTGAGTGCGAGCCACACGCTCCGCTGTCGTCCCGGCGAAGGCCGGGACCCATAACCACGAAAAGGTGTTTTGCGGAAGATTGCCAATAACCATCTCGTGTCAAACCCGTCCCTGGGGTATGGGTCCCGGCCTTCGCCGGGACGACGGCAGAGTGCTAGGATGCACCTGCCTGCATCATGTCGAACCGAGCGATACGTCCCTCATGAAACCCGCCCTCTTCTCCGCCTGGCAAACCTGGGCGCTGCTCTCCGCCTGCTTCGCCGCGCTGACCGCGATCTTCGCCAAGGTCGGCGTCGAGACCATCAACCCTGATCTCGCCACCTTCATTCGCACCATCGTGGTGCTGCTGGCCTTCTCGGTACTGCTGTTCTTCACCGGCCAGTTCACGGTGCCGTCTGCGGTCTCGCCGAAAACCTGGCTGTTCCTGGTGCTGTCGGGGCTTGCGACCGGCGCGTCGTGGCTGTGCTATTTCCGTGCCCTGAAGCTCGGGCCGGCGACGCTGGTGGCGCCGATCGACAAGCTCAGCGTCGTGCTGGTGGCGCTGTTCGCCTTCGTCTTTCTCGGCGAGCGGCCGAGCGCGCAGGGCTGGACCGGGATCACCATGATCGGTGCCGGGGCGGTGCTGCTCGCCGTGAAATTCTGACGCTTCCAAATTCATTCCACGCCAAGGACTGTCCGTGCCGACCCTGCCGTCTGACGCCATCTGGGCCTGGAGCATCATCGTCGCCGCGACTGCCGGCGTCATCATCCGCCCTTTCCACCTGCCCGAGGCGGTCTGGGCCGTGCTCGGCGCCGGCGCGCTGGTGCTGCTCGGCTTCCTGCCGTGGCAGGATGCGCTTGTCGGCATCGAGAAAGGCATCGACGTCTATCTCTTCCTGATCGGCATGATGCTGATCGCCGAGCTGGCGCGGCTCGAGGGCCTGTTCGACTATCTCGCCGCGGTTGCGGTGGAATATGCCGGCGGATCGCCGCAACGGCTGTTCCTGCTGATCTACATCGTCGGCACTGTCGTCACCGTGCTGCTCTCCAACGACGCCACCGCGATCGTGCTGACGCCGGCCGTCTACGCCGCGACGCGTGCGGCCGGCGCAAAACCGCTGCCTTATCTCTTCGTCTGTGCCTTCATCGCCAATGCCGCGAGCTTCGTGCTGCCGATCTCCAATCCCGCCAATCTCGTCGTGTTCGGCGCGCGCATGCCGCAGCTCAGCGAATGGCTGCGCCTGTTCGCCCTGCCCTCGGCGGCGTCGATCCTGCTGACCTATATCGTGTTGCGCCTGACCCAGCATCACGCGTTGAAGGAGGAAACGATCGCAAGCAGCGTGCCGCATCCAATACTCGGCCGTGGCGGCAAGCTCACGGCTGTCGGCATCATCGCTGTCGGAATCGTGCTGGTCACGGCGTCCGCACTCGACAAGCAGCTCGGGCTGCCGACTTTCGTCTGCGGCGTGGTGACGTCGGCCGTCGTGCTGCTGATCAGCCGCCAATCGCCGCTGCCGGTGCTGAGAGGCGTATCCTGGAGCGTGCTTCCGCTGGTCGGCGGTCTCTTCGTGATGGTGGAGGCGCTGATCAAGACCGGCGTCATCGGCCAGCTCAGCGCGCTGCTGCATGAGGCGGTGGCGCAATCGGTCCCGAAGGCGGCCTGGAGCGTCGGCATCGCAACCGCGATCGCCACCAACATCGCCAACAATCTGCCGGTCGGGCTCGTCGCAGGCTCGGTCGCTGCCAGCGATCACCTGCCCACGTCCGTCGTCAGCTCCATCCTGATCGGTGTCGATCTCGGGCCCAATCTGTCGGTCACGGGATCGCTTGCCACCATCCTGTGGCTGGTGGCGTTGCGGCGGGAGAAGATCGAGGTCGGCGCCTGGCCCTTCCTCAAGCTCGGCGTGCTGGTGACGCCGCCGGCCCTGATCGCGGCACTGGCTGCCGCGATCAGGTAGCTTCTCTCCTAGTCGTTCTCGTAGCCGTAGACCTCTGGCAGGATGAAGATTGCCGCAAGCAATCCGATCAGCGGGAAGATCGCGACGAACAGCGTCGCGCTGGCCTGCCCGATCGCCGCGAACAGCGACGGGAACAGGAAGATCGCCAGGAACGACGGCAGCTTCACGAACATGTAGGCGAAGCCGCTCGCGGTGCCGCGGTACTTCGGCTTGGCGACCATGGTCGGGATCGTCATGCAGTTCGACGCGTCCCAATAATGCCCCCAGAGCATGGCGGCGGCCGCGAACGGCAGCAGCATCTTGTTGTCGGTGTAGAGCGCGAAGGCCGCGACCAGCAGCGAGGCCAACACGATGGAAAAGCCCGCAATGGCGATGCCGCGATGGCCGATCTTCGGCGTCAGCAGCGGGCCGACCCAGCCCGACAGCGCGGCGAAGCAGAACAGGCCCATCGTCACCAGATTGTTGCCGAGCACGCTGGAGACGCCGACCATCACGAACAGCACCGGCAGGTAGAAGGCGAAGGTCGAGAATTCGCTGCCTTGCGCGAAGCAGGCGATCCAGCCGTAGACGGTGGCGCGCCAGCGGATCGGATCCTTCTTGAGGTCGGCGAGGAATGCCCGGGTCGAAACCTTCGGCACCTCGACGTCCTGGTCCGGCAGCATGGCGAGATCGTCGTTGAACATCTCGCGCGCGACCCGCTTGGCCTCGCGGTAGCGTCCCTTCTGCACCAGCCACACCGCCGTCTCCGGCACGTCGTGGCGCATCACCAGGATGATCAGCGCCGGCACCGCGCCGAGGCCGAGCGTCACGCGCCACAGCATCTCGTGCTGCATGTCGATCAAGAGGAAGATCACGATGACGCCGATGGTCAGCACCTCGCCGACGGCGAACATGAACTGCCAGCGGTTGCCCATCACCTCGCGCTCACCCTTGGCCATGGATTCCATGATGTAGGTGTAACCGGTCGAGATGTCGGAGCCGAGCGGAACGCCGAGCAGGAAGCGGATCACGACCAGCCAGCCGACGCTGGGCACGAAGGCCTGCGCCAGGGCCAGCACGATGAACATCACCATGGTGATCAGGAACATGACGCGGCGGCCGATCTTGTCGGACAGCCAGCCGCCGAGCAGCGCGCCGATCAGCGCGCCGCCCTGCGTGCCCGCGGCGGCAAGGCCGAGCATCAAGGGATCCGGATTGTACTGCTCCTTGATGAAGATCAGCACGAAGGCGATCGAATAGAGATCCCAGGCCTCGACCAGGATCGAGGCCATCATCAGCCAGCCGACCTTGTTGCCCTTGGGGCTGTAATTGGTGATGAGGTAGCGGACCGCGGTTTCGCTCGCGGTCGGTTGTGGCATGGCCATTGTCTGCATGTTTGGTCCTCTCTTCAAAACTCTCTACGCGCCGAGCAGCGGCTCGATACTGCAATCGAGCAGGCGTGGATCGATCCCCGCCTCCATCCCTGAGAACATCTCGCCCATGTAGTCGATCAAGGCGTCGCTCGCCTTCACGGCATCCTCGACGCGGCGGTTCGCAACTGCGTTGAGAATACCGAGATGATGATCGATCGTTCCTGACAGATCGGTCTGTCCCGGCATGAAGCGATGATGGATGTAGCCGATGCGGCGATAGAGCGTGTGCAGCGGCCGCAGCGTATGCACCAGGAACGGCTCGCCGGCAGCTTCCAGCACCAGCGCATCGATGCGCCGGTCGAGGCTGTTGAACTCGTCCAGGGTCAAGGTGGCGCGGCGTTCACGCAGCAGGCGTTCGATGTGCAGCGCCTGATTGCGGTGCGAGAGACTGGCGCGATCGGCCGCGAGGCGGATGACAAACCGCTCCATGTCGCGGCGCAGGTCCAGCAGCATGCGCTCGCGCGCGAGGTCGATCGGCGCGATGTGCAGCCCGTGGCGCGGGCGGATGATGATGAGCGTGTCGGCGGACAGACGATTGACGGCGTGATGCACCGGCGTGCGGCCGAAGCCCGTGATCTGCTGCAATTCCAGCATGGTCATGAACTGGCCGGGCTTGAGCTCGCAATGAACCAGCAGCTCTTCAATCCGCTGATAGGCCAGCTCGAAGAAGTTGAGACGATTGCGCCGGGAGGGCCTGCCCCCGCCGTCCTCTGGTCTCACCACCTCGAGCGCGCGCTTGCGCCGTGCCATCGCATGTCCTCCCGACCGCCTGCGCTCTCGCTGCAGGGCGGCGCCTTAATTTGTGGCACCCTTAAAACATGTTGTGATATATTACAAGCGACGGTAAGACTTTCGCCGACGCCGCAATATGTTGCGGTGCGAAATGAAAACACGATGGCGCGAGGCGCCTTTGACGGGAGGACTTGCCGTGAAGATCACGTCGATCGAGACGCTGCGCACCGAGGAATTCTCCAACGTCATCTGGGTGCGCGTTCACACCGATAGCGGCGTGATCGGTCTCGGCGAGACCTTCTATGGCGCGGGCGCAGTCGAAGCGCAGATTCACGATACTTTTGCCGGCCGCCTGCTCGGCCGCAATCCCCTGCACATCGAGGCGATCCATCGCGACATGCTGAACCTGCCGATGGCGCAGTCCTCGACCGGCGTCGAATATCGTGCAGCCTCGGCGATCGACATCGCGCTGTGGGACCTGTTCGGCAAGGTCTGCAGCCAGCCGGTGCACCAGATGCTCGGCGGCCTCTGCCGCGACAAGCAGCGCATCTACAACACCTGCGCCGGCACGCAATATGTCCGCTCCACCAATATCAGCCCGGTCTCGAACTGGAACCTCGGTGCCTCCAAGGGACCCTACGAAGATCTCGACGGCTTCATGAACCGCGCCGATGCGCTGGCCGAGAGCCTGCTGGAAAGCGGCATCTCCGCCATGAAGATCTGGCCGTTCGATCCGGCGGCGCAGGAGAACAAGGGGCTCTACATCACTGCCGCGCAGATGAAGCAGGCGATCGAGCCGTTCGAGAAGATCCGTAAAGCGGTCGGCGACAAGATGGAGATCATGGTCGAGCTCCACTCGCTGTGGAATCTGCCGACCGCAAAACAGATCGCCCGCGCGCTCGAGCCCTACAAGCCGACGTGGTACGAAGACCCGATCCGCATGAACTCGCCGCAGGCGCTCGCTGAATACGCCCGCGCGACCGATGTCTGGGTCTGCGCCAGCGAGACGCTGGGCTCGCGCTTCCCCTACAAGGACATGCTCGACCGCGACGCCATGCATGTGGTGATGGCGGATTTGTGCTGGACCGGCGGCCTCACCGAAGGTCGCAAGATCGCCGCGATGGCCGAGACCTATCACCGGCCTTTTGCTCCTCATGACTGCATCGGCCCGATCGGCTTCATCGCCGCCATCCACATGTCCTTCAGCCAGCCCAACACGCTGATCCAGGAATCCGTGCGCGCCTTCTACAAGGGCTGGTACAATGAGCTCGTGACCACGATGCCCGTGATCAAGGACGGCTACGTCTTCCCGATGGAAGGCCCCGGCCTTGGCGTCGACCTTCTGCCCGCCGTCTTTGAGCGCTCCGATCTGATCGTGCGCCGCTCCAACGCCTGAGGATTATTAAGATGAGCACCGCCCTGTTCGACCTTTCCGGCCGCACCGCCCTCGTGACCGGCTCCTCCCGCGGGCTTGGCCGCGCCATCGCCGAAGGCATGGCCAAGGCCGGCGCGAAAATCATCATCAACGGTGTCGACCCGAAGCGTGTCGAGCAGGCCGTCGCCGAGTTTCGCGCCGCCGGCCATCAGGCCGAAGGCGCGGCCTTCAACGTCACCGACGAGCCCGCGATCATTGCAGCGTTCGAGCGCTTCGACCGCGAAGGACTCGCGGTCGACATTCTCGTCAACAATGCCGGGATCCAGCACCGCAAGCCGCTGGCGGAATTCACCACCGACGAATGGCGCAAGGTGATCGAGACCGATCTCACCAGCGCCTTCGTGATCGGCCGCGAGGCCGGCAAGCGCATGATCCCGCGCAAGCGCGGCAAGATCATCAATATTGGCTCGCTCGGCAGCGAGCTGGCGCGCCCGACGATTGCGCCCTACACTGCGGCCAAGGGCGGCATCAAGAACCTGACCCGCTCGATGGCGGTGGAATGGGCCCAGCACGGCATCCAGGCCAATGCGATCGGCCCCGGCTACATGCTCACCGACATGAACGAGGCGCTGGTCAATAATCCCGATTTCAACAATTGGCTGATGGGCCGCATCCCCTCCAAGCGCTGGGGAAAGCCGGACGAGCTGGTGGGCGCGGCGATCTTCCTCGCCTCGGATGCCTCCACTTACGTCAACGGCCAGATCATCTATGTCGATGGCGGCATGATCGCCGCGATGTAGTCGCGAACAAGGAAACAGCACATGCGCGCCGTCGTCATTCACGCCCCGAAGGATCTGCGGATCGATACCTATCCGGATCCTGCGCCCGGCCCGGGCGAGGTCCGTGTCAAGATCGCCAATGGCGGCATCTGCGGCTCCGACCTGCACTACTACCATCACGGCGGCTTCGGCGTGGTGCGCATCCAGCAGCCGATGGCGCTGGGGCATGAGATCGCCGGCGTGGTCGCGGCGGTCGGTGACGGCGTCACCGGCGTGAAGGCTGGCACCCGCGTCGCGGTCAATCCGAGCAAGCCGTGTGGCCAGTGCCTGCATTGCCAGGAGGGCATGCGCAACCAGTGCCTCGACATGCGCTTTCTCGGCAGCGCGATGCGCTTTCCCCATGTCCAGGGTGGTTTCCGCGAGTTCATCACGGTCGATGCGACGCAGGCAGTCCCCATCTCCGACAAGCTGTCGCTGGCGGAAGCCGCGGTGGCCGAGCCGCTCGCGGTTTGCCTGCACGCCGGCAAGCAGGCCGGCCCCCTGCTCGGCAAGCGCGTGCTGATCACCGGCTGCGGCCCGATCGGCGCGCTGATGATCTTGGTGTCGCGCTTCGGTGGCGCCTCCGAGATCGTGGTCACCGATGTCGCCGACGCTCCACTGGCCGTCGCGAAAAAGCTCGGCGCCACGCACGCCCTCAACGTCGCGACCAATGCGGAAGCGCTCGATCCCTGGCGCGCCGGCAAGGGCGTGTTCGACACGCTGTTCGAAGCATCAGGCAATCAGGCCGCGCTGCGCACCGCGCTCGACGTGCTCCGCCCCGGCGCCACACTGGTCCAGCTCGGCCTCGGCGGCGAGATGACGCTGCCGATCAATTCCATCGTCGCCAAGGAATTGCAGCTTCGCGGCACCTTCCGCTTCGATCCCGAGTTCGAGCTGGCGGTGCGACTGATGGGCGAGGGCCTGATCGACGTCAGGCCGCTGATCACCGCCACCATGCCGTTCGAGAACGCGGTCGCGGCGTTCGAGCTCGCCAGCGACCGCTCGCAATCGATGAAGGTGCAGCTGACGTTCTGAGGGCAGGCCGGCTTCAGGGCTGCGCCAGCGAAGCATCGCAGCAGTGGCTTTCCCGGCCGTTACCGGGAAAATTTCACGACGTTGCACCGCGGCAAGAGTGGCGCTTTGCGCAGGCAGGGTTCTGCCGGATAATGCGCAGGCGACAATTCCGTTCGCATCAGGTGCGCGCCGATGTGGAACCGTCCGAGATTCGATCTCAAGGTCCGCCTGACCTTGCGCGTGGCCGCCATATCGGCCGCCTGCTTCGCCGCGATATCGGCCTATTTCCTGATCACGGCGGACCGCGCCGCACATGCGCGCATCGACGCCATTGCCGCCATCGTCGCAAAGACGCTGGAGCTGCAACAAGGCAAGGTGCTCTGGACCGCGAACCCGCGCCCGGACTTTCCCAACCTCGATCCCGTTTCGGCCTATGTGATGACGCCCGGCCTGTGCCTCGCCTTCCGGGGGCCGAACGGCGAAATCATCCAGCGCTTCTGCAGCGGCGCGCCCGTCACGGCCGACCCGCCGCCGCAGATTTTTACGGCGTTCTACCATGGCCTGTTCGACCCCGGCCGCGAGGCGGCACGGCCAGTGATGCTGCGTGGAAGCAGGCTGGGCGAGGCGGTGGTCTCGGTCGACCCCGCGGTGCAGACGGCCGATGCCTGGCACGAGGCTGGCCGCCTGATGTTGGCGCTTGCAATCGCCCTGCCGCTGTTGTGCGTGCTGGTCTATGCCGCGCTGGCACGCGCGCTGCGCCCTACCCGCTTGATCAGCACCGGCCTCGAGCGGATTGCCGCCGGCGACCTCACAACGCGGCTGCCGCCATTCGACCTCGCGGAGCTCTCGGCGGTGCGCGACGTCTTCAACCATCTCGCCGAAAGCCTCGACACCGCGCTCGCCGAGCGCGCCGAACTGACACGAAAGCTGATCGCGCTCCAGGACGAGGAACGGCGCCACCTCGCCCGCGAGCTGCACGACGAGTTCGGCCAGTCTCTCGCCGCGATCCGCGCCCTCGCCTCCTCCGCCCGCCAGACCGCCGCGCAGGACTGCCCCTCCTTGCTCGGCGAATGCGACGGCATCGCGCGGACCGCATCGGGTATGATGGAGACGCTGCGCGGCGCGCTGTTCCGGCTGCGACCGCCGGATGTCGAGGAGCTCGGCCTCGTCGCCAGTCTCGAAGGCCTCGTTGCAGGCTGGAACGGACGCAGCCGCGGCGAGACGCGCTTTGCCATTCGCTTCGACGGCACGTTCGAGACGCTACCGGCCTCGATCAGCGCCAATCTCTACCGCATCGTGCAGGAAGCGCTCACCAACGCCGCCAAGCACGCCGGCGCCACCAAGGTGAATCTCGAGCTGACCATGCATGAAGGCGAGATCGCGCTTGCCATCGACGATGACGGACGCTCGACCGATCCTGTCGCGAAATCAGGCATGGGTCTGCTCGGCATGCGCGAGCGTGTCGCGGCGCTGCGCGGCCGGCTGAGCTTTGAAGCCGGCCCGCAAGGCGGCTCCGCGCTGCGCGTCGTCATTCCGCTCGCATCAGCGGGGCCGCAGGCGCTGGAGCACGCGGCATGACCGCGACGATCCTGCTGGTCGACGACCATTCGGTGGTCCGCGAAGGCTATCGCTCGGTGCTGCAGAAGCAGCCGGGACTTCGCGTCATTGCCGAGGCCGGCGATGGCGCGGAGGCTTATCGCCTGTTCAAATCAGAAGCGCCCGACCTCGTCATCATGGATCTCAGCATGCCCGGCATTGGCGGCGTCGAGGCCGTCAGGCGGATCAGGCAATGGGACAAGGCGGCAAAAATCCTCGTCTTCACCATGCATGAGAATGCCGGGTTTGCGGTGCAGGCGATCCGCGCCGGCGCACGGGGTTACGTCACCAAGACCAGCCCGCCGGAGACGCTGGTGCGTGCGGTGATGGACGTGCTCGCCGGCAAGATCGCGATCAGCCCCGATATCGACCACGAGCTGGCGCTGAGCCGGCTCGGCGGCGAAAGCTCCGCCGCCGATGTCCTCACGCCGCGGGAGTTCGAGGTCCTGCGGCTGCTGCTCGCCGAGAACACGACGGAGCAGATCGCCGAGACGCTCCACGTCAGTCCGAAAACGGTCGCCAATTTGCATTCGCTGATCAAGGACAAGCTCGGCGTCGGCTCCGACATCGAGCTGGTCCGATTGGCGCTGCGCCAGGGCATACTCACGGAGCCCGATCTCGGCGCGGCCTGAGCCGATCATTCACGCGCGACCACCTGATCCAGCCAGGCGCAGTTCAGCGGCGGCACGCGCGGATCGGGAACGCGCACACCGCGCGCGGCCGCATCCATCCGCATGTCGCGCAGGCGCTTGCGCTGCTCATCCGGCATGTTGAGCCGCTCGTGGCCCCAGAGGGACGGACCGTCGAAGGTCTCGTGCGGCTGCCAGGTCTGGGGATCGATGACACGCCCGCCCCAGCCATATTCGATGAAGAAGCCGGACGGCGTGTTCACATAGAACGAGGTCATGTGGTCGTTGGTGTGACGGCCCAACGTATAGGCGATGCGGCCATCGTCCATCTGCGCGAGGTCGTAGCCCTGCCCGACATCATCGAGGCTGCCGAGCTCGACCATGAAGTGATGCATCGCCTTGCGTCCCGAGCCAACCATCGCAAAGGAATGGTGGCGGCCATTGACGTGGAAGAAATAGAGGCCATAGGGCTTCAACCCGAAATCGGAGACATGGAAGCCGAGCACGTCTCGATAGAACGGCAGCAACGGCTCCACATGCTCGACATTGAGCACCACGTGTCCCATGCCGAGCGCGCCGGTGCGGAAGCCCGAGATGGGGCGGCCCGGCTTGAACGGCTCGCTCGCAAGCTCGGGCTTGCAGAACGCTTCCAGCCTGTTGCCGGCCGGATCGGCGAACGTGATGAGCTCGGCGACATGCCGCTCGTCAGCCAGCGCGCGCGAGCCGCGCGTGACCTTGACGCCATGGCTTTCCAGCCGGCCGGCGAGCTGGTCGAGCTCCGCGGTCGAGGCAACCTCCCAGCCCATCACCGCAAGGCCGGCGTCGCTGCTGCCGTCGACGATCAGGCGCTGCTTGCGGTCGTCCATGCGGAAGGCGCGCATCTTGCCGCCGCGATCGACCTGCTGCATGCCGAGCAGGCTAGTTGCCATCTGGCCCCACTGATCGAGCTGCGACGAATTGATGCCGATATAGCCGAGCGCGGTGATTTCCATCGAATTCCTCCCGAGAGCACCGCCTTCGCCGCAGTGCGGCGATCTTGATACCGGCCGCGCGCGATCCTACGGTGGCGCAATCGCTTCGCGTTCGCAAAGACGATAATCGCGTCGCGATCTGCCACAAGGGAGAAAACACGAAGTGTCCAAGGAGCGGACGCGGACCGGCCAACCGCGGCAGTCGGAAGGCGTCCGCGCCTTCAAGCGCGGTCTGGACGTGCTGCAGGAGGTCAACCGCTCCGGCGGCATCCGCGCTGGCGATGTCGCCCGCGCGCTCGACCTGCCCCGCCCGACCGTCTACCGCCTGCTCGAAACGCTGGAGGAACTCGGCTATGTCGCCCGCAGCGCCAGCGACGACCGCTTTCGCGTCACCCGGCTCGCCCTCAGCCTTGGCGACGGCTACGACCCCGGCGTGGTGATCTGCCAGGCGGCGGCGCCTTATTTGGCCGAGCTCAGCAAAACCCTGGTCTGGCCGGTCGATCTCTCCACTTACGAGAACGCCGCGATGGTGGTGCAGGAGACCACGCATTCCCGCAGCCCGCTCTCGATCGACCGCGGCATGATCGGCAAGCGCCTGCCGATGCTGCGGACCTCCGCAGGCCGGGCCTATTTGGCCGCCTGCCCGGCGCGCGAGCGCGACCTCATCATCAGCCATCTCCGCCGCATCGACGAAGCCGACGACCGCCCCTTCCTCGACCAGGGCCGCCTCGACCAGATGATCGCGGAGACGCAGGGGCGAGGCTACGCGATCCGCAGCGAGGGCGAATACAATCCGAAGACGGCATCGATCGCCGTCCCCATCGTGCGGAACGACGCGGTCTACGGTTGCATCTCCATCATCTGGATCCGCTCGGCGCTGGGGATCGAGGAAGCGGTGAAGCAATTTGCGGCGCAGCTTCAGGAGACGGCGCGGGCCATTCCGGTCGAGGTCTAGGGCCCGTCCGCAGAGCGGACACTTGGCGCGACGACGTTGATGCTGCGGCGCGGCTTGGGGAAGAGATAGCCCCATGCAAGATAAATCAACCCTCGAAGAATTCGATGTTGTCATCGTCGGCCGAGGCCCGGTCGGCGCGACGCTGGCCAACCTGCTCGGCCTCTGCGGTATCAGCACGTTGGTGCTGGAGCGCGAGGCGCGGACCTATCATCTGCCGCGCGCGGTGCATTTCGATGACGAATGCATGCGCGTGTTCCAGACCATTGGCCTCGCCGACGCCATCCTGCCGCACCTCATCCTCAGCCCCGGCATGCTGTTTCTCGATGCCCAGGGCAAGATGCTGCTGGACTGGTCGCGGCCGCAGACGCTGACGCCGATGGGCTGGAATCTCAGCTACCGCTTCCACCAGCCTGACCTGGAGGACGTGCTGATCTCAGGCCTCGCGCGCTGGCCGCATGTCAGCTTGCGGAGCCGCTGCGATGTGTTCGCACTCGATCAGGACGAGACTGGCGTGCGGGTCCGCTTTGAGGACCTCTCCAACGGCAAGCTCCGCGAGGTGCGCACCGGTTACGTCATCGGCTGCGACGGCGCGCGATCTCTGGTGCGCCGCTTCATCGGCTCCGGCATGGACGATCTCGGCTTTCACGAGCGCTGGCTGGTGATCGATGCGCTGCTCAAGCGCCCCCGCGATGATCTCGGCGACTACAGCCTGCAGCATTGCGATCCCAGGCGGCCGGCGACCTATGTCCGCGGCACCGGGTCGCGGCGGCGTTGGGAGATCACGGTTCTCCCGGACGAGGATTCGAACGACGTCGCGCAGCCCGCCAAGGTCTGGGAGCTGCTGTCGCGCTGGATCACGCCTGACGATGTCGAACTTGAGCGCGCCGCGGTCTACACCTTTCATTCCGTGATCGCGCAGCAATGGCGGAACGGCCGGCTACTGCTTGCGGGCGATTCCGCGCACCAGACCCCGCCCTTCCTCGGCCAGGGCATGTGCGCCGGCATCCGCGATGCCGCCAATCTTGCGTGGAAGCTGGCGAGCGTTATCAACGGCGGCGCCGATGCCAGGCTGCTCGACACCTATCAGAGCGAGCGCCAGCCGCATGTCCGCGAGTTCATCGAGCTCGCCATCCGCCTCGGCGGCGTCATCAACACCAAGGCGATCGAAGCCGGCCTCGCCGCCGGGCAAGCGCGCAAGAATGCGCCAGTCAAACTTGAAGTCAAAAAGCCCCTGCTCGGCCCCGGGCTCGCGCTTGGCGATCTGCCGCTCGCCGGACATCTCGCCCCGCAGTTCACGCTGAAGGACGGCAGCCGCAGCGACGACCGGATTGGTTACAGCCACCTGCTGCTTGTCGAAAGCGCGGCGCGCTTTGCTCGTTCACCGCCAGGGATCAACATCCTCGCCAGCGACGATGCCGACGGCATCGGCCCTTGGCTGCGCGAGCACGGCATCGTCGCCGCGCTGGTTCGTCCCGACCGCTACATCCGCGGCGCCGCGCGCAACGATGCCGAGCTCGACCGGCTTGTCGCCACCGTTGCGCCTTCAACCCAAGTGCCGTCCGCGGCCTGACCCTACGCAGGATACCTCATGAAGCTGCTCTCTTTCATCGCCGACGGCCGCGCCTCCTTCGGAGCCGTCAAGGACAACGGCGTCGTCGATCTCGGCACGCGCATGGCAGGATGCACCACCCTGCGCCAGTTGCTCGAAACTGGCCGTATCGCAGAAGCCGCAAAGCTGGTTGCGTCCACCGCGCTGGATCATCCGCTCGACGCGATCAGCTTCGCGCCCGTCATCCCCGATCCCGGCAAGATTATTTGCGTCGGCCTCAACTATCGCGACCACGTCGCCGAAACCGGGCGCACCGTCACCGAGAAGCCGGCGCTGTTCGTCCGTTTCCCCTGCAGCCAGGTCGGCCATCTCCAACCGATCGTGAAGCCGAAAGTGAGCGACGATTTCGACTATGAGGGTGAGCTCGCACTCGTCATCGGCAAGCAGGGCCGCCACATCCCCGCGAGCGGTGCGCTCGACCACATCGCCGGCTATGCCTGCTATAACGAGGGCAGCATTCGCGATTGGCAGCGCCACACCAGCCAGTTCCTCTCCGGCAAGACCTTTGCCGAGAGCGGCAGCTTCGGCCCCTGGCTGGTGACGACGGACGAGATTCCCGATCCGTCGAAGCTCACGCTGCAGACACGCCTCAACGGCACCGTGGTGCAGGACACGACGACGGATCTGCTGATCACCGCCATCCCCGAGCTGATCGCCTATATCTCGACGATCTGCCCGCTCGCCCCCGGCGACGTCATCGTGACAGGCACGCCCGGCGGCGTCGGCGCCAAGCGCACGCCGCCTTTGTGGATGCGCCCCGGCGACACCGTCGAGGTCGAGATCTCCGGCATCGGAATCTTGCGCAACAAGGTCGTCGCCGAGGCGGCCTGACCCCTTGCAGCCGATCCATCAACGATAAAATCAGGAAACGCCATGGCCACCATCCGCACCCCCTCCACTGCCATCCTGCTGATCACATTGGCACTGGCGGGCACTGCCCGCGCCGAGATCAAAAGCGACGCCGTCCGCATCGGCGTCCTCACCGACATGAACGGCATCTTCGCGACCGCGATGGGCCCCGGCTCGGTCGAGGCGGCGCGGATGGCGGCAGAAGAGTTCGGCGGCAAGATCAACGGCAAGCCGATCGAGATCTTGCAGGCCGATCACCAGAACAAGCCGGATCTTGCGGCCTCGCTGGCGCGCAAATGGTTCAGCGACGGGGTGCAGGCGATCGCCGATGGCGGCAGCTCCGGCGCGGCACTCGCGGTGCAGGAGCTGGTGCGCGGCAACGGAAAGATCTTCCTGATCTCCGGCGCCGGCGCCAACCAGCTCACCGATGAGGCCTGCGCGCCCTCGAGCGTGCAGTGGACCCAGGACGCCTATTCAACCGCAACCGCTGTCGTCTCCGGCGTCATGCAGACCAGCAAGGAGCCGTGGTTCTTCATCACCGGCGACTATGCCTTCGGCCACTCCATCGAGGCGACCGCGCGCGACCGGATCGCCGCACTCGGCGGCAAGGTGGCCGGCAGCGTCAAGGCCCAGCTCGGCACGCCCGACTACTCGTCGTTCCTGCTCCAGGCGCAGTCCTCGGGCGCCAAGATCCTGGCGATCAATGTCGCGGGCGACAATGCCACCGCGATCAAGCAAGCGGAGGAGTTCGGCCTTGCAGATCAGGGCATCAAGATCGTGCCGATGTCGTTCCAGAACGTCGATATCGAGGCGGTCGGCCTCAAGGCGACGCGCGGCGATCTCATCGTCACCTCGTTCTTCGAGGACGTCTCACCGGCCGCGCGAAAGTTCTCCGATGCGTTCTATGCCCGCCGCAAGGCGATGCCCTCACAGATCCAGGCCGGCGTCTATTCCGCCGTGCGCCACTATCTGCAAGCCGTGAAGGATACGGATTCCGACGACAGCGCGACCGTGATGGCAAAGATGAAGGCGACGCCCGTGTCGGACGCCTATACGACGAACGGGCGCATCCGCGAGGACCAGCGCATGGTGCACGATCTCTATCTGGTGCAGGTCAAGACGCCAGCGGAATCCAAGGGCCCGTGGGACTTCGTCAAGCTGGTCGCGACCATTCCGCCCGACCAGGCTTTTCGCCCGCTCGACCGCAGCAAGTGCAGCCTGGTCGGGAAATAACCCTCAGGCGAGATACCGCGTGAGATAGCTTTCCATGGCATAGAGCGCGCAGAGCGCGAGGCTCGACCATACGGCGGCGCTGAAATACAGGAACATCCAGGTCAGCTCGCCCTTCCAATGCGCGATGTCGTGAGTCACCACCCAGCGCGTCGCAACGTCATGCAGGCCTTCGAGGAGGCCCAGGAATCTTCCGCCCTCGGCGTGCCCTGCCCGCCAGCGGCTGAGATACATGGGAACGTCGACGGTGAGGAGGAAGGCGAGGAAGCAGGCGATGCCGACGATGCCCGCGATCAGCGCCCAGCGCACCACGCCCTGGAATTCCGGCGTCAGGCGGCACAGCGCGATGCCGGCGAGGAAGAAAGTCACCGCCCACAGCGAGTTCTCGATCGCGTTGAAGAGGAAATTGGTCGTCACCACCGCGTACCAGGAGAAGCACTCCGCGATGATGATAACAGGCACGATCACCAGCGCGATGTTCACCGCGGTGTCGGCGCCCGTCATCCGGCCGAGCTGATGCAGGATGATCGCCCACTGCGCGGCGAAGCAGACTTCGGCCACGGTCGCGACCGTGCGGCCGACAAACACGCTCGACAGCCAGGTGTCGAACAGGCAGATGCGCTGCACGTCGGCGCGCGGCAATACCGAGCGAAAGGCACAGCCGAACACATAGGCCGCGCAGAGCAGGAACATCAGCCCGATATCCGAGCCGCCGCCGACGCTGCCGGCGACGTTCGGATAGAACTCGCGATACAGCATGAACCAGACGAGAATATTCGCGGCGCTGACCAGCGTCAGGGACCCCCACCACCACGCCAGGGGATTTGACCGTGCCTGCCACCGCAACATGAACCGCTCCGTCGTAGTCATCTTGACATCCAACGGTAGCAATCCTGTCATAAATCCTTCGTTCCCGGCGACAAAAATCTGAGTGACGCCACTGTCATAATTGGCCTGGGCGCGCTGTCATAATCGCAAAGGCGCCTGCGCTTCCAGGTCTATTCCGGGGACGCCACTTCGAGGGCGCCCCCGAATCCCGTCGGCATCTATTTCTTCAGCCCGCCGACATAGGCCGCCAGCTTGTCCAGCGTCTGGTAGCCGTATTCGACGGCGCCGAAGCCGATCATGCCGTCGCGCTGTTCGGTGCTCGCGGCCAGCTGCCGCATCATCAGCACGGTCTTGCCGTTGGCCTGCTCGGCAAAGGTGATGGTGAAGCGGAACATGCCGGGATCATCGTCCTGGTCGTCGCCGTGGTGCATCTCCAGGAGGGACGGCCGCTCGATGCGGAGGAAGCGCATCCGGTTCGGATAGACGGTGCCGTCGGGGCCGATCATGTTGAAGCGCCAGACGCCGCCGACCCGCACGTCAATCTCGAAGGTCTCGATGCTGAAGCCCTTCGGCCCGAACCATTGCGGCAGATGTTTCGGGTCGGACCACGCCTCGAACACCAGATCGCGCGGCGCGTCGATCACGCGCGACATCACGATCTCTCGGTCGAGCGACCATTGCGACAGGGCAGCGTTGGCAGAATACGACATTACTCAGCACCTTTCCGTTTGCTTGGCTTGTTGGTTGTCTTCTCTGTTGTCTTGGCCGGCCGCTTGGCGGCCGCCCTCTCCCTCTTGAGCTTCATCACATAGGCCTCGAAGCGGTCGAGCCGCGACTCCCAGATCGCGCGCTGGTGCTGGAACCAGTCTTCCGCACCGACCAGCGCCTCGGGACTGAGGCGGCAGGTGCGCACGCGGCCGGACTTCTCCGACTGCACGAGGCCGCTCAGCTCCAGCACGTGGATGTGCTTCATGAAGCTCGGCAGCGCCATGTCGAACGGCTCGGCGAGTTCGCCGACCGAGGCCTCGCCGGCGCAAAGCCGCATCACGATCGCGCGCCGCGTCGGATCGGCGAGCGCCGCGAAGACCTGGTCGAGCCGGGTTAATTGGTTAGCCATGAAGCTAACTATAACCGCATCGCGAGCGGGCGTCAATGATTGTTAGCTCAAAAGCTAAGTATTTACTGTAGCCCGAAGCGGAACCTGCACGCGCAATCGTGAATTGGGATGCGCAGCCCTCCCCGCTAGAACAACATTCGGGGGCGCACCGCATGATCAGACCGAGCACGTGCCGCCTGCTGCCATCTCCCCTTACATCACCCGGCGATCTCTCGCCCGCGCCGCGCTGGTTCCCCTGGCGGTCGCGCTGGCGAGGCCGCGCCGTGCCTTGGCGGATTCCGACATGATCGCCCAGATTCGCGACATCGTCGCTGCCGAGCTCGCGCCCACCGCGACGCCGGATCACCCGGGCGGCCTCACCGCCGCGCTCTATGCCGGCCGCCATGTCGAATTCTTCAGCTACGGCCTTGCCGACGCCGCCACCAGGCGGCCCGTGACGCCGGACACGCAGTTCAACCTCGCCTCGTTGCGAAAGCCGTTCGAGGCCGCGCTGGTGGCAGCAGGCACGCTGCGCGGCGAGCTCAGGCTCGACGATCCCGTGCCGAAATATCTGCCGGAACTCAGCGGTGACTATATCCGCAACGTCACAGTCGGCGAGCTCGCCACGCACACGTCAGGACTGCTGCTGCCGACCGATCACCCGCCCTGGCCCAACGAGTCCTATTCGCAGGAGCAGTTCATCGCGATGCTCAACGCCTTCGCGCCGCCCGCGGGCGTCGCGCCGGGCAAGCAGCGCATCTACAGCCACGCCGGCTACGTCCTGCTTCAGCTCGTGCTCGAGCGCTGCTATCGCACGCCGATCGCCGGACTGATCGAAAGCCGCGTGCTCAAGCCGCTCGGCATGCACGCAACATCCGTTCCCGAACGAGGACCGGACAACTGCGCGGTCATGGATGAGGCCATAATGCGGCGCGTCGTGCAGGGCTATTCCGACCAGGGCAGCGCGATCGGCCCGATCGGAGGCCAGCAGAGTTATTTCGGCTTCCCCGGCACGGGCCAGATGTTCTCGTCCGCGCGCGATCTCGCGACATTCGTCGCGGCCTGTGTCGACGGCCGCAGCATCGACCCGCGTCTGCGGGAGGCTTTGCGCATGACACAGCGCGAAGCCTTCCACGTCGACCAGAGATACGAGCAGGCGACCTTCGGCCAGGCCATGGCCTGGGAGACCGTCCACCTGCCCGGCGTCACCATCGTCGACAAGCCGGGCGGCCTCAACAACGCATCGGGCTATATCGGCCTCGTGCCGGCGCACCGGATCGGCATCGTGCTGCTCGCCAATCGCGGCGACTATCCGCACGAGATCGCCCGCTACAAGATCCTGCCTGCGCTGGCGAGACTGGTGGCGCACGCCTGAGCTCCTGCCTCAGACCGAGCGGGTCAGCCCGCCGTCGACGCGGATGTTCTGGCCGGTGATGTAGGCCGCGCCCTCTGACGCCAGGAACGAGACGGTCGCCGCGATCTCCTCGACCTTGCCGTAACGCTTCAGCGGCACGCTGTCGCGACGCGAATCCGTCTGCGGCAGGCTGTCGATCCAGCCCGGCAGCACGTTGTTCATGCGGATATTGTCAGCCGCATGGGTGTCGGTGAAGATCTTCGTGAAAGCGGCAAGACCCGCGCGGAACACGGCTGAGGTCGGAAACATCGCGCTCGGCTCGAACGCCCAGGCGGTCGAGATATTGATGATGGCGCCGCCCTTCTGCGCCTGCATCACCGGCGTCACCAGCCTGACAGGACGGATCACGTTGAGCAGATAGGTGTCGAGACCGATGTGCCACTGCTCGTCGGTGATCTCCGTGATGGCGGCGCGCGGGCCGTGGCCGGCGCTGTTGACCAGCACGTCGATGCGTCCCCACTTCGCCAGCGCCCCATCGACGAGCCGCTTCAGATCGTCATTCGACTTATTCGAGCCGGTCACACCAAGCCCGCCGAGCTCGGCTGCGAGTGCCTCGCCCTTGCCGGAGGACGACAGGATCGCGACGTGAAAACCGTCGGCGGCAAGCCGCCGCGCGGCTCCTGCTCCCATGCCGCTGCCGCCTGCGGTGACGAGCGCGACCTTCTCTGCTCCCATGACTGATCATCCCTGTGATAACGTAGAGGCGAACCCAAATTCAGGCTGCTATGGCTCAGCCTATCGTCTGGCCTTCTACAGCCAGACTTGCCCGCAAGCCAGACTTGCTAATAAGCCCATCGTCACGAGGCACCACGACATGAGTGATTTGCAGATCCGCAATCTGCGCCCTGAGGAGATCTCCATCGCCATCGACTGGGCCGCGGCGGAAGGGTGGAATCCCGGCCTGCGAGACGCCGCCTGCTTCGCGATATCAGACGCAAAAGGCTTCTTCGTCGGCGAGATCGACGGCGAGCCGGTCGCGACCGTGTCCTGCGTCACTTATGACGAACGCTTCGCCTTCCTCGGCTTCTACATCGTGCGCGCAGGCTTTCGTGGCAGAGGCTACGGCCTACGTATCTGGAACGCCGCGATCGCGCATGCGGGCGCGCGGGTCATCGGGCTCGACGGCGTCGTGGCGCAGCAGGACAACTACAAGAAGTCAGGCTTCCAGTTCGCTTACGCCAATATGCGCTATGGCGGCATCGTTGCATCGCCGCCAAAGCCACCCGCCGAGATTGTTGCGCTCGATACGATCCCATTTGCGCTTGTACAAGCTGACGACGCCACCGTCTTCCCTGCCCCGCGCGCGGCGTTCTTGCGCGCCTGGATCGATACGCCAGGACACGTCGGCCGCGCACTGCTGCGCGACGGCAAGCTTGCCGCGTGGGGCGTGATCCGCCCCTGCCGGACCGGCCACAAGATCGGCCCGCTGGTAGCCGATGACCGTGCCGCGGCGGAAGCGGTTGCGCAGGCCTTGCTGGCGAGCCCCGGCTGCAACGAATTTGTGCTCGACATCCCCGCGATGAACCGCGATGCTGTTGCGCTTGCGGAATGCCTTGGGCTGAAGCCGACATTCGAAACGGCGCGAATGTACACTGGACCGATCCCGTCACTGCGGCTTGACCGCGTGTTCGGCGTAACCAGCTTTGAACTGGGCTAGTCCCGATCTTGATTTAGGCACGTGCCGTCCTGGAATTTGTAATCTGGTTCACGTCGCCGCTGTGGCGCAGCGTGTATGCGTGTTGCATCCGCCAATTTTGCCGCACGGCTCGAACGACATTTCTTGACCAGCGCTATTTCATCGAGAGGATTTCATGAGCGAAGCCAGAACCAAGATCCCCTCTTCCCAGCATACGGGCGATGACACGGAGCGCCTCGGCATCGCGGCCGCGTTGGTGCTTGCCGTTGTGGCGGCCCTCGGGCTTCACACGCTCGTCTCTGTGCCGACGATCCGGGAAGCCGCGCAGGCCGAGCTCGCGCGCGTCATTGCCGATGAGGATCGGGATATCTGCGGTCAGTTCGGGCTGCGCCCGGGAACGAACGCGTTTGTCGTCTGCAGCCGTGAGCTCGCCAATGTCAGGCGAAAACAGTCCGAGCGCGACCAGGCGGCCGCCGTAGGCATTTTGTAGCAAGCCGTGAAATGCGGCGCGCTGCTCAGTAGCAGCGCGTGATGTTGACCGTGTGCTCGGCACCACCGCGGCCCGGCACCGTCACCTGCTCCGTTGGGCAGCTCGACACATAGGGCCGGTCGGACGGCACGACGTTCGGCGGGAAGCGATGCGCCCAGTCCCAGGGAACGTCGTAGGTGTAGGTATAGCGAACATCGTTGGTGGCGGGCTGGTCGGCGTAAGCGAACGGCTCGCTGTAGCCGGCTCCGTCGCTGTAGAAAGCGCCGCCACCGGGCCAGTAAACCCAGGGATTGTTGAAGCGATGGCCGTGGCCATGGAACCGCGCGCCCGGCGCGATCGGCGGGCGCACTGCCGGCGCGGCGGTCACCATGCCGTGCGGCGCGGCGCCGCCCGGTCGTGCAAAGCTTTCGCTGGAGCTGAGAAGCAGCGCGGCTGCGCTGAACGAGGCGAACAAGGCCCCATATGATCTGGACATCATGATACGCACCACACTCGTTTGGCTTCGCGAGACTGCTCCCCATCGCAACGCTAGGCCGGTCCATCACCTGCCCGCAAACCTATAATTAATTATTGGTTAAGGCACGCGATTAATGGGACCCCGGTGGTCTCGTAGGGTGGATTAGACGACGGCTGCGCGAAGCGCAGTCGACGGCGTAATCCACCGCGTTTGTCACCGCGAAGAGGACAGTGGTGGATTACGCCTTCGGCTAATCCACCCTACGAAGGGGCGACAAGATCTTGCGTTGGCTGTCGGGCAAAACACCCAAAATGCCAGTCAATCCGCTCGCCTAAAAATATTCAACTTTACCGAAATTCGGAAATGGCGTATATGTCGAGGCAACCCGGCCCATGGAAGAGGGGCGTATCGCGATCGTCACGACGCGGGCCGGACGGCGGTGGGCGTGGGCCACATCGGCGCGATCGGGCTTTGCAGGGCGGGCAACCGTGAGCGAAGGCATCGCGCAAACGACCGGTGTGGTCCGCGTACGGCAAAATCGTGTGGTCCTGGCGCCCGGAGCCTGTGCGCCAAGGCTCGTGGTGATGCGTGTGACCCGACCGGGTCCTTGCATCAGTCATCTGCGAGACGACGGGGGCAATAGTGCATCGCTCCCCGGGGAGATCACGACATAAGCCGTCAAACCACTGCGCAGGGAGTGTCTGGCGGTGAAAACGTAAGTAAAATCAGTTCACTAATCGGGTTGTGTCCTCCATTGTGTCCCAATCCAATGTTCCTCAAAAATTTCCATGGGGTCGTCGCCTGCTCGGCTTGAGAGGCATCGGCCCCATCGCTTTCGGCCAAAGGCTGATACAAATCAGTCAGCAAGTGTCGCAAACAGCCTCGGCTCCTCCTACTGGTTGACGAACGCCGCCCCCCAGGCCGAGACTGCCCGCAGGCGACATCCATGCAGAGGTGATCGCCTGTCGCGGCTAGGCCATG
Organism: Bradyrhizobium sp. CCBAU 45384; assembly: GCF_028128665.1. Lineage (NCBI taxonomy): Bacteria > Pseudomonadati > Pseudomonadota > Alphaproteobacteria > Hyphomicrobiales > Nitrobacteraceae > Bradyrhizobium > Bradyrhizobium sp. CCBAU 45384. The sequence continues at coordinate 48,129 of NZ_LBIZ01000101.1, forward strand.
GAGCGCGAGCAGCCAGCAAAGGTCGGACGCAGGTTGGCGGCTATTGTCGCCGCTGACGTGGCAGGCTATTCGCGCCTCATGGGGCTAGACGAGGTCGGCACCGCGCGCGCCCTCCACGAACACCGGGTAGCCATTGATGCCCTCGTGGCCAAGCGCGGGGGAAGGCTCGTGAAGTCCACAGGGGACGGCGTGCTCCTTGAGTTTCCTTCGGTGGTTGATGCGGTCGAGTGTGCGGTCGCGGTGCAGGCAGTGATGGCCCAGAGGAACGAAGGGATACCGCAGGACCAGCGGATGCTCTTTCGGATCGGGATCAACCTCGGCGACATCCTTATTGACGGCGATGATATTCTCGGAGACGGGGTCAACGTAGCCGCAAGGCTTGAGGGTATTGCTGAACCGGGTGGCATTTGTATCTCGTCTTCGGCCTACGACCAGGTCCGTGGCAAGGTCGAGATCGAGTTCGCTGATCTGGGCGAAAAAACCCTCAAGAACATCGCGCGTCCAGTGCGTTCCTACGCGGTTGGCCTGAACGCGAGCTACGCGGACCGGGTTGTCCCGCCTCCGTCTTCGGCTCCGCATTTGTCCATTGTAGTGCTGCCATTCGCGAACCTCGGCGGCGATCCCGAGCAAGAGTACTTCGTAGACGGTGTGACAGAGAGCCTGACTACGGACTTGTCGCGCATCAGTGGTGCGTTCGTGATTGCGCGCAACACCGCGTTCACGTTCAAAGGCAAGGCCGTGGACGTAAAGAAGCTCGGGCGTGAACTGAACGTCCGCTACGTGCTCGAAGGCTCAGTGCAGCGTGGTGGCAAGCGGCTCCGCGTGAACGTGCAGCTGATTGATGCCGAAACCGGCAAGCATCTCTGGGCTGAGCGTTTTGACAAGCCCATCGCTGACCTCTTCGACGTGCAGGACGAAATCGTGTCGAGGCTCGCCAACAGCCTTGATGCCGAACTCATCGCCGCTGAAGCCCGCCAGGCTGAGCGTTCATCACATCCAGACGCGATGGACCTGGTTTTCCAAGGGTCCAGTTGGCTCAACAAGGGGCTGACGCCCAACTGCACGGTACAAGCGCGTGGTTTCTTCGAGAAGGCCCTTGCGCTCGATCCCGAAAACATCGAGGCCATGGTCGGACTGGCGCGTGCCGACGCCCTTCTTGGAGGTGCCGTCATGACTGACGACTGGTCAGCGCGGCTCACCTCGGCCGAAGTGTTTCTCACCAAAGCGTTGACGCTCGCCCCAAACCACGCCCAGGCCCACGCGAATCTGGGTTTCGTGCAAATGTTCACGAAACGCGCTGCGCAGGCCATCACGGAATGCGAGCAGGCGTTGACGCTCGACCGGAATCTAGCCCGCGCTCATGGTCTCATCGGGCTTGCCAAGGTATTTCTCGGTCTGGGAGCAGAGACCGAAGCTCACATCAACGAAGCTTTCCGCCTCTCTCCTCGCGATACCTTTGCACACCGATGGATGTTAATGGTAGGCCTTGCCAAGGCGCAGCTTGGCGCCGACGCCGAAGCAGTCATCTGGATGCGCCGGAGCCTCGACGCAAACCGGAACTATTCCGCGACCCATTTCGATCTTGCCGCCGTACTCGCGCGGCTCGGCAGGCTGGACGAAGCGCGAGCTTGCGTGAATGCGGGGCTTGCGCTCGATCCACATTTCACCATACGCCGCTATCGCGATGTTACCTATTCGAACAGCGACAACCCGACTTACCGTGCTGGACGCGATCGCCTAATCGAAGGCATGCGGTTGGCCGGGGCGCCTGAAGGGTAGCGTCCGCCATGTCAGACCCCATGGCAGTCAGCCGTAAGCTCGTCGCAGTCTTTGCGGCGGACGTGGAGGGCTACAGTAGGCTCATGGGGGCCGATGAGGTCGGTACGCTCAAGGAGCTCACCGAGCGACGCACGATCCTCGACAAGCTCATTGGTGACCACAGGGGCCGCATAGCAAATACGGCGGGCGACAGTGTGCTTGCAGAGTTCGGGAGCGCTGTGGATGCGGTGCAGTGCGCAGTCGACGCTCAGGCAGCGCTGGCGAAAGCGAATGCGGGTATCCCCTCCGATAAGCAGATCAACTTCCGCATTGGGGTTCACATCGGTGACGTGATGTTGCGAGCAGGGGACCTCTTTGGGGACGGCGTCAACATTGCAGCACGACTGCAAACATTGGCGACACCTGGAGCCGTGTGCATCTCCGGGGCAACGTTTGACCAGGTTCGCAAGGTCATGCCGATGACCTTTGTGGAACTTGGTGCCCAACAGGTGAAGAACATCCAAGAGCCGATCAGGGCTTATCTGGTGGATGGAACGAAAGAGCTGCGAGAGGTTGCTGCTCGCATTCCTGACTTTGACAGCCTCCCACCGCTTCCCGACAAGCCTTCTATCGCCGTCCTGCCTTTTCAGAACATGTCAGACGACCCGGAGCAGGACCACTTCGCGGATGGAGTGGTAGAGGACATCATCACCGCGCTCTCGCGTTTCAAATGGTTGTTCGTGATTGCTCGCAATTCGAGTTTTGCGTTCAAGGGCAAAGCTGTTGATGTGAAGGATGTAGGGCGAAGGTTGGGTGTGCGATATGTCCTTGAGGGCTCCGTCCGGAAGGCCGCGAGCAAAGTCCGTATCACGTGCCAGCTCATAGACGCTCTCACGGGTGCGCATTTGTGGGCTGACCGTTTTGACGGCTCATTGGATAATTTTTTCGATCTGCAGGATCAAGTTGCCAGCGGGGTAGTCGGCGCAATTGACCCAAAGATACTTACGGCAGAGATGATGCGTGTCAAGCGCAAGACCCCCTCACACCTCAATGCTTATGATTGCTTCTTGCGGGCCTCCGACCACATCTACAGTTGGACGGACGAGAGTACTGAAGAGGCGCTCCGGCTCTTGTATCAGGCCATCGAGCTCGACAAGGAATATGCTCAAGCCTACGGGTTCGCGTCGTATTGTTATATTTGGCGCTGGACGGTGGGGCGAATGCGGGACGGCGACCTCGAAGAAGCGCGAAGACTTTCACGCGCGGCGATCCGGTTCGGAATGGATGATGGTTTTTCCCTCGCTTGGGGAGGCTCGACATTGGCCTTCTTTGCTTCCAACGGCGAGGAGCTAAAGGAAGGTGCATCCATTGTTGATAAAGCGCTGATGCTCAACCCAAATCTTGCGCGTTCATGGAACCTAAGCGGTTGGGTCAGGCTCTTCCTCGGAGAGCCCGATCTGGCAATAGCTCATCTCCAGCAAGCGATGCGACTGAGTCCACTCGATTTGGCCTTCCACGCGATGGAGGCCGCAATGGCGCACGCACATTTGTCAGCGGGACGTTATGATGAGGCCGTCGCTTGGGCCGAAAGAGCAATCCGTGATCAGCCGAACCAAGGCGATGCGCTCGCCGCGATGGTGGTTGCTCATGCGGGGGCGGGTCGCCTCGAAAAAGCGCGCGACGCAACGAGGCGATTGCTTCAGATCAGACCTCATAAGCGGATATCAAATTACTTCTTGCCGCACCAAACGGCCGAAGGGCGGGCCTTCATCGGCGATTTGCTACGAAAGGCGGGCCTGCCGGAATAATCCCCGCGTCGCTCGCTACCCTTGGGCGGTCGCCCTGAGAACCTCGGCGGCTATTGGCTTGAAGGTGGCAGCAGGGAGTAGCAGCAATCGACTTGCAGCAAGGCTGATTTGTTCTTTGTTTCAGTGCCTTCAATTGCCCTTCGTCTCCCCTAGGGACGCCATTTCTCAAAGAGATTGCCACCCAAGCACGCCCTCATCCACATTCAATGGCTCAGGCCCGATGCGAGCGTCTATGTCCCTAACACACCCGCTGGTGAGCAGGATGAACCTCACTCATCTGCCCCAATCTCAGCTCCAGCCGCTCATTCAGCAGCATTAGCGCTCGGAGCGCATCGCGCAGATCACCGTCGCAAGCGGCGACGATCTCCTCGACCGCCAGCTCGCATTGATCAAGATCAGAGTTGGTGCGTTGGCGTGGCATGCGAACAACATCCAAACAGAAATCTAAGTAGATGGTGCCACAGCACCACGTTTCTCCCTGCAATTCACAAGCGGCATATGTTGTTGCAGGGTTACAACCTGCGCGCCATCATAGGCGCCAAGCTGGTCGATTGAGGGTGACCCAAAGCGCATTTGAATTCTTAGTTCAATATTCACGGGGGGCGGAAAGTGTTTGATGTCTATCGCAACGGGACGCGTGACTTGCTCGTTCTAAGATTCCGCCGGCTTACTCCGGCGAAAGGTGGCGTAAGAGCAGAAAAAGAATTCGCAAAGTAAGCGACGAGATTAGGTCAGCCGTTCAGCGACAAGGGTACTACGTTCGTAGCTTCCGCGTCGCGAAGGAAGGTGCGATCCAAGTGAACGGGTCGGCGGCCTGATGCTCCCATCTGCAATGTCTAGAACATCGGCCGCGACCTCGGAACCCGGCAAACCATTGTTCGCCGAATTTCGATCCGTTCTCGATGCAACTTGTGTGCTAGGTTACTGGCTGCTCGCAACCTGTTAACTGTTTTTTAACCGCTTTGACCTTAAATTCTGAACAGGGACAGTCTACAGCCGGTCGGCGTGGCCATCCTTGCGGCGGCAAATGCTTGCCCGAGTGGGGATAGGAATCCCCTTGTGCGCGTATAGCTTGTCTTTTTTCATCATCGCTTTTGATCTTTCGTCACGACCAGCCGATCGGCATTAGAGATTTGCGACAGATGTCGTCAGTGATAAAATTTGAACGGCCATCCAAAGCAAAGACCGCGACGAGTCCCTCGTACTATGGACCACGCGATGTTTTGATGAACGTCCTCGCTTTATTGTCGCGGGTTCAAGCTCTCGGAATTCAAACAGTAGATGACGCTCGTCACGCGATCTTCCTTCTTGAGGTCGCGAATGGCTGCATCCGATTGATCGTCGGACAAACTAAGCTGAACGAGACAACCAGGACGACCTTACTCGCTCAGTCGGCGCGGATCGATCTGCTGATTGCAGAGACCCGCAGAGAGGCGACGTGTTTATTCGAACGAACTGATTTGAACGTGGATTGCAGAAGGCAGAGGACAATCGAAAGGCGCACCGCGTTCGATTTGAACACAAACACATCGTGAGCATCATGGGTGTTGATGGCACGTGGCGAAGAAGCTGCGTTCTCGTTGATGCCTCCGCAAGCGGCGCCAAGCTTGAGGTCGAGGGCTCAACGGACCCCCTGAAGGCACAGGAATTCTTCCTAGTTCTGTCGTCAACTGGACTGGCATTTCGGCGCTGCGAGCTGGTTTGGTGGACGGGTCCCACGTCGGAGTTCAATTCGTGACAGCAAAGACGAAGGCCAAGGCGAGCCCACAGAAACGTCTTGTCGGCTCACAATGAGACGGGTTCGGAGTCGCCAAATGACCCGCTCAGCAGGATGACAGGCTTGTTGTCGGCAGTCGCTTCAAGATGAGCGAGCTGGGGATCGTTCAGTTTCCAAACTTGGCCGACAAGACCGGTACCCATTGTCGAAATCAGTACTCGCACCCCCGGCGTGACGGTGCTGTTCGACGGCGCGGTCAGACCGACCGTCTTAGACCGAAGCTACATATCTCCGCTCTCCAAGTGACGATCTTTATCGGACCGAGAAGCTTCTCCGGCTTTTTGCAGGTCGCGCTCACCATGAAAACGCCGAAGCCAAAGCAATGGGCCGAGCAGGAAATCCGACGATTGGTCAGGCTCGCCCGGCAGGGAGTTGGCACATCGAGGATAGCCGCCGAACTCGGCCGCCACGCGGGATCGGTGAGGCGCATGGCGCGAACGTTGGGACTGCTGTTGCAGAAGTAGTCCCCAGCGATCTTGAGCGCAGCGAGGCTGAACTACAGCCCAAAGCCTCGGCCAACATCCCGTATCTCCGGCTCCTACTGCCGCCGAGAACGGTGCCTGCTTTAGCACTGGTCGATTATCCCGAAAATCTACGGTCCGGGACACTGTCCTAAAATTCTTTACGCGAACGTGCCTTACCGAACAGACCAAACTAACCAGCAACGTAGGATTTCAGACCGGCGACAGGCTCGGGCCGCCGCTTTGAGTGCACTAGCCCCCCGCCCCAATCAAGACTTCCGTTCTTCCCATGACTGGGGGCGGGGTTTCTTTCGTCGGGGGGCACCGCACTTACTGCAAAAGAACAGCAGTGCGTGCGAACAGAATTGGCGCCGCCGCTAGTGAACAGGTTCACATGTTGGGTCGCTGAATTAAAACTAAGGTGACTACGGAATTCGTGGTGGAATTATCTCTAATCCGAGTGGGGTATCATCATGAAAAATCTGATCTTGATCGCAACTGCCATTGCCTCCATTGCCGGTGCAACGTCACATCAAGCTAATGCATGCACGTTGCGCCTTCCGACCTTTGAAGTAACGGGCTTTCCGATCTCGCGGCACCAAGTAGCAGTGCTGGGAGCCGAACAAGTTGAGGAGAGTTCGGTTACGCCAAAGCTAACCTTGGCCGGGATGCCCGCTTCTCCCCATCAGATAGCGGTTATGACGCCGCACCAAAAACCTCGAATAGTCGAGGCATCGGCGGATACTAGCCAACTCACCATCGGTCTAGCGAGGCCCAGCGCGCCGAAGAGCAACGGAGGTGTGTGTGTCTCTGACTGATTGATCATCCATCGCGCTACCTTGCGCTACCCGCCTTCGGGCGGGTTTTCTTTTGCATCGCGGCTCAATGCGACGCGCAATGGGGACAATTGCCGTCTGCGGCTTCACTGAGCTGCCGACCGATCTCACGCCGAAGAGCCTCCGGCTCCCAGTTGGTGCCATCGCTCTTGATGACCCTCTTGGCGCGCTCGAACGCATGGCTCTCGGCTGCATCATCACAAATGCGGATGGTTACATCAGAATGGAAGGGGCAGACCGCAACAGCACGCGTTGTCTCTAGCGCATAGCGCACGGTCGCGCTGAGATCGTCGGCGTAATCTCTGGTGAACATGTCGAGCCTCCTGTCGCACTTGCATGACGGGACCTTGCAAGCCATGGCGACGCGGATAAGCAGTAAGGCGAGGCCCGGTGTGCCTAGGAGCCATAACCTCAGCAGCCCGACAAGAGGTTGTTCGGCTACGTGAGCAGCCTAGCCAGAGTAAACCAACTCGTTTTGATATTGCGCAAAGTCGCCTCGGACCAGCCGGCCACTCGCGGGGCTGGAGCCGAATGGGCCGGCGGTCCGATGGGCCGGCGCACACGGCAGACGCGCGCCGTGCATCACTAGGCTAATCCCAATCAGGCACCCCCTCTGTTCACTTGTGACCCAAACTCGTTCTTTGTAATGTTCCTACAAGGGAACATAGGGGCCCAGATGAAGGACATGCAGGCTCAGCTAGAGAAGCTACAGCGGGACGCTGCGGAGTGCGCTCTTATCCGGGACCTAGCGACCGATCCGAAAAAGCGTGAGTTATTTACCAGATTGGCTGAGCATCTTACCGTGCTCGCCTCGGAGGTTGAGCGGGCGATCATTGAGAGCGTCGAAAGCGAAATCGCTCCTGATCTGCCGCCAAGGCCGTAGCTCTGGCCGCCAGGCTGTTGGATGGTGCGCCCAGGCCCATCTCGCAATCGGGTCCGCGCATGCCTATTTTTCCCGAATGCGTTCATTTGAGTTTTGTCTGCCGACGAGAGGCCTTACGGTCCCGGACGGCTCGGATTGGCTTCATGAAGTAAAGTATGATGGGTATCGCCTCCGCTTGGAGCGCGATGGCGACCGCGTGCGCCTGATCACGCGTGGCGGCTACAATTGGGCCAGCCGCTATCCCTGGATCGTCGAGGCGGCCCGCAGGGTCCGTCAAAAGCAGTTCATTCTCGACGGCGAAGCGGTCGTGCTCGGCGTCGATGGCATCTCCGATTTCGACGCGCTGCACTCCCGCAAGCACGATCACGAAGTGCAGTTCTGCGCCTTTGATATTCTCGCCGAAGGCAGCGACGACCTCCGCATGCTCCCCTTGTCGATGCGCAAGGCGAACTTGGAGCGCTTGCTCGCGCGGCGTCCTGAAGGCGTTTTCGTCAATCCCTTCGAGCGTGGCGAGCTTGGGCCTGATCTGTTTCGCGCTGCCTGCAAGCTAGGACTTGAAGGGTTGGTATCGAAGCGGCGGGACCGTCCTTATGAGGGCGGCAGGACCAAGCACTGGATCAAGGTGAAGAACCGGCAGCATCCGGCGATGGAGCGCGAGCTGTGAGCAGAGCGGCAGGTCCGATCTGCAGCTAACAGCGGACCTTAACGGCCGATTGGACCACTTCGCCTTAGGGGCCATGTGCAGAAGTAGCCACCCTGACAGAGCAACGAAGCCAGTTCGATTGGGATTTCACGTCGGAACGGTGATTTCGCAATCAAGCCCTTCCGCGCGCCAGTCAAAAAGCACTTTGCCGCCAAGTGGATTGATCGTTCCTTCGATGAGGCGACTACCAAAGCCCTTGCGTTGTGGCGTAGTTACCCTCGGACCGCCCAATTCGGCCCAACGGAGCGTCAGTTGTCGATCTTCGCTGCGTGACCACGTCAACCTAACATGGCCTTTCGCGTTAGATAGCGCTCCATACTTGGAAGCATTGGTTGCCAACTCATGCAAAACCACAGCAATCGCTTGCGCAGCGGTAGGTTCTAACACGGTTTGCAGACCGTCCATCCGAACCCGCGTGCCGTGTTCATCGAGATAAGGGGCGAGTTCCTGCTTGGCGATCGCCGAGACTTCAGCGCCGATCCACCGCGTTTCAACAAACAGCGAGTGAACATTTGCCATCGCTTGGATGCGCCCGCTGATCACTTCCTTGAGGCTCTCGGAAGTGTCGGACTGAGAAAGATTGATGATTGCCTGTACGTTCGAGAGGATGTTCTTGCTTCGGTGCTCCGCCTCGCGAGCCAGAATGCCAATCTGCTCCTGAGCCCGCTTCTGCGGGGTAATATCCCTGGCAATCTTCGATGCGCCAACGATGTTGCCGTGGGCATCTTTGACGGGAGAAACGGTCAGCGAAACGACGATTGAGCTACCATCCCTACGTCGCCGAACAGTCTCAAAATGGTCGATCCGTTCACCACGTCGGATGCGCGTTAAAATCTCACGTTCTTCGCTTAGTCGGTCCTCCGGGATCACAAGTGTAATGGGGTGACCGATCGCCTCGGGGGCCGAGTAGCCGAAGATGCGCTCGGCCGCCTTGTTCCAGCTTGTGATAATGCCGTCTAGATTCTTGCTAACGATCGCGTCGTCGCTGGACTCAACTATGGAGGCCAGCAAATTGGCCAGGCGCTCGGCACGTTCCAGAGCCGGCTCGCTGACGAGAGGCCTGCGTTGAAGTCGCGGCTCGTCTTTGGGTGCCAAATGGGAATCCCCTGAAATGCGGATGCTGCACTGCCGTTGGTGCCCTATCATAGCACACCAAAAAGGCCGAAAGGTCTCTGTTGGGTCAAAACGCGAAGAACTCAGATTGAGCAAATCTGGTCCGCTCTGGCTCGACGAGCGGACTACCGACCCGGCCTTAGTTCAACTTACGCCGGAGCTTCTGGATGATCTCCCGCAGCTCGGCGGCATACTCCTCGATGATGCGCCGCGCCTCGTTCAGCCGTGATGGCTTGGCTTCCTTACCCTCGGTCTGCTTGTCAGGTTCGGGCATGGCCCGATGGTCCGGCATGGAGCTGTGCGCTGCTTGAGATAGATCAAGGAAGGTGCCTCACATTCCTCGGCAAGAGCCACGGCATCAGTAACGCCGCGCATGTGAATACGCCGCGCATGTGAATTCGATCATCCTTTTGGCATTCGGTGCTTTTGCTGCCGTTCCTGACGGCGTGCGAGGGATGCATCTAGTGTCGTTCCGTCGATTGCGCCCTCGTCGCACCGAACGCGCGGATGGCGACTTCCTGCGTTGCCCACATGCGCCACTCTTCGAGATCACCGGCATAGCGCAGCATCGATTCGCGAAATGCCGCATCATCGACGCTCATGCCTTTGTCGAGCAGCAGGTAATTTCCATGCTTGACCAATGCCTCGTTCCGACGATCGATAAACAATTGCCGTGCCTCTTCGAACGTCATTTCGAACCTCCGCGCTTCACTGCCAGTTTCCAAAATCCGCCTTCACCCGGCCGAACGCCGGTGGTTTCCGTGCCGGTATGCCAAATCGAACCCCCATGCGTGACGAAGGTCCCCGCCGGATAAGTCCGCGCGGCATCCCAGATGCCCAGGTAGCGGAGTGTCGGGCGCGACTCGAGTTCCTTGATCCGCTCTTTCAGCGGCGTGATTGCTGCCAGCACGAAATCACCGATCACCGGTGCCAGCGATTTGACGAAGCCTTCGATCTCGGCTCGCCGCTGGGGCGAAACCTTCGCTTCGATCGCACGGCGCTCTTCGGGACTTGGGAGGTTCATGGCATGCCCTTCGTGTCTGCCGGCTTGCCATGCCGCCTTTCGTAGGCAAGCTGCAACCGCGCCTGTTCTCGAACCAGTATGCGCGCAGCCAAAACGTTATCGGGCCTGTCGCGATTCCACATCAGTTGGTTGATGCGCTTTTCCAGCCGAGCAATCGGAATCAGATCGTCGATTTCGGGCGAGAGCCGAACCACCCGTGACCCTGCCTTTATTGCGGCGATCCGCCGCCCATATTCCAGATCGCTCGCTGACAACCTGACGACCACGTGCCCCTCAACCTAGTTTGTTGATCTCGTCAATAGCAGATCGCGATCTCAAGCTTCGTTACGCCGTAACTTACGACGCAGTTTCTGCAGTGTCCGTTTCAAAGCTTGCGCGAGCGCGCGTGCATCCTGTTCATCCCATTCCGCCAATGTGCCCTGGTCGCGAAGCCAATCCACGTCGTCGCCGTCCAGATCAATGGCAACTCGCACAGCACCGATCGCCTGGCGCGCGCGGTATTCCCGCATGCGCTGGGCGGCGGCCGTCGGTGCAAGGTGCGCCTTCGCCTTGTTTTTCACGGCGGACCTCCTGAGCTAAATGCCGTCAAGACGGGCAACCCCCCTCTAGGAATTTGATCCCATCGCACATGAACCAGCCCGCGCGGTCAACGGTCCCGTCGCCTTGGATTCCGACAAGCCCCCCGGACCGGGTTACTGGATAAAGCCCTGCTTCTTGCGCTCGCGCTGGGCGCGCTGGCGTTCGGCCGGAGTGCGAGCCGATCCAACGGCGTCGATCATCATGATGTGACTTCCTCCACGGGTTCGTTGATCTCGCGCCGGGCCATCACCTTGGCTGTTGGCCCTGTCATGTCGGCGTCGAGCCGACGGCGCGCGGGTCGCGCCTCGACAGCTTGGCCGTCAGATGGGCCAGAATTGACTCAGGAATGGCCTTTGCTGTTTTGGCTGGGTGAGACAAGTGCGCTGCGCCGGGCCTATGGGCGAGCCGCTGTGCGAAGCCGTCGAAGTACTTTTCGAGATCGGCGGGAGCCATCGTGTAGGTCTGCGTGGTCTGTATTCCCTTCAAGTCAGCCGTGGCATGGCCCGCCCCGATTGGTTAGCTAACGGCGCGTTCGACCCCGCGCCCTGTGATGTTGTTGTTGATGTCCGACGCCCCCGAGCCCTGGGCGGTGGGAGCCAGCGCGGAGCTTCCAGCTCCCGCTGGTGGCTTCCACCAGCCGGGGGGTTATAGGGGGGAGGGGTGGAAGGGTTGGTGGAAGCCGGTGAAAGATGATGGAAGCCCGGTGGAAGGGGTTGCTGGAAGCCGAGCGGTGGAAGGTGGTGGAAGTCTGGTGGAAGGGTTGGTGGAAGTGGCCTCGTCAACCTCGTCATTGGCGAGGTGCGGATCGCTCCGCACCTGTGCCAGATGACATAGTTGCGAATTCACACCGCCACCAATCGCGAGCGCAGCTTCGACGGCGGGCCTTCGGTGACGACCTGGATTTTGCCGCTGGCGAACAGTCGCTTCATGGCATCCGCAAGCATGTCCTTGCTGAGCTTGAACGCCTTTGCTTCCTGCTCGCCGGCGAAGGATGCTGGCGCATAGGTGGTGCCTTTCTTGTCGCTGACGTTGCGACCTTCCCGCGTGAAGCGGCTGAGCAACGTCAGAAACACCAGCTCGGCGCGCTGCTCGGCGATCTGTGGGTCGAGCGAGCCGCCGCGCGGCTCGGGAATGAAGACGCCATTCTTGTAACGCAACAGCATGCTGTCGCCGAGCGGACCGTACTGGTTCTTCTTGAATTCCAGCACGCGCAGGTCCCGATCGATCGCACCACCCTCGTCCTGGGTGGCGGCACGCAGGTACATGCGGCCACGGACCTTGCCGTGCCACGCTGTCGATCCGCTCAGGCCGGTGCCGCTGTTGCTGCCGGCCTGCGACGGATGGCTGTTGATGATCACGGCGCAGTTGGCCTGCATCGCCAGCTTGCGCATCAGACCGGTGAATGCAGACACCTGCACGCGGTCGTTCTCGTTACCGCCGAACACGTCGGACAAGGTGTCGACCGCGACGATGGCCGGCCGAATGTCACACGCCTGTTCGAGCAAGCGGTCATAGCGCAGTGTCGGCTCGATGTTGCCGTTGCGATCGAACCGCGCCAGCGTCATGTCCTCGCCCGCATAGGACGAGGCATAGAACCCGTTGTTGATCAGTTCTGAGAACGGTTCGTCATAGTACTCTGCAATCGCGTCAAGCCGGCGATGCAGCTCATCTTCCTCGTCCTCCGCGCCGAGGTAGATGACAGGTCCCGGCTCCGGCACGCTGCCGATCCAGTCGCGCGCGAGGACGGTCGAGCACAGCAATTGCAACAGCAGGATCGTCTTGCCTGTGCCGCCATCACCCGAGAACAGCGTCACTTGTCGCTGCGGAATGCGGTTGAGCACCGCCCATTCGCGGCGCGGCGGCGGCTCGTCGTCCCAATCACGCATGTCCATGAACTTGATCGGCTGCGACGCGGCGACCGCTGCCGCATTGCTTGGGTCGGGGATCCGGGTTTCGTTTCGGGCCTTCGCGATCAGGCCGTCGATCATCCGCTGCATGAAGTGGTCACGTGCGAGACCCGCCTTCGCGATCCGCTCTCTGATTTCGTCGTCGGTCTGGTGGAGGCGCATCGCGCGCTTGATCAACTCCAGCAACTCGTCGGGATCGGGCTTCTTAAAACCGCCGTGCATTAGTCAGTGCTCCTCGTTCTGTTCGGTATCACCATCGATGCCATGTTCCTTGGCCCATTCCGCCCAGAAGGGATGCGGTTCGGGCAAAGGCTCGACTGCAAACGGATCATCCTCGTCGATGGCGTTGGCGATGCTCACATCATCGCCATTGATGTGAGGACCAAGCGGGATGCCGTGTTCTGCCGCCTGCTGTAGCAGCCACTCACGATCAATCTCGGGCTCCGGCTCGGGCGCCTGGATGCGCGTCGCCGTCACATGATCGCGGGCGATGAACCAGCCACGCTCCGCCATGCGGGCAGCAACGTCATCGAAGTGAACGCCGATGAAGACATTGTGCGACCCCTCGCCAGTGGGGACGCAGACGAAGCCCAGCTCAAGCGCCGCAATGATCGCAGCGCCCGTGCTGACATATGCAGTGCCCTGGCCGCGAGCCACAAGCTCGCGGCCGCCCCAATTCTCTGCCCAATGCTTGAGGTCGCACGACACGGGCGACCGCAAATTGCGCGCCCAACGGGTGGGGCGGCATCCGGCAAGCAGTTCCTTGACGATCTCGACCTGAAGACGGCTCACCGGCTGGCGCTCGGCCTCCGGCACCCGCCTGATACGTGAACCCACGCGACGATGGCCGCCGTTCAGACCATTCGCGCAGATGGTGAAGCCGCCAATTTCGGTCGGCCCCTCTGCCCCCTTCTCATTGGACGTTTCGGCCTCGGCCGGCGGAGACTGAACGGCACTCATCGCGCGCCCTCCCATGCCAGGGCCGCGATGACGACGGCGGTTTCGTATGCCAGGCCAAACCGTGAAACGAGCCGGCGCGCTTGAATGGTCGGGGTGGTTTCGGTAGAATCGCTGCTGCTGTAACTATCGTCGGACTTGCGATTGGCCCTGCCGTTTGCCGCGGCGGGGCTTCGCATTTCGGGATTGGGCGGGTGCATTATGCGACCTCCAGCATTCCTTTGATGAGATGATGGGAGAGGCGGGCCTGGGGCGGCCGCTTCCTCTGTGGCTAGGCGATGGCCTGGGACGCGTTTTCACGCGCTCGGCGCCAATCGTCGGCCGCTTCGATGCTGATCATCACCTTGCGGCCGACGCGCATTTCGCGCGGGCCACCGCCGGCGGCGCGGAGCTTGAAATACATTGCTTCCGAAAGCGGATACGCCTTGCAAAACTCACGGATCGTTAAGGCGGCGCGACGCACTTCAGCATCAGGAGCGTTGGTGCGGGTCGCTTTTGCGGCGGCTTTCTTGCGTGAGTTATCGTGCTTCTTCACTGCCATTTCTTCCTCTGTGGTTGGGTCGATGGCAGTGAAGGATAGTGGGCTTGATCCCCACTAACTCATTTTCAGTGGCGGTCTAAGTTGTTGATCTTGTTCAGCTTGGGTCTGAATCGGCCGACTGCGAGCGAACACATAGCGAACATTGTTCTCAATCTGTTCCGCGTGCCCTCAGGCGCCCTAACGTGCCAGAGCGACAACGTTGTCTGCAGTTGCTGGCTCATCCTGCAGCAGCGCCTTGCGAGAGATGTCGTCGGAGTACTCCGTGATGTACTTCGAGTAGGTCCGTTCGATCATCCCGACGGATGTGTTATGCAGTGACGCAACCACTCTGATGGGGATGTTCATCAGCAGCGAGCGAACGATGCTTGAATGCCGGAGTGCATAGATCGTCACGGCGTCGGGATCGAGACCGATCGCAGTCACGACCTTGTCGATCTGACGATGATAGGTCTGGCCGGGATTGTCGCCCCAAGGTGAGCCGTCGCTCTGCAACAGCAGCGGAGCATCGTCGGCACGGCCCTTCGCTGCCTCTCTCAGCTTTGCCGCGAGCTGCGCCGTCATCGGCACGGAATAGCGCTCGTTTCGCTTCTTGGCGCGATTGCGGCCGCCACCCTTTGCAGACTTCGGCATCGACAGTTTCGGCCGGACCGGATGAGCATCCAAGTCGGCGACACGCAAGCGAACGGCTTGGCTCGGCCGCGCGCCAGTGATCGCCAACGTATCGACCAGGAGGCCAAGTTTGTCATTGAGCGCGTACGCGTGCGCGACGAATTCCCGTACCTTCTGATCAGAGAGGACCACGTTGCGAGCTTCCTGTGCATCGGGCAGGCCCGCGAGCCCAACGTCCCATGATCGCTTGTTCTTAACCCGCTGATCATGCCGTGCGGCCAACTCCAGCGCGGCACAGAGGCAACCCGCGAGCCTGTTGATGGTGGACGGCGCCATCTTGGTCAGGAGACCATCGCGCCACTTCTGCAGTTCCGTCGAGGTGAGCAGGGCGACGGGCTTGGCAAGCAGCACCTTGGTGAGATGGTTGCGGGGCCATTGTGCGTTGTAGGGATTGGAGGCACGTGCCTTTAGATCGGCTTCGTACGCGGTAAGTGCGGCGTCAACAGTGGCCGGCGCGCTATCGCTGGTGCCGCTGCCGCCTCGCGCCAGTCGCTTTGCGGCGTCCTGCGCTTGGAAGAAGTCGAGCACGTCATTGCCGTTGCTGTCATCGTAATCGTCCGCGAACCCAACGGCCTTGGTCCAGTAAGTGCCGTGACCGTTGCTCGCTTTCACCACCCACGTGCCATGCGTGCGATTGCGTCGATAGAGCAGCGACACGCCGCGAGCCAACGAAGGACCGGGATAAGGCTTCCGACGAACCTGCAATTTCAAGCGAGCGCTACGACTTTCAAGCGCGCTGTGACGAACCTTCCGTGCCATCCGTGTCCCCGATCGTATCCCGATTGTGGGTGTAGAGCAGCATAGGCTGCCATCGCATTATGTGGCGGGTTCACTCGGATGATCAATGACTTGGCTTCTCCACCGAACTCCATGCTGACGTATATTTTCCCCTGCGCAGGGAAGGCCGGATGTTTCGGCTTCACCTGTATGCCGCTGTGCAGCCTCTTGTAGCGCAACCTATCGCACAGTGGACCGCGGGTGCCAGTCGGGCACCCGGCCTTCCCTGCACCCTCTTTCATTGAGGGTTAAGGCGATGAAACAAAGCTCGGGCAAGATGAGCCGCGAGGATGCGAAAGTGTGTCTGCGATGAAGATGCGGATTGAAGAGCGACGCCGCCACCACACACTCCGTCATTGCCAGCGCAGCGAAGCAATCCAGAGATGTATCCGCGGAAAGACTCTGAATTGCTTCGCTGCGCTCGCAATGACGGTGTTGATGCAGGTGCGCCCAAAACGCAAACTCGTGCCCCGGACGCAGCGCAGCGTACCCGGCGATGCGGAGCATCGTCCGGTGCGGTGCGCTGCAGAGCCGGGGCCCACGCCACAGCATGCCTGCCCCCTCCCCATCACTTCTGCATGCCCGCTCGCTCTTGTAACATAATCGTCATACAGCAAAACTAAACGATTGCCGGGGGCCGCGGATCGGCGGCCGAGCCGCCTCACCGCTAGGAGATTTTGATGCGACGTTCACTGCTGCTGCTGTCGGCCGGGCTGACACTGCTGTCCAGCGGTTTTGCCTCCGCTGAGAACAACACGCCCCGCAACCTGATCCTGTTCATTCCTGACGGGCTGCGCGCCCTGAAGATCACCCCCGAGACCGCGCCGGCCATGGCCGAGGTCCGCGACAAGGGCGTCAACTTCAAGAACTCGCATTCGCTGTTCCCGACCTTCACCATGGCCAACGGCTCGGCGATGTCGACCGGCCACTATCTCGGCGACACCGGCGTGTTCTCCAACACGATCTGGACCAACTACACCTCGGTGCCAGCCGGCGACACGGTCGTGCCCTTCATCGAGAACGACGCCGTGCTCGGCGACATCGACGAGCATTTCAAGGGCGACTATCTCAACGAAGAGACGATTCTGAAGATCGCCCGCGACAAGGGCTACAGCACCGCCGCGCTGGGCAAGCATGGTCCGACCTACCAGTTCGACCACACCGACAAGCCCGAAAAGCCCGGCCTGCATTCGGTCGTGTTCGATGACGCCACCGGCGGCAAGAACGGCGTGGCGCTGTCGGACGAGGTCAAGGAGGCGCTGACCAAGGCCGGCCTTCCCCTCGCTGCGCCGTCGCGCGGCGACAACGCAAAGGCGGGCGACGCCAAGACGCCTGGCACCACGGTCGCCAACGTCGCGCAGCAGGCCTATTTCGCCGACGTCGCCACCAAGGTGGTGCTGCCGATGTTCAAGGCACGCAACAAGCCGTTCGTGCTGGTGTTCTGGTCGCGCGACCCTGACGGCACCCAGCACAATCAGGGCGACAGCCTCAACCAGATCCTGCCCGGCATCAACGGACCGAGCACGATGGCGAGCATCAAGAACGTCGACAACAACCTCGCCCAGATCCGCAAGGCGCTGGACGAGCTCGGCCTTGCCGCGAGCACCAACATCATGATCCAGGCTGACCACGGCTTCTCGACCATCTCCAAGGAGAGCAAGACCAGCCCCTCGGCCAAGGTCGGCTATGACGACACACCGAAGGACTTCCTGCCGATGGGCTTCGTCGCCCTCGACCTGGCCAAGGCGCTCGACCTGCCGCTATTCGACCCCAACGACAAGAACGCCGCCGTCACCGGCAACGCTCATCCGAAGGCCGGCAACGGCGTGCTCGGCAAGGACCCGACCAAGCCCGACCTCGTCGTCGCCACCAATGGCGGCTCGGACCTGATCTATCTGCCGAACAAGGACAAGAAGCTGGCGGCCAGGACCATCAACGCCCTGCTGGAGCAGGACTACGTCTCCGGCCTGTTCGTCGACGACGCCCTCGGCCGCTTCCCCGGCACCCTGCCGCTGTCGAGCATCAATCTGCGCGGCAAGGCGGCGACGCCGACGCCGGCGATCGTGGTCAACTTCCGCTCCTATGCCAGCGAATGCGGCGAGGCGCCGACCAATTGCTCGGTGCAGGTGGCCGACACCGTGCTGCGCCAGGGCCAGGGCATGCACGGCAGCTTCAGCCGCGGCGACACCTACAACTTCATGGCTGCGATCGGTCCGGACTTCAAAGCCGGCTATGTCGACGAGCTGCCGGTCAGCAATGCCGACGTCGGCATGACGGCGGCGCAGCTGCTCGGCCTGCGCGGTTCGCAGAATGGCGGCCTGGTCGGCCGGGTGATGTCGGAGGCGCTGCCCAACGGCGTCGTGCCGAAGGCGTTCAAGTCAATCGAGCGGTCGAAGAAGAAGTCCGAGAACGGTCTGGAGACCGTGCTCAACGTCCAGCGCGTCGGCAGCCAGCGTTATTTCGACGCCGCCGGATTCCCCGGCCGCACGCTGGGCCTCGAGCCGGCGAGCGGCAAACAAAAAACGGCGGGGAAATAACCCCGCCGCTTGCTCTCGCGCCTCGCAAGGGGCGCGGGACTATCTCGGTTCTTACAGGCCCAGATTCTTTTACATTCCAATGTCGAAGACGCTTGGCAGTTGGCCCGCCAGAGGCAGCGCGGTGGCACCCAGGAACGTCGCCACCATCGCCATCAGGCGACGGTTGTTCTGGCGCTTGCCGCGCATCTGACCGGCGATCCACTCCAACATCTCGCTCTTGACCTTGGAGGCATAGGACGGTGCCCAGCTCTCGATGTCGGTGTCCTGAGCCAGCGCGACGCTGCGCGGCGGCACTTTCAAGCCCGAAGCGCTCGCGGCATACTGGGCGACGGCCTTGGCCAGCAAATCGTCGAAGCGGCCCCCGTCGGCACGTTCGGTCGCGGCCTCGTTGATCTCGAACAGCGCCTCGGCTTCGGCGCGGCTGACCGGCTGGTCGTTGACCGCGGCGGCGGTCAGGATGCGCGCGCACCAGGCGGTGTCATCGGCATCGATGGAGCGGGAAAAGTGCACCCGGCCCTTGGTGGTCGGACCTTCCCCCGTGATCACGCCGTCGCGCACAATGGTGAGGGCATGGGCCGCAGTATCGCGGCAGGACGGTTCGAGCGACGGCGACTCAACGGACTCTTCAAGGGACTTGGGTAGTGCGGCAGACATAGTTCACTTCCAGATTTCTTCTGATCGACCAGCATTTTCATGCGGGCGTAAAGGGGTGGTTAATGATTGGATACGGGGGTCGCGACTTTTCTCAATGGTTGCCGATTAGTCGCTGCGAGGACCGTTCCGGTTCCGTAAGAGCGTCGGGCGGGCGTGATGCGGGTTATAAAAGGCATTATCGGGGCAAGCGAGACCGTGAAGCCCCGGTGGAGATGTTTCGCCGCAGGTGCGGCCGTAACAAAATTGTGCTGAGAAATCAGCCCTTCAGAGCAAGAATTCACATTTTACTTCAAGCCGTTCAGTTGGCGTTCACTTGGCGCCGACAAGTCCCTATACTGGGCCTGACGGTCAGACGGTAATTTCCAAGCAATTTCAATGCGATGAGGTCAAACCATGACACTTCCGATCGGCACCACCGCCCCCGACTTCGAAGCCGAGACCACTGAAGGGAAGATCAAGTTCCACGATTGGATCGGTAATAGCTGGGCCCTGCTGTTTTCTCACCCCAAGGACTTCACGCCGGTTTGCACGACCGAGCTCGGCGCACTCGCCAAGCTGAAGCCGGAATTCGACAAGCGCGGCGTTAAGCTGATCGGCCTCTCGGTCGACCCGATCGACCGCCATGCCAAATGGGCCGAAGACATCAAGGAGACCCAGGGCGCCGCGCCGAACTATCCGTTGATCGGCGACACCGACTTCAACGTCTCGAAGCTCTACGAGATGCTGCCGGCCTCGACCTCGGGCGATCCCCTCACCCGCACGCCCGCCGACAACCAGACCGTCCGCAACGTCTTCATCATCGGGCCGGACAAGAAGATCAAGCTGGTGCTGGTCTATCCGATGACCACCGGCCGGAATTTCCAGGAGATCCTGCGCGTGATCGACTCGCTCCAGCTCACCGCCAAGCATCGCGTCGCAACGCCGGCCGACTGGTCGCAGGGCGAGGACGTCATCATCGCGGGCTCGGTCTCCAACGACGAGGCCAAGACGATCTATCCGCAGGGCTGGAAGGAACCGAAGCCCTACATCCGCATCGTGCCGCAGCCGAAATAACCAATCGTCATCCCGGGGCGATGCGAAGCATCGAACCCGGGATCTCGAGATTCTCCGGTGCGCAAGCGCGCACCTGAGCTCGGTCCTGCGGACCGTCCCGGAATGACGCCATCAAGTAAAACGATCCGTCAGCAACAGACCCGCGGTCGACGAGACCGCGGTCACCACCGCGCCCCAGCCGATGTCGACGAACGCGACCGGCCAGCTCCAATGCTTGAGCAGTGCCAGCGCGGTGAGATCGAACGTCGCATAACAAAACAGGCCGAACAGCGCGCCATAGAGCAGCGTCGATTGCCAGGTCGCATCCGCAGAGCCGCTGACAAAGATCAGAACGCCGCCGACATAGAGCAGGTAGAACAGGATCGCCGGCAAAGGCTTCAGCTCACCCAGCATGTCGCCAACTTCCGCGGTGAAAAAGCCCTTGGCGATCAGACCAAGGAACAGGAAATCCAGCCCGGTCAGCACGACAAGGGTTGCGACATAAAGCACGGCGATGCGGTTCACTGGCGGCCTCCCCTGCCCGCAAGGCGCAGGCAGTCACATCTTGCCGTCAGCTACGTCACAGCGGGCCGATGGTTTCGGCCCGCCTCGCTCATCAAGCCGCTTGCACGCGGTCGAGGAAGCTGTCGACCTCGGCCTTCAGGCTCCGGCTCTCGCCCGACAATGCCTGGGCGGAGGCAAACATCCGGCTCGAGGTTTCGCCCGTCTCGCTCGCGCCTTCGGCGGCCTGACGGACATTGATGGCCACGTCGGCGGTGCCCGAGGCCGCCGCGCGAACGCTGGCCGCGATATTGTGCGTGGCGCTGCGCTGCTGCTCGACCGCAGCCGAGATCGAGCCCGCGATGCCGCTGATGCGCTCGATGGTCTCGGTGATCGCCTTGATGGCGGTCACCGACTCCTCGGTCGCAAGCTGCATGCTCGCGATCTGGGTTGAGATCTCGTCGGTCGCCTTCGCGGTCTGGCCCGCAAGCGTCTTGACCTCCTGGGCCACCACCGCAAAGCCGCGGCCCGCATCGCCCGCGCGCGCCGCCTCGATGGTGGCGTTCAGCGCCAGCAAATTGGTCTGCTCGGCGATCGAGGTGATGAGCTTGACGACGTCGCCGATGCGCGCGCCTGCTTCCGAGAGCTGCGCGATGCGCTGATCGGTGGCCTCGGCCTGCTGCACCGCCTCGGCGGAGATCGCGTTGGATTCCTGTACCCTTTTGGTGATCTCGGAGATCGACTGCGACAGCTCGTCGGAGGCCGACGCCGCCGCTCGGACGTGGTCGGAGGCCTGCTCGGATGCGCCGGCCGATCTCGCCGACAGATCAGCGGCGGAGCGCGCGGTGTCGGTCAATTGCCGCGCCACGCGCTCGAACTCGCCGGAGGAACGCAGAACCTTGTCGAGCATGCCACCGACGCCGCTGCGGAATTCAGCAACGAAGTTGCGAAGGTCGGCCTTGCGCTGCTCGGCTGCCGCCGTCGCGGCTTCCGCCTGTTCGCTGCGCATCCGCGCCCGCTCCAGCGAATTGCTCTTGAACACCGCAACGGTGCGCGCGATCTCGCCGATCTCGTCGGCACGGTCCTCGCAATCGAGCGCGACATCGCTCTTGCCATTGGCGAGAGCCGTCAGCGAACGGGTGACCGAGCTCAGTGGCCGGGTGACGCGGCGGACGACCAGCATGGTCAGCACCAGGACCAGCAGCGCGGCGATGCCGGCCGCAATTGCCATGCTCGCGATGGCCTGAGACAGCATGGTCTCGTACTGCGCCATGGGGATGCCGACATAGAGAATGCCGACGATTTTGCCAGTCGCATCCGAAATCGGGAAATAAGCCGTCATGAAGGACTTGCCGAACAGCGTGGCCGGCCCCTTATAAGCCTCGCCACGGCGCAGGCCTGCTTGTGCCGGATGGTCGGCGGCAAGCTGGGTGCCAACGGCACGGTCGCCGTTCTCCTTTTTCACGTTGGTCGAGCGGCGGACGAACTGCCCGCTCGCATCGTCGAACACGAACAGGGTCGCATTGCCCCCGACATAGGACACCGCACGATCGACGATGGCGTGATCTTTGAACTCGGGCATCTTGGCGATCTCGGCGCGCGCCACCGCACCATCGCGCATGGTGATCCTGGCGTCAGGAACGACCTCGGCGAAGGCCAGCGCCAGCGTGCGCAGGCTGACCTCGATGTCGCGCAACGCGCGATCGTTGAAGGCGGAGGTAAGAGACCAGTAGCCGGCGCCGACCACCAATGCGGTATTCATCGCAATCAGCAGGACCGCGCACAGGACGGCCTTGGTCCCCAGCTTGAACCGAGGCAAGAACTTCACCGTTAACGAGTTGGTCATGAATGGAACTACCCCCGGAATTCCTGCATATTCATGCAATCCGCTTACGGCCCCATTAACGCTGGTTCACACCACCTCCCGCGGCATACTTTCCAAAGCGTAAACGAGGACGCACCTGCCCCCGCCAAGCCCCCCGCCTGTCATCGTCTGGCTCCGCGACGACCTTCGACTGTCCGATCACCCCGCCCTGCACGCCGCCGCCAGATCCGGCGCGCCCGTGATTTGCCTTTATGTGCTCGACGAAGCGGCCGGACGGGCCCTTGGCGGCGCGGCGCGCTGGTGGCTGGCCCAATCGCTGCGCGCGCTCGGCGCCGACATTGCAGCGCACGGCGGATCGCTGGTCCTGCGCAAGGGATCGGCGGCCTGGGTGATCCCCGAAGTGGTGCGGGAGACTGGCGCAGGCGCCGTCCATTGGAATGAGATCGCTCAGGCCCCGCATCAGCTCGTCGAGAAACAGCTCGAAACAGCGCTGGCGAGGCTCGGCGTGGACTCGCAAAGTTTTCCCGGCGACTTGCTGGTCCAGCCGTCGGCGATCCGCAACAAGGAAGGCCGGGGCTTGCGCGTGTTCACGCCATTCTGGCGGCGGGTGCTGTCGCTCGGCGCCCCACCCAAGCCGCTGCCCGCACCGAAGGAGCTGCGTCCGGCTCCGAAGATCGCGAGCGACAGACTGGAGAGCTGGCAGCTCGAGCCAAGCAAGCCCGACTGGGCTGGTGGCCTGCGCGAGAGCTGGACGCCGGGCGAGGCATCAGCCCGGGCGCGTCTGCGCGACTTCCTCAAGCACACCGTGCACACTTATGCCGGCGACCGCGACCGCCCCGATCGCCAGAGCACCTCAGGCCTGTCACCGCATTTGCGGTTTGGCGAGCTTAGCCCGCGCCAAATCTGGCACGCGGCGCGCTTTGCCGCGGCGGCGAATCCGGGGATCGGCTCAGGCATCGACAAGTTCCTGAGTGAGCTGGGTTGGCGCGAGTTCTGCCGCCACCTGCTCCGCGACCATCCGAATCTCGCCACCGAGAACCTCCAAACCAACTTCGACGACTTCCCCTGGAAGGCTGACAAGAAGGCGCTCGCCGCCTGGCAGCGCGGCTGCACCGGCTACCCCATCGTCGATGCCGGCATGCGCGAGCTCTGGCACACCGGCGTGATGCACAACCGGGTCCGGATGGTGGTCGCATCGTTCCTGGTCAAGCACCTGCTGATCGATTGGCGCGATGGCGAAGCCTGGTTCTGGGACACGCTGGTCGACGCGGACGCCGGCAGCAATCCGGCCAATTGGCAATGGGTCGCCGGCTGCGGCGCCGATGCCGCACCTTATTTCCGCGTGTTCAATCCGGTGCTCCAAGGTGAGAAGTTCGATCCTGAGGGAGCCTATGTCCGGCGCTGGCTGCCGGAGCTGAAGGACATGCCGGCAAAGCTGATCCATCAGCCGTGGCAGGCCACACCAATTGAGCTTGCGAGCGCAGGCGTTACGCTCGGAAAGACCTATCCACAACCGCTCATCGATCATGCTAGGGCACGCGAGCGAGCGCTCGCCGCCTACGCAAAGATCCGCAAAGGTTGAGCGTTGCTTTGACACAATCGTGAAACCCGCTATCGTCATCGTTCCATGCAAACCGTGGGGGACACGATATGGACGACGACAAGCCGATCACCGCGCAGGTGATGGAGACGATGACCACCGCCGTGGAAGCAACCAAGGACGCCGCCGTCAGCGCCGTCAAGAAGGTGAAGAAGGTCGCGAAGAAAGCCGCGCCCAAGAAGGCTTCGAAGAAGAAAGCCAAGAAGGCTGCAAAGAAGGCTGCAAAGAAGTCTTCGAAGAAAGCAGCCAAGAAGTCTGCGAAAAAGGCTGCCAAGAAATCTGGGAAGAAAGCCACCAAGTCGAAAAAGAAGGCCAAGAAGGCCAAGCGCTGATCACAGCGCAAAGTGGGTCTCCGGGTGTGGGCGCGTCCGGAGGCCCCTCCTACCCTCGCCGCTTGGCGGCGCGCCGCCCCGGGTGATGCTGGCCCTTCGGATCGCGAAACTCGCTGCGATGGCCCCGCCGGTCCTCTTTCGCGAAGCGTCGCCGCTTCGCAGGTGAGCCGAACGCCCTGATCACCTTCCGTCCGTTGACCTTCTTGATAACGTAGCCGCCCTCGGCCATCGAGAACGGCGCTTTCAGCGTTCCCTTGTGGTCGAACTTGGTGCCGCGGGGATGCCTGAACGGCTCGAACCAGGACGGATAGACGAAGTTCGACATCGGCAAACCGTCGACCTTGAAGGTGTCTTCCTCCACGGCGTCGCAGACTTCATAGGCGTATTGGGTGTTCCGATTTTGGTCGGCCCAGAGATTGGCCATGGGATCGAGCACCATCTCAAACAGTTCGTGCGAGGCCGCCACGCTGACCGCCCCGCCATCCAGCGCCTTGACGAAGATTTTCGAGATCGGTTGGCCGCGATAGGTGAGCTCGTGGCGTCCGAGCATATTCTTGTGCAGGGCATCGTCGAAATAAACCAATTGCCAATCGGTGGCCTTCGGCTTGCGCGTGACATAGAGGTCGACCGGATAGCCCCACACCGGCAGGAAATGCTTGTCGTAACACTTTTGCAGTGCCGCGGTGAGCAGCCTCATATCGCCGTCGCCAATCGACTCCCGGGCATAGTTGATGCAGGCAATCCTGACCGGCTTCAGGGACCTGCCGAGCAATGCGCGTTTTGCCGTCTTCATGGAAATCACCGTGTGCGCGGGCCGCTGAAATACGGTCAGCCTAACATGATCGACCTTGCACGTCAGGGATGTATTCCGGCAAGCCCGCCTACGCGCCGAAGCGGCGGTTGACCACGAACACCGCAGCCGCGCACATCGCCATGCCGGCGATCGCCAGCGCGTCGAGCTTCTCGCCGAATAGCAGATAGGCCATCAGCGAAGTCACGGCTGGCACCAGGTAGAACAGGCTCGCGACCGATGTCGCCGCAGCGTGGCGGATCAGCCAGTACAACAGGCCGATCGATCCGATCGAGAGCGCGACCGCAAGCCAGGCCAATGCGAGCACGAACTCCCGTGTCCAGTGCACGACCCGATCTTCGAACAGAAAGGCGCCGAGCGTGAAGAAGATCGTCACCGCCACGTACTGCACGAGATTGCCGGCACGCCAGTCGATGTGGTTGCAATAGCGGCGCTGGTAGAGCGTGCCAAGCGTGATGCTGATCAGCGAAACCACCGAGGCGAGCCAGCCCAGCCCGGCTTCGCCGGACATCGGGCGGTTGTGCAGGATCAGCCCGACGCCGCCGAGGCCGAGCACGAGGCCCGCCCATTGCACCGGGGTCACCTTCTCGCCCAGCCAGCGGTTGGCGATCGTCGAGGTCAGGATCGGCTGCAGCCCCGGGATGAGCGCGGAGAGCCCCGCCGGAATCGAATGCGCGATCGCAATCGCGGTGCCGCCGAGATAGAAGCCGTGGACGAGGACGCCGGCGACGGCGCTGTGCGCTATCCCTGCGCGATCAGGCCATTTCGGTCGGGCGATGCCTGCGATGATTGCCATCAGGCCGACCACCACCGCCATGCGGATGGCGAGGTAGGTGAAGGGATCGGCGTTGTCGACGACGTATTTGGTGGCGATAAAGCCGGTGCTCCAGAGCAGGACGAACAGCACCGGCGCTGTGCGGGCAGCGAGATGATCTTGGTTATGATTCATTGCCCCCTCATTGCCCGAGCGAGCGGTCGTGCGGCAATGCGAATTTCTGATGCTGCGCTGCGATGGACGCGGCGGCTCAGATCAGCCGCTCACCATTCTTCCGGACAGGGATCGATGATCTTCCAGAGTTCGACCCCGTTCTTGATCTTCTTCATGTCGGTGGTGAGCCCGCCATTGCGGCGGATCCAGTCTTTCACCGTATCCGGATAATAGGACATCAGGTCGGACGTCCCTTCCGCACTGGTGACCTTGATGCCGAAGGTGAAGGCCTTGTCGTAGTAGGCCTGGTGGAAGCCGAGGCTCGCCTTGGGCGTCACGCAGATCTTGTTCAGCGGCACGATGCCGAGAACCAGCGTGCAGGCCGAATTGCAGATGCCATCGATGATCACGCGCTCGCCGGTGTCGCGGACGCGCTTGTATTTGGCCTTGTACTCCTCGACATAGCCGCCGTGGTCGCGGGTGATATGCAGCTGGGCCCGCGCGGGAGTAGCGGCAGCGACGAAGAGCAACAGCAGGCTGAGGAGCGTGATGCGCATGGCAGCTTGACGACGAAAACCTTGCAAGGAACGAACCGGCCCCGAAGAGCACCCCAGACAAAACCCCAAAGGAGCCGGCGCGAGAAATCTTTAACCGGATTCTCTTTGGCCATACTTGTGTGGGGAATTCGTTAAGCATCCCGAAAAGGCCAAAAATGGGCAGCGTTCGCCCCTGGGACCGGCAATTCTGTCACACCCGTCGAGGAATCTGCCGGATTTGCCCCGATTTCGAGGCTTCAGACGGGTGCCCCGGCGGCCCGAAATGGCTATAGATGACAGACTTATTTGCGGGTTCCGGAGAATCGAGATGAGCAAGTTGGCCCTTGTAGCCGCTGTTGCTGCCCTGTCGGCGGCAGTCCTTGCCCCTGGCTACGCGGAGGCGCGGGTGCACCACCGGTACCATCGCTATCACGCCAATCCGCTGCCCTACCCGATCAGCTATCTGCACAATTATGGCCCGGGTATCACCCCGGGCACCTTCGCCTACTATGACGGCCCGTCGACCAACCACTGCTACCAGAGCGCGGCTGGCTATGTCGGTCAGGACCGCCGCCGGCACCCCTGCTACTGAGGGGCGCCGCGAGCGTCCTCTCCCGGCGGGCAGTCCCTATCCGACCGCCCCCGACAGCAGCAACTGCTTCTCGATCTCATAGACCGGCAACTTGACGAGGTCCTTGCCGACCTCTCCGCGAAGCGCCCTGCGCACAGCGTCCGAATAATCGGTCCGGATCATGCCCAGCGCGCGCGGTGAGGCCACCATGGTCAGGCCTGAGGTCTCTCCGGTGCTGAGCGCGGTATCGAGCCGCTCAGCCAGACTGCGCAGGAATGTGCGTTCGGCTTCGTCGTGCCAATCGGTCTGCTCCGCCGAGCTGCGGGCACCGCCGACGGATGCATGGAACCTGCCAGGCGCGTCGGTCCCTTGCGCGGCCGTGGATGGATTGTCCTGCTCGCGAACCTCCCTGGTGTGAAGGTTCGGAAACATCTCGTCACCGAGATTTTCCAGGATGAGCGCCTTGCGTCCGTCGCACACGACGAGCCAGTCGCCCTTGTCGATCCTCATCTTGTTCATTGCACTGCTCCAAACCATCTGTGCGCCTATTCTTCGAATTCGGCGAAGGACGGCCACCATTGCAAGATTAGGCACGAAGGCGCACTGACGAATTGCGCAGGATCAACGAGGGTGGCGATGATCGAGGAGCTGGGCCCGGCAAGTGATGGTCGGGCCTACGACGGAAGAGCGGAAGATTTGTTCATCAGCATTACATTTCGGCTCCGCCACAATTTCATCAGAACAACTTCGATATCCTTCGTTGCGTAAACGGAGGAATACATCATGAATCTCAAGATCGGCCTCGTCGCCGCGTCCCTGTTCGGTGCTCTTGCGGCATCGTCGACGGCGTCGGCCATGCCGGTTGCGCCGGCGCCTGCGACCGCGCAGGTCTCTGACGTCGAGCAGGTCCGCATGGTCTGCAACGCCTGGGGACGCTGCTGGTGGCGGCCGAACGTCTATTACGGTTACGGGCCCGGATATGGATATTATGGGCCGCCGCGCTATTACGGCCCGCGTTATTATGGCCCTCGCTATTATGGCTATTACGGCTATCGCCGCTGGTGAGATTTGCAGGGGCCCTCTGGGCCCCTTCGCTTTTGCGAGATAGCGGGACTGCCACGGCCGATCAGCCTGGCGCAATTCCAAAACTGATCTAGATCAAAGATAAAATTTGCCCTGCTGTCATTCTGTTCTGATGGCTGATTTGATTGTTTTCCGATGCCCGCAGACGGGCATGAATGTGCAAACCCATCTCGAAAGGCGGCAGGAGCACGAGGGCCGGAGCTTTGAATCCTTTAACTGCCCCGCCTGTACAAGGCTCCATTTCATCGACCTTACCACCGGTCAGCCGATGAGCCGCGACCGTTGACGGTGACATCGATGGCGGCATGATGTCCGCAATACTAAGGCCGGAAATCCGGTTTACTGAATCGCCATGGATGGCCATGGATGGCCACATATCGACGTTCATTTTATTGTCACATTGCAGCATCCGGCCAGACGCATGTTCTTCGACGCTCTCGCCCCCTCCTCCGCGCTCCAGGTAACCCGGTTTACCGATGTGGACTCGTTTCGACCGGCCGAAGCCTTGGAAGATTCCCGGAGCATTCCCCTCGACGTCGCCAATTTCGCGGCAGCGCGAGCAATCGTGAACCTGCCGGCATGCCGGATCATCGTCGCAAGGTCGTTTGCGCGCATCCTCGAGACCACCTACCGCGCGCCGGGCGGCATGGTGATCCTGCCCATGAGCGATGATCTGCGCGCCAGTTCGAGCGGAATGGAAATCGATTCGCGCTTCTTCATCGCCCTGCGCGGCAACCACCATTGCCATTTCGTCGAGCCCCAGATCAATC
This sequence comes from Bradyrhizobium sp. CCBAU 45384, assembly GCF_028128665.1. Classification (NCBI taxonomy): domain Bacteria; kingdom Pseudomonadati; phylum Pseudomonadota; class Alphaproteobacteria; order Hyphomicrobiales; family Nitrobacteraceae; genus Bradyrhizobium; species Bradyrhizobium sp. CCBAU 45384. Next base: position 77,102 of record NZ_LBIZ01000101.1, read on the forward strand.
ATCACGCGTTGATCATGTTCTCGCCCACGCTTCAGGACCGCGGCTGGTTCGATCATGCCGATGCCTTGTGGGTCCGCATTGCCGACCCCTCCGCACAAACCTACGCGCGGCGGCTTGTGCAGGACATCCTGTGGACCGCGTCGGTCCAGCCACAGATGTTCGAGACCACGGAGGCCGCCGCCCATCTTCAGGAGGGCCTCCTGCTCGCCTTCGACGACCTGTTTCGAATGAACCCGCTGTCGGATCGCTGCGCCCCAAGAGCGGGCGCACGGTCGGCCAGGCTCGTGCAGCAGATCGACGACTACATCAGTGCCTATCCGACCGCTCCGATCTATACGGCCGATCTCGCCGATGAATTCGGCGTCTCGGTCCGCACGCTCGGGGGCGCCGTGGCCAAGGTGCGCGGCATGAGCCTGCATCAATACATCCGCCTGAAGCGGCTTTGGGCCACCCGCACACAACTCCTCAGAAGCGGGGGCACCTCAATCGCCTCGTGCGCGCGCGCCCAGGGCTTCCATCACCTCGGCGAGTTTGCCGCGGCCTATCGCGCGACCTTCCACGAAGCGCCCTCGGACACACTGGCGCGGGCCCGGCAAACCCGGCTCCAGGCCCTTTAACGCGCAGCGGATGGCGCAGTCATCATCAAGCGCGCCGCCGCATACCAGGCCCTGTTCACGGTCTTCCAGACGCAACGCCCTATCCATGAACGCAGGCGGCTTCCCTGTGATGACGCGGTCCCTGTTCCGGAAATTATCCGCAGCTGACGGCCCGGCCTGGCGCGCTCGGAAGGATTCGAACCTCCGACCCTCGGAATCGAAATCCGATGCTCTATCCAGCTGAGCTACGAGCGCCTGACCCCAGGTATTGGGCCACCAGCCGAAGCGCCGCGGTCGTATGCTGGCAGGCCAGCACACCGACGACGTTCGGTTCGGTTCGAATTAGCAGAGAGGCCGGACAATAAAAAGCCCTCCCGCCTCGTTTCGAGACGGGTCAAAAGCGCTCTCACCAAGTGGTGTTGAACAGACCGAAATGCGGCTGCTGCGCCACCAGCATCATCGGCTGGCCACGCTGCGGCATCGGACGCGCCCGGACGACCTTGCGCCTCGGGTGCGCCGGCGCCTGGGGCGTCTGGGCCTGGGCAACCTGAGCTTGCGGATTGGCGTCAGCCTTCTTGGCCGCAGCCGCATCGGCTGGCGTGAGCTGAGCGAATGTCTCGCGCACCCGTGCCTTGGCTGACATGTCAGCCAACACGTCTGCCTGCGCGGTCGGCTGTGGCGCCGCGGCGGAAGCCGTCCTCACCATCGGCGCGGCAACGGTAGGTTGGTTGGTGTCGAGCACGACCCGGTCAGGCAAATGGCGATCGGACCGGATCCGGATCAGCGGCTGGTCGTAACTCGCAACGCCGACGGTTTGGGCAATCGGCGCTATCGGCCAAACAAAATCTGCCGCAAACAACAATGCGAGCAGCGCTCCACCGACAAACATGAAATACCGAAAGATGGGCATTGACCGCGCTCCGCCCCGCATCCCCGCGTGGGCCCATCGCCTCAACCGGCGATCCTCTAATTGGTTCCTGCTCCCAGCCTTAGGTTCAATTGGCAACGCCAAGATTTTTGGCCAAGGGGCAAGGACGGTAACTTTTCCGCTAGCGGAATGGCCCCTCAGGCCCGCCGCGCCGTCACCAGCGAACACTTCGCCTGATCGGCGTTCACGTTGACGAATCCAACGGGAACGCGCGCAAAAGTCTTGCGGCTCTTCATGCTGACCGTATCCGCCAGAACGCGGCTGCGGTCGGTCAGGTGGCTGCCGTCGCGCCGCATGAACGCACAGACGATCTCAAGATCCTTTACGGCATAGTCGTTGCCATTTCGCACGGTGAACGTCACCAGCGCCTTCGAGCCGAGCCCGCCGCGACGCCAGGTCTGCGACGAGATCTTCATCCGGTCGAGCCCGGCGGCTTCCAGAGCCGAGGTATCTGAGGCTGAAATTGGCGAAGCAGAATCGTCACTTGCCAGTGCCAATTTCACGGGTTCGGTTTGGACGACATTGCCTTCGGAGGGAGGCATCAACAGCCAGACGGAAGCGCCGACCACGCTCACGGCCAGCAGCCACAATAGGCCTCGTTTCAACCAAATGCTGGTGGCCGCCTGGACCCGTTGCCGCTCCTCGCCGTTCCCGACGAAAGGTCCCAGTCCGATCCGGCCAAGCCCTGATTTCATGGATGCGTTGCTCGCTCCTCGTTTAATCCGCGAGACGAATTGAGGTTCCCGCCGCTGTGGCAAATCTCAGGGCGGAGCCATAGTGGCGATCGTCGATGGGGATCGCTAACATGCGCTGCAACATCGAAGGCCTTATCGGGAGGAATTGAAATGCCTTTCGCCGTCACCTGGGATCACGTCCATCTGCGCAGTCCCGATCCGGAAGCGACCGCGGCCTGGCTGCGCGATATCCTCGGCGGCGAGATCGTGCGCGCACCGGGGCGAATCGACGTCAATCTCGGCGGCGCAAGGATCTTCATCGCGCCGCTGGAGGGTGACAGCGCCGTCAACCCGCCGCCTCAACATCCGCATCAGGGCCTCGACCATTTCGGTCTCACCGTGAAGGACATCGACGCCGTCGCTGCCGAAATCAAGGCCAAGGGCGTGACGTTCACGCGCGAGCCGACCACGATTCGGCCCGGCGTACGCATCTGCTTCATCCGTGGTCCCGAAGGCATCTCCGTCGAGCTGCTCGAGCGCGACAAGAAATATACCTGACGCGGCGGGCGAGGCGCCGCCCGGTCAGCTAGGTCATGCTACCGGGCATAAAGCAGCGAATGGTGACGCCCATATAGCCATAGATCGGCCACACCATGGTTCGTCCAACCCGATTGGGCTCCGAGATCACGGCCTCCTCGGGCACATCAACCCAGACCAGCTCTTGCTGCTTGCCTTCGATGACGTAGCCGAGGCGCGGGATGCGCACACGATAGTGCCCGTCCTTGCTCTCCCAATCGGAATCCGATATCGCCGAGCCGTCTGCATCGGAGCAGCATGGTCCCTTGCCGCTGCGTAAGCTGTCGAACCAGGCCTTCAGCTCGGTACTGGTGTTGACGAACTGGCCGCGGTCGCGCGCGTGCCCGAGCGGGGCAATCAGCGCCAGCGCGCAAGCCACACTTGCCGCGCTTCGCCATCGTGTGGAACGGCCGATCCGCCGTCGTTGTATTTCACAAATCGTGGTAGTCGCACCGTACAGACGCGGCTCTTCGCCGCCGGAATTGATCCAGTTGCTCACGTTCGTCTTGCTCCAGCACCCCGCGGCCAGTGCAACAATGGTTATGCATTTCGCGGGCCAACTCTGATTCGCAACGACTGGCCTCGCTGCATGATCAGACCGTCATATCTGCATTACAGACAAGCCGGGACGACTACGGGTCGCATGCCGGCACAGGACACCGCCGGCAAAATTGCCGCGTTGCGCGAGGGGTTGCGCTTTGGCATAAAGCTTCACCGGTGACGCCATTGGGCGATGGTGGCCGGCCGATGGGACGTTATGAAGAACGGCCTCTATTCGATTCACGTGAGCCTGCTCGATGGTCGAGTCGGGAAAGGCAGCGGCGTGATTCTTTTTCGCGACGGCAAGATCCTTGGCGGCGATGCCTACCTCTATTACACCGGCCGCTACGTGGTGAAGGACGACCACACGTTCAAGGGCGAGGTGCTGGTGCAACGACACACCACGCCGCGCGGCGATGACAATCCGCTGTTCGGTGGCCCTGCCCCTGTTGGCATCGGCGTCAGCGGGACCTACACCGATACTCGTGCGGAGATGACGGGAACGGCGCTGGTCGGCAAGGCCAGCCTGATTTTCGGCGCGACCCTGCACAAGCTCGTCGACGTCGATTAAAGCGTTTTCGAGCGAAGTGGATACCGGTTCGCGTCAAGAAAACGCGTCAAAACAAGAATCTGGAGCCCCGTTCCGATTCCATCGGAACGGGAAAGGCTCTAGCGCGTACTATTCTGCGGCCTGCTCCAGTGGTGCGACGCGCGGCAAGATCATCTGGATGCGCGTGCCGCCGCCAGGCTCGGAATCGAGATCGAGCCGGCCGCCGAGCCGGTTGGTAACGATGCTGTAGACGATGTGCAATCCGAGACCGGTACCGCCCTGGTCGCGCCGCGTGGTGAAAAACGGATCAAAGGCGCGGCGCCGCACGTCGAGGCTCATGCCACAGCCATTGTCGGAGACGATGACCTCCACATTGTCCTTGCCGGACTCGCGCACCTGGATGTCGATGATCCCGGGACGTCCGTCGGGGAAAGCGTGCGCCACCGAATTCAGGAACAGATTGGTCAGCACCTGGCCGTACGGGCCGGGATAGCTGTTCATGGTCAGATTGGGCTGGCACTCAACGTTGAGCGTCAGGTTCTGCTTGCGCAGGCCCGGGCGCAGGCTCATCACCACCTGCTCGGTGAGGTCGGCGAGGTCGAAGGTGCGCTGGTCTGAATAATTGCGATCGGCCGCGACCTGCTTGAATGACTGGATCAGCTCGGCCGCACGATTCAGATTGGAGACGAGCTGCGAGGACGCATCGCGACTGGTGTTGAGATAGTCGTTGAGCGTCGAGCGGCGAAGCTCGCCGCGCTCGACCTCGGCGCTGAACATGGCGGTCTTGCGCTCGAGCGCAGAGGCGACCGTCAGGCTGATGCCGACGGGATTGTTGACCTCGTGCGCGACGCCGGCGACCAGGCGTCCGAGGGCGGCGAGCTTCTCCGCCTCGATCAGCGAGGCCTGGGTCTCGCGCAGATTGCGCAAGGCGGTTTCGGCGGCGTCCTTGGCCTTGCGCATCTCCTGCTCGCCGCGCTTGCGTTCGCCGATGTCGAGCGCCACGGTGACGATCCGCTCGATCTCGCCCTCGGCATCGAGCAGCGGCAGCTTGTTGACCAGCCATTGCCGCATGTTGCCGGAGGCGTCCTTGTATTCCTCCTCGTAGAATCCGAGCCCCTTGCGCTGGCTCAGCACTCGCTTGTCGTTCTCGTCGGTCTTGGCAGCGCCATAGCGCGACATCAGGTCCGCGGTGGTGCGGCCGAGCGCATCACCGGGCTCGATGCCGAAGATGCCGGCCATGTAGCGGTTCATCAGCACGTAGCGGAGATTGCGGTCCTTGACGTTGATGACCGCGGGCACGGTGTCGATGACCTGCTGCAACAGGCGCCGGCCTTCGGCGATGGCATCTTCCGCCCGCTTCTGGTCGGTGATGTCGCGCAGCGTGCCCTCGTAGCGGACGATCGTGCCCTGCTCGTCCCGCACGCCGGTTGCGCTGTCGGAAAGCCAGAGGATGTCGCCGCTGCGCTGCCGCACCTGATACTCGAACTCGCGCACCATGCCGTCGCGATGCATCAACCGTTGATATTCCGCGCGCGCCTCGGGATGGACATAGATGGTGTGGGCGATGTCGTTGATGCTGTCGATCAGGTGCTGCGGACTGTCATAGCCCATCATCCGCGCCAGCGCCGGATTGGCGTTGAGAAGATCGCCTGCCGGCGTCGTCACGTAGATGCCGTCGACCGAGCCCTCGAACAGTTTTCGGTAGCTCTCTTCGGCCAGCCGCTGCTCGGTGAGCGCGCGCACCGCCGCTTCGCGGGCCGTATCGGCCTCCTCCAGCGCACGGCGGAACACTTCGGCCGCGCGTGCGATATCGCCAATCTCGTTGTTGAGATCGGCCGACGGGATCGACGTATCCTTCACGCCAGCCGCAAGCGCGCGGATGGAGCGCGCGATCTGCGCCAGCGGCCGCACCGTGCGCCCCACCACGAGGACGGCGGCGAGGATGCCGATCAAGACGCCCATACTGCCTAGCACGATGCTCTGCCAGCGGGCCTCCGCCAGCGTCCGGGCAAAGTCGCGCGACAGCACATGGCCACGGCGGTCGCTGACGTCGCGCAGCAATTCGGTGACCCGCCCGATCAGCCGGCCCTCGGTGCCCAGCACCTCGCGGTCGATATCGGCGATCTGCCGTTCGCGCACGGCGACAGCGATGATGGCATCGGCGTAATTGTTCACCGCCGTCTTCAATTTGCCATCGGCAATGTTCATCGTCCGCATGCCCTGGGCGGCCTGTTCGGCCGCCGAGGGATTGCGCGCGAGCAGCCCAAGCGCGATCCGGCTCTGGGCTTCCGACAGGCGCGCGGCGAGATCACGGTCCCCGCTTTCGGAGACCGCCGCGTCGAACTGGTCGCGCAGCGGGGGCAGCCCGGCAAGCAGTTGCGCGCGGCGATCGATCAGGGTCGATATCCGATCCAGCCCGCTGCGATAGGTCGCGAGCCGCTCGGAGACGCCGTCGATCATGTCCTGCTGCTCGGGCGCGAGCTCGATCCGGGTCTTCTTGAGGATGTCGCTCAGCGTCGAGGCGGCCTCGCCGACCTGCTTGAACTGGATGCCGGCGCCGGGATCGGTGACGAAGTCACGCGCGGCGAGCCGCAAATCGTTCATGCGGCGGTCGATGTCTTCGGCGAGATCGCCGACGCTTTGCAGCCGCTGGAGTTCGGCGAAGGTGGCATCGATGTGCCGGATCGCGATCACGCTCGCAGTCGAGGTGACGATGATCACCGCCAGCACCAGGATGAAGCTGCCATACGTCATCTGGCCGATCGATAGCGAAAATGATCGCTTCGGCGGCGGATTCGGTGGCGTTTCGGCGGACATTGGGGCGGAACCGGACTCCATACGCCCCTAATATACGCTGTATCGCCCCTCCGGGGGAACATGCCTCCACGGGCCGGAAGGGGCTGTTCTTCATGATGGTTTAGCGACGGCCGCCCGCCGCCCCGGGATCGTCATGGCGGCGACACCGAGGACGACGCAGGCGAGGCCAATCCATGCGGTCCGGCTCAGGGTCTCGCCGAGGAAGGCGACGCTGATGGCCACTCCGATGGGGACGCGCAGGTAAGCCTGAGCGGTGGTGCCGACCGAGCCGAGGGTCTGGATCAGGCGGAAATAGATCGCGAAGGCGGCTGCGGTCGAGAATACCGCGAGCGCGAGCAGCGCGAGGACGGAGCTTAGCGACGGCGACAGCGTCCAGGGCTGCTCGAGCAGGAGCGAAGCCGGGATCAGCACGGCCGCGCCCGCCAGCAGCGAGCCGGCGGCGGGCGCCATGGGATCGAGGCCCTTGAAGCTGCGGCCGAAGATCGCGGCGCAGGCGTAGCAGATGGTGGCGGCGACGATTGCCGCCTCCGCAACGAGGCCGCGCCCGATCTCGCGGAACGCATCGACGCCGACGATCAGCAGGATGCCGGCCATGCCCGCGACCACGCCGAACAGCTTTCGCGGCGTCGTTGCCTCATGGCGGGTGATGATCGCGGTGAGCAGGAAGGTGAAGATGGGCCCGGCCGAATTGAGGATGGTGGCGAGCGCGGCATCGACGTGGCGTTCGCCCCAGGCGATCAGGGTCCATGGAATGACGCTGTTGAGCACGGCCTGGAACGCGAAGCGCTGCCAGGTCGCGGCATCCGTCGGCATGCTGATGCCCCTCGCCCACATGACCGCGAGCAGCAACAGGCCCGCAACCGTCGTGCGCGCGGCGATCAGCGTGACCGCAGGGATGGTGGCGACGCCGAGCTTGATGAAGGTGTAGGAGCCACCCCAGAGGGTTGCGAGCGCGACCAGCAGCGCCAGCTCGACGGCGATATTGGTGTCCTGCCTGGCGTCCATCTGATCCGTCCCATCCATTCGCGATGGACGGAACCTAGCTCATCAGTGGTCGCCAATACTTCGTTCGGTATCGAAGTGTTCTAGCCGACCGCGCCGACCTCGAACACCTCGCCGTCATAGCCGGCCTCGCGGGGGATGCGGAGCTGCCGCCCGCTTTCGGTTTTCGTCATCACCGGCATCACCGTGACGATCGACATCCCCTTGGCATGATCGAGCGCAGCCCTCACGCTTGGCTGCTTCGCCAGCCGAATCAGATTTCGCGTGGTCGGGAACGGCAGCTTGAAGCGGCCGCTCTCACCGCCCTCCACCGCCTCGCGTGCTGACAGCCAGATCGAGTCGGTCGACTCCCGCCCGTCATGCGCGCCGAGCTGGTCGGGCGGTGCAGCCGCGAGAAAAAACCAGGTGTCGAAACGCTTGGGCATGCCCTCCGGCGTGATCCAGTGCGCGTAAGGCACGAGCGTGTCGAGCGCGAGCTGAAGGCCGTTATCGTCGAGGATTTTCAGGAAGCTGATCTTGTGCTCGTTGAGCGCGACGCGATGCGCCTCGGCGATCTCGCCGGCGCGTTTGGCATCAATAGGCCTGTTCGAGCCTTTCGACCGTGCCAGCAGGATGCCGCTCTCCTCAAACGTCTCGCGGATCGCGGCGATACGAAAACCGCGGTCAGCTTCGCTTAAGCCCTCGCCGCCCGAATAAAGATCGGCGCGGGCAACGATTTCCTGATCGCCCGCATCGATGCTGCCGCCCGGAAACACCAGCGCGCCCGAGTTGAACTCGATCTGATGATGGCGGACCATCATGAAGATTTCGACCTCCTTGGCGCCATCACGCAGCAGGAGGATTGTCGAAGCCGGGCGCGATGTTGATGTCTCGGGCATTCAACTAACCTGCGGCACTGGATTGCGGGCCGAGATTGGCGCGCTTGTCGAAACGGGCGACGCGCGACAAGAGATAGTCGACTTCCGCTTTCGCGGTCGCCGTCATCGTCGCGCCCGGCTTGCGCTGTGCGCTGGAGGCGATGATGCCGCGCTTCTGCAGCACGTATTTGCGCACGGTCAGGCCGACGCCGGGCTGCTGCTCGTAGCGGATCAGCGGCAAATGCGCGTCGAAGATGTCATGCGCGGCATCGCGCTTGCCGGCCTTGGAGAGGTTGACGACGTCGATCAGAAGCTCGGGGAACGCATAGCCGGTCATGGCGCCGTCGGCGCCGCGCTCCATTTCAAAGTCGAGGAACGTGCCGCCATTGCCGCAGAGGATCGAGAGCGGACGGAGCGAGCCGTCCTTCTGGAAGCCGCGCAGGGTCGTGATCTTTTCCAGACCCGGCCAGTCCTCGTGCTTGAGCATCACGCAGTTCGGATTGTCCATGACGATCTTGCGGATCACGGCGGGCGTAAACACCACAGTGAGCGTCAACGGATAGTCCTGGAGCACCCAGGGCACATCGGGGCCGATCGCCTCGGCCGCCTGCTTGAAATAGCCAACGATCTGGTCGTCGGTGCGCAAGCTGGGCGGCGGCGCGATCATGACGCCGGCCGCGCCTGCGTCCATCGAGGCCCTGGCCAGCGAGCGCATGGTGGCAAAACCCGGCGCGGAGACGCCGACGATCACCTGCATCTTCCTGGCGCGCTTGACGTAGCGCACCGCGACCTGCTCGGCCTCGGCGGCATCGAGCTTCGGGGCCTCGCCGAGGATGCCAAGCACCGTGACACCGTCGCAGCCGACCTCCTCGTAGAAATCGGTCAGGCGGTCGATCGAGCGCTCGTCGATCCGGCCGTCGTCGTGGAACGGCGTCGGCGCGATTGCGAAGGTGCCCTTGGCGTCGGCGGTGAGTTTCATCGTCGTCCTTGTCTCTTCCGTGGCTAAAACCGCCGCGCCCCCATCTTGATCTGCTCCTCCGAGAAGAAGATCTCGTTGGCGTGATCGACGATGTCCTGGGCCTTCCAGCCCGAGTGCGGCGGCTTCCAGCCTTCCATTTCCATCATCCGCATTTCGCGCACGCCGCGGGGCCCGGACACGCCCAGCACCTTGCCGGTCTGGTCGCCCGACAAATCGCTGACCATGTATAGCACGGCCGGCGCGATGCCGTCCGGCCCCAGCGCTGCACCTGGGTTCTCCTTATAGCGGGGCAGGTCTGCGGTCATGCGGGTCAGGGCGCCCGGCGCCAGCGTCCAGATCCGGATGTTGTACTTGCGACCCTCGATCGCCAGCACGTTGGACAGGCCCCAGATGCCGCCCTTGGCGGCGCCGTAATTGGTCTGACCGAAATTGCCGATCAGGCCTGAGGTCGAGGAGGTGTTGACGATGACGCCGCCGCCATTTTCCCGCATCCAGCGAAACACCGGCATGGTGCAACAGAAGGTGCCTTTCAAATGCACCTTGATGACCTTGTCCCAGTCGGCCTCACTGGCCTTGTGAAAGGTCTGGTCGCGAAGGATACCCGCGTTGTTCACCAGGATATCGGCGCGGCCGAAATGCCTGATGGCGTCGTCGAACACCGACTGGCCGCCCTCCATGGTGGAGATGTCGGCGCCGTTGGCGACCGCCTTGCCGCCCTCGGCCTTGATCGCGTCCACCACCTGCTGCGCCATGGACTTATCGGCACCGGAGCCGTCGCGGGGCCCGCCGAGATCGTTGACCACGATCGAGGCCCCTTCCCGCGCGAACAGCTTTGCGTAGGCCTCACCGAGCCCCCCGCCCGCGCCGGTGATCAGCGCAACCTTGCCGTCGAGTAGTCCCATGGTGGCTTCTCCCTGTTCTTGTTTGTTGTCATTCCGGGGCCCGCGAAGCGCGAACCCGGAATCTCGCGCCACAACCTCTGGATTCCGGGTTCAGCCCTGCGGGCTGCCCCGGAATGACGAAGCACGCTAACCCAACACCGTCTTGCCGTTCTTGATCACCGTGACCCCGCGCGACTTCACCTTGGCTTCGAACGAGATCGTGTTGCCGTCCTTCCAGAGGTCCATGGTGACAGTCTCGCCTGGATAGACGGGCGAGGAGAACCGCGCGACGTGCTGGCGGAACGCTGACGCATCGTAGTCGGCATAGGTCTGCAGCACGCCGCGGCAGGTGATGCCGTAGGTGCACATGCCGTGCAGGATCGGGCGCGGGAAGCCGGCCTTCCTGGCGAACTCGGGATCGGAGTGCAGCGGATTGCGGTCGCCGCAGAGACGATAGACCAGCGCCTGGTCCGGGCGCGTCGCGATGTCGATGGTCTTGTCGGGCGCGCGCGAGGGGATCTTGTGCGGATCGGGCTGGGTGAGATTCGGCCCGCCGAAGCCGCCGTCGCCGCGAGCGAAGCGCGAGGCGACAAGTGTCGCGAGCTTCTCGCCCTTCTCGTTCTTCAGCACGGTCTGGTGGCTGATGACGACGCCCTTGTCCTTGCCCTTGTCGTAGACCTCGAGCACGGAGGAATCGGCGGTGATGTTGGCGGCGACCGGCAGCGGCTGGTGGAAGGTGATGTCGCGCTCGCCGTCAACCACCATGACGCGGTTGAGATTCATCTCGCCCGGGCCCGAGCCCCAGGCCGCGACGGAGGCAAAGGTCGGCACGACCTTCAGCGGCCGCGGCGTGAGCGTGCCCTCGTTGACGAAGGCGAGTTCGTTCTCGTCCATCGGGTCGGCGCCGAGACCGATGCCGTAGGCGTAGAGCATCACCTCGCGGTCGGTGTAGGCATATTTCTGGCCGAGGTTTTTCAGGCCTTTGAGTTCTTCGTATCTGGCGGACATTTTTTGGTTTCCTCCCGGTGGTTCTCATCCTCATGGTGAGGAGGCGCTGTTGCGCCGTCTCGAACCATGAGGATGCCCGAAACGCTTCTTGTCGTGGCCATCCTTCGAGGCGCTTGCTTCGCAAGCTCCTCAGGATGAGGACCTACACCGGCGTAAAAAACGGCAGTGGCGCCCCGTCCGTCGGCTTGAACACCACCTTCACCTTCTGGCCGATCTTGAGCTTCTCGAGATCGCAGTCGACGAAATTGGTCTGCACCGACGGTCCCTCCTTCAGCGTGACGTAGCCGATGGCGTAAGGACCGGTCGGTGATTTCCGCATCAGGCTGTAGGTGTAGATCGTGCCCTCGCCCGAGGCTTCCTCCCACACCGTCTTGTCGGAGTAGCAGAACGGGCAGATCGAGCGCGGGAAGTAGTGCGCTTCGCCGCAGGCGGTGCAGCGCTTGATCATGAACCTGCCCGCTTTCGCCGCGTCCCAGAACGCAGCGGTCTCGGGGTTCGTGACCGGCGCTGGATATTTTTTCGCTTCGCTCATCACACGCGCTCCAGAATGGCCGTCGAGGCGGCGTGGCGAACACCCAAGAGGCCGCCGGTGCCGTGGGCGATGGCGAGATCGCAATTCGGAACCTGCACCTTCGGATGCGCCTCGCCGCGCAGCTGCCTAACGGCCTCGATGATCTTGGTCATGCCGCCGCGATTGACGGGGTGGTTGCTGCACAGGCCGCCGCCATCGGTGTTGAACGGCAGCTTGCCGACGCCCGAGATCAGATTGCCGTCGGCAACGAACTTGCCGCCCTCGCCCTTCCTGCAGAAGCCGAGATCCTCGAGCTGCATCAAAACCGTGATGGTGAAGCTGTCATAGATCGAGGCGTATTTGATGTCCTTCGGCGTGATGCCGGCCTCCTCGAACGCGCGCGGGCCGGACCAGACACCGGCGGAGTAAGTGAGATCGAGATCCTTGCCGCCCCGCGGACCCTTCATCGCCTCGCCATGGCCGATCAGGCGCACCAGCGGCTTCTTCAGGCTCCTGGCGATTTCAGGCGTGGTCACGATCAACGCGCCGCCGCCGTCGGAGACGACGCAGCAATCCATGCGATGCAGCGGATCGGAGATCATCGGCGAATTCAGCACGTCCTCGACGGTGACGACGTCCTTGAGCATCGCATGCGGATTGTATTGCGCATGATGGGAGGCCGCGACCTTGATCCAGGCGAGCTGTTCGCTCGTGGTGCCATAGTCGTGCATATGGCGCATGGCACACATGCCATAGGCATTGTGCGTGGTCGCACCGTAAGCAGACTCGAAATCGGCTTCCGCGCCGGCCGCGCGCGGCGGCATCGCGCCGGTGCGCGGCTTGCCCGCAAGCGTGATGAGCGCGATCGAGCACTTGCCTGCCGCGATGGCTTCAGCGGCATGGCCGAGATGGATGATGTAGGAGCAGCCGCCGGTCTCGGTGGAATCGACATGGCGGAGCTTTTTGGTGTTCAGCCCGAGATAGTCGACCATCGGCCAGGCGCCGCCGGGCGCATCGCCCGCGCAGAAATAGCCGTCGACATCGTCCTTGCTGATCCCGGCATCCTCGATCGCGCCTTTGGCGACCTCGGCATGAAGCTGGGCGGTGGATTTGTCCGGCGCATGCCGGGTCGGGTGTTCGTAGATCCCGGCAATGTAGGCCTTGCCCTTGATGGTCAAAACAGAGGTCTCCGCTCGCGTCTCTTATTGGCTCTTTTTTCTGAACCGCGATGGGCGGATTGGCAAGCGCCGAAATATTCCGCCTCGCGAGAGGGCAACGGGTGGGCGCAATGACGGACGAGACAGCTCAAATCCTACAGGTGTTTTGCCCGACGGCACAAGCGACGTTTCGTTTTATCGAAAATGAGCCCACCTGTCGAAAACAACCCCATGCACAGTAGAACGGTGGTTGATTTCAAAGAGGAAATTGTAGGGTGGGCAAAGCGAAGCGTGCCCACGCCTTTTTCGTGGTCGAGAGAGATGGTGGGCACGGCGCAAGCGCGCCTTTGCCCACCCTCCGGGACTACGGGACTTTCCTACTCCGCCGCGATCTGCCGCGGCGCCGGGGGCGGGTTCGCCAGATCGGCGGCGAGCTGGGCGTAGCGGGCCTTGGCGTCGGCCACGGCCTTCTCCTTCACCGGACCGTAGCCGCGGATGCGGTCGGGCAGTGAGAGGAGTTCGACGGCTGTGTCGTGCGTGACCGGCGACAACAGGCCGAGCACGGTGGCGACGTCCTTCTCATAGCCTGCGATCAGGTCGCGCTCGAGCTTGCGGTCGGCGCTGCGGCCGAAGATGTCGAAGGGGGTGCCGCGCAGGAATTTGAACTTGGCGAGCACGCGGAACGCCTTCAGCATCCACGGGCCGAAGGCGCGCTTCTTCGGGCGGCCCAGCGCATCGACGCCGGACGCCAAAATCGGCGGGGCGAGGTTGAAGCTGAACGTGTAGTCGCCCTCGAACTGGTCGCGGAGCTGCTGCTCGAAAGCGCCGTCAGAGAACAGGCGCGCGACCTCGTACTCATCCTTGTAGGCGAGCAGTTTTGCGTAGTTGATCGCGACCGCGCGCGGCAGCACTTCGCCATATCCGCCCTTGATCGCGGCATCGCGAACCTGATCGACCAGCTTGCGATAGCGCTTGGCCAGGCGGCCGTTCTGATAGGCGGTGAGATGCTTGGCGCGATGCTCGATGACTTCATCGAGAGGCATGGCGTCCAGCGTCTTGGGCGCGGCAACCTCGTCCGTGCCCCTCAGCATCTCGGCGAGGCGCGCAGGGTCCGCGACGGCAAGGCGGCCGAGGCGGAAGGCTTCCTTGTTCATCTTGATCGAGACGCCGTTGACCTCGATGGCCTGCTCGATCGCTTCCGCCGACAGCGGGAACAGCCCCTTCTGATAGGCATAGCCCATCATCATCATGTTGGTGGCGATGGCATCGCCGAGCAGCTGCTCGGCCGGCCTGGTGAAATCGAAGAACACGGAATCCTTGTGCAGCGCCGTCTCCAGCAGGCCGGTCAGCTTGCGGGTCTGGAAGTTGAAGTCGCGGTTGAGCACGAAATCGGCGGTGGGGATGACGTGACTGTTGATGATGCCGCGGGTGCGGCTGGTGTCGCACAGCGAGATGGTGTCCTTGGCGACCGCGACCACCTCGTCGGCAGCGAGCACGACATCGGCGGTGCCGGTGACGATGCGCGAGCACGTCACCTCGGCCGGATGATCCGACAGGCGGACGTGGCTGAGCACCGCGCCGCCCTTCTGCGCAAGGCCGGACATGTCGAGGATCATCGAGGCCTTGCCCTCGATATGGGCGGCCATGCCGAGCAGCGCGCCGATGGTGAGCACGCCGGTGCCGCCGACACCGCCTACGGCGATGTTGTAGGGCTTGTCCAGCATCGGCCGCGAAGCCGGCTCGGGCAGCTCACCGATATCGGCGAGCTCGGCCGGCGCGCGGTGGCGCGGCTTGCCGCCATCCACGGTGACGAAGGACGGGCAGAATCCCTTGAGGCAGGAATAGTCCTTGTTGCAGGCGGACTGGTTGATGGCGCGCTTACGGCCGAACTCGGTCTCCAGCGGCTCGACCGAGATGCAGTTCGACTGCACCGAACAGTCGCCGCAGCCTTCGCAGACGGCCGGGTTGATCATGACGCGGCGCGCCGGATCCTCCATCAGGCCGCGCTTGCGGCGGCGGCGCTTTTCGGCGGCGCAGGTCTGCACGAACACGATCGCAGAGGTGCCCTTGTACTCGCGGCACATCTTCATGACGTTCTGCAAGTCGTCGCGGTGATATTTCTTGACGCCGGGCGCAATGCTGTCGGCGGGATAGGCGTCCGGGTTTTCCGAGACCAGATAGATCTCGCGGATGCCTTCGGCGTGAAGCTGGGCCATGATCTTCTCCGGCGAAAGATCGCCGTCATGGCGCTGGCCGCCGGTCATGGCGACGGCGTCGTTGTAGAGGATCTTGTAGGTGATGTTGGCCTTGGAGGCGATCGCCTGGCGAATGGCGAGAATGCCCGAGTGGAAATAGGTGCCGTCGCCGAGGTTGGCGAATATGTGGTTCTCGTTGGTGAAGGGGGCGATACCGACCCATGGCACGCCCTCACCGCCCATATGGGTGAAGGTCTCGGTCGAGCGGTCCATCCACAGCGCCATGAAATGGCAGCCGATGCCGGCGAGCGCACGGCTGCCCTCAGGGACTTTCGTGGAGGTGTTGTGGGGGCAGCCGGAGCAGAAGTAAGGGGTGCGAGAAACCGGCGCCGTGGGGATCATCTGGGACGCCTGCCGGCCGTTGAACCAGTCGGCCTTGGCGCGAAGCATCTCGGCAATCTCGGGGTTGAGATTAAGTCGAAGCAGCCGTTCGGTCAGCGAGGTCGCAAGCGAGGCGACGCTGAGCTCGGCGGCGAAGGTCAGGAAGCGCTTGTCGTGCTCGTCCATCTTGCCGACGATGCGCGGGCGGACGTCGTCGCGCCAGTTGAACAGCTCCTGCTTGACCTGGTTCTCGACGATCTCGCGCCGTTCCTCGACGATGAAGATCTCCTCCAAGCCGACGGCGAACTGGCGCACGCCCTCCGGCTCCAGCGGCCAGGGCATGCCGATCTTGTAAAGACGAAGGCCGATTCTAGCGGCGATCTCTTCGGTGATGCCGAGCTCGCGCAGCGCCTGCCGCACGTCCTCATAGCTCTTGCCCGAGGCCATGATGCCGAAACGGGCGTTCGGCGAATCCATGGTGACGCGGTTGACCTTGTTGGCGCGTGCGAAGGCGATCGCGGCAAAGCCCTTGTAGTCCTGCAGGCGCCGGTCCTGCTCGAAGCGATCGTCGGGCCAGCGCAGGTTGAGGCCGCCGGGCGGCAGCTCGAAATCGCTGGGGATGATGAAGGGCTTCATCTCGTCGGTGAGGTCGATCTCGGCGGTGGTCTCCACCGTCTCCGTGATCACCTTCATGCCGACCCAGCAGCCGCTATAGCGCGACATCGCGATGCCGAGCAGGCCCATCTCGATCATCTCGTGGATGCTCGAAGGATAGAGATAGGGCATCAGCGCCGAGATGAAGGCGTGGTCGGACTGATGCGGGACGGTGGAGGATTTGGCGCCGTGGTCGTCGCCGGCAAGGCATAGCACGCCGCCGTTCTTGGCGGAGCCGGCGGCATTGCCGTGGCGAAAGACGTCGCCGCAGCGGTCGACGCCGGGGCCCTTGCCGTACCAGATACCGACCACGCCGTCATATTTGGCCCCGGGCGAGAGGTTGAGCTGCTGTGAGCCCCAGATGGCGGTCGCCGCCAGGTCCTCGTTCACGCCGGGCTGGAATTTGATGTTGTACTGCTCGAGGTGCTTTCGCGCGGCGAAAAGCTGCTGGTCGTAGCCGCCGAGCGGCGAGCCGCGGTAGCCGGAGATGAAGCCCGCGGTGTTCAGGCCGGCGGCGCGGTCGCGCCTGATCTGCGCCATGGGCAGACGGACCAGCGCCTGGATGCCCGTCGTGAAGATATGGCCGGTGCCTTGCGTGTATTTCTGATCGAGACTGATCGGACCCTGGTTGATGCCCATTCTTGTCCTCTTCCGCCCTTTTGAGCGTTTGGCTGCCTAAGCCGTTGCCTGCCCGTTGTTTTCAGCAAGGGCACGCCGACCACCTCTGCCACTCTATGTCGGATATTTAACGCAGCGCATCACAAATCTGGCCCTTCCGCGGCGACGGGAAAAAAACGCAATTTCGTGGCCGGAAAGACATTGGCGATTTTCAATTTGTGTCACCATACCCCCGCTGTCGCGAAACGACATGACGCCGCTATGATTGGGCATTCGACTGATGGTCGCAGGAGCAGGCTTTCGATGCGGACGATTCTGGCTGTTGCGCTGTTGTGCAGTGCGGTTGCGGAGGCCGCTCTGGCCGCCGAGCCGTCGCCCGAGCTGATCGCCTATGGCAAGACGCTGGTCGAGGCCGGCGACTGCGCGGGCTGCCACACCGCCGATCCCGCCAAACCCTTCGCCGGGGGAAAACGCATCGACACGCCCTTCGGTGCGATCTATGCGCCGAACCTGACGCCTGATCGCGACACCGGGATTGGCGCCTGGACCGACGCCGATTTCACCCGCGCCTTGCGCTATGGCACCGCGCCGGACGGCTCGCTCTACTATCCAGCCTTCCCGTACCCCTACTTCACGCGGATGACCAAGGACGACACGCTGGCGATCCGCGCCTATCTCGGCACCCTCGCGCCCGTCATCAGCCGCAACAAGCCGCCGGAGCTGCACTGGCCCCTCAACTATCGCTTCCTGATGCGCGGCTGGAACTTGCTGTTCTTCACGCCCGGGCTGTTCGAGCCGGACCAGAACAAGAGCGCAGCGTGGAATCGGGGCGGCTATCTCGTCACCGGGCTCGGTCATTGCGGCGCCTGCCACACTCCGAAGAACGCTTTGGGCGCAGACAAGAGCGCGCAGGCGCTGACCGGCAACGAAATCGACGGCTGGTACGCACCGCGCCTCGATGGCGCTGCGCGGACCGGGCTGCAATCGTGGAGCACTGAGGACATTACCGAATATCTGCAGAGCGGCCGCAACGCCAGGAGCCATGCCGGCGGGCCGATGGCCGAGGTGATCGTCAACTCGGCCTCGAAGATGAGCGATGCCGACATCCGAGCGATCGCGATCTATTTGAAGAGCCTGCCGCCGGCGCGGCGCGAGACCATCGTGGCGCCGCCCGAGGCGGCCGAGATGAAAGCGGGCCAGGCGGTCTACGCAAAATTCTGCATCGCCTGCCATGAAGCCGACGGCTCCGGCGCGCCCCGCATCTATCCGCCGCTTCCGGGCAATGCGCTGCTGCAATCCATCAACCCCTCCTCGACCTTGCGCGTCATTCTCGACGGCGCCCACACCGTGACGACGCCGCGCGCGCCGAACACCGGCGAGATGCCCGGCTATGCCAAGCAATTATCGGATGAGGAGATCGCGGCGGTCACCAACTACATCCGCAATTCCTGGGGCAATGCCGGCCTGCTGGTGACGCCGGCGCAGGTGGCGAAAGCGCGCAGGCAGGCGCCGTAGCTGTCTCCCTGTCATTGCGAACGCAGCGAAGCAATCCAGAATTCCTCCACGCAAAGACTCTGGATTGCTTCGCTGCGCTCGCAATGACGATGCCGAGAGAGCTGCTACTCCTCGTCCCCCGTGAACACGAATTTCGGCATCTCCCATTTGTAGCGCACGGCGAGAAGACGAAAAGTGATGCCGAGGGCGAAGGTCAGGATGGTCCATAGCCCGGCGTTGAGATTCAAACCGAACGCGGTGGCATAGAACAGCCCCGTCACCACGGAGACACTCGCGTAAAGCTCGGAGCGAAACAGGAGCGGCACGTCGTTGCAGAGCACGTCGCGGAGCACGCCGCCGGCGCAGCCCGTCACCATGCCGGAAACGATCACGATCGGCAGCGAGGCATCCATCTGCCAGGCGATGTCGCAGCCGGCCATGGTGAAGACGACAAGACCGATGGCATCGAGCACGATGAAGGCGATCTTCAACCGGTGCACGAGACGCGCGAACAGGATCGTGAGGAACGCCGCCCCGCCGGCGAGCGCGAGATAGATCGGGTTCTGCACCCAGGCCAGCGGATAATGGCCGAGGAAGAGATCGCGTAGCGTGCCGCCGCCGAGCGCGGTGATGCAACCGAGGAAGCAGACCCCGAGCCAATCCATGCTGCGCCGTCCTGCCGCAAGCGCAGCCGTCATGCCTTGCGCGGCGACGGCGACCAACGACATGAAATGGAGCACGCTATCGGTCGGTGGCAGGCTCCACATCGCTGTGTTCCCTTCTTTTGCGGCGGAACTTACGCGCCGAGTTCCCGCATGAACAGGTTCCCGATTCCTCGCCCGAGGGCAACATCCGACGAAAGCACTAGGGAACCCGGAACAGAATCTCGCAGCCGAGGGTTGTCTGAGGGCAATCAACGAGGAGACCCAATCGATGGCTGACGACCGTTTTCCCAACGATCCGTACCGCCCGAACCTCGCCGACGATGAGTATCTTCGCGCGGCGCGCCGGGATGCCGACCTTCAGGCAGATCCCGAGCTTGGCGAAGGCCCCGCCTCCAGCGGCAAGATAGCGCTGTTCGCGGTGGCGATCGCCCTGGTGTTGGGCGCCGTGTTCTATGGCTTGAACAACACCGGCACCGGCAACCAGGCGAGCAATACGCCGGCCACGCAGACCGCGCAGCAGGCTCCGTCGACCAATCCGGCCGCCCCTCCCGGCATGCGTGACGTGACGCCGCGCAACAACACCGCGCCGGGCGTAACCACGGGTGCTGCGCCGACCAAGCCGGCGCCGGATACGCAGACGCCGTCTGACGGCGCGAAGTAACGGCACGACCGTCTTCGCGTAGCACACAAACGTCATCGCCCGGCTCGACCGGGCGATCCAGTACTCCGAGACGGTTGAAGTCGAATCGATAAGCCTCGGACTACTGGATGCCCCGCCTGCGCGGGGCATGACATCGAGAGGATGAGAGAGCGGCGGGATCGAAAGGTCCCGCCGCTTTCGTTGGGAGCTAGCTGAACATCTTGTTGAGCTCGCCGCCGGGATAGCCGCCGGCCAGTTCGCTAAACGTCCCCTTCTCCGCCATTTCCTTCGCCGCGCGCATGAAGCCGCCCCAGGCGGCGCGGGCGAGCGAGCCACCGACGCTGATGCGGCGCACGCCGAGATCTTCGGCCTCCTTCAGCGACAAGCCGGAGCCGCCGATCAGCAGGTTGAACGGCTTTGGTGCGACGGCCTTCACCACGGCGGCGATGTCCTCGCGCGTCTTCAGGCCCGGCGCGTAGAGGCAATCGGCACCGGCATCGGCGTAAGCCGTGAGCCGGTCGATGACGAGCTTGAGATCGGTGACACCCCAGAGATAAGCCTCGCAGCGGCCGACCAGCAGCGTGCCACTGTCGCCAATCGCCTTGCGCGAGGCCTTGATGCGCTCGACCGCAAGCGCGCGATCATAGAGCGGCTTGTCCTTGTCGCCGGTGGAATCCTCAATCGACAGGCCGGCGACGCCGGTGCGCACGCCACGCTCGACATTTTCTGCGACCTGGTCCGGCTCGACGGCAAAACCGCCCTCGAAATCCGCGTTCACGGGAATGTCGACGGACGAGCTCAATGCTGCCAGATGCTGACAGACGTCCTCCACGGTGACGCGATTGTCGGCCTTGCCGATGGTCCAGGCAAAGCCCGCGCTCGACGAGGCGATCGCCTTGAAACCGAGATGCTGCAACGCCTTGGCGCCGCCGACATCGACCGGATTGGGCAGGATGAAGCAGCCGCTCTCGTGCAGCTTCCGGAACGTCGCGCGCTTGTCAGCCGTTGTCACATGCATGTTTCTCTCCCTTGTTGGCCGCGCAGAGATAGGGACGCTCGCAGGACGGCGCTAGTCCAATACCACCTTGCGCAGGAAGGTGCGCTCTTCCGCCAGGATGAACTTGTTGTCCTCGGCGAAATGGAAGTTCGCGATGCCTTCGCCATCCTGCCGCAGCCGCGCGCGATAGGCCTCGTAGGCGGCGAGGCTCTCGAAAGTGATCAGTGCAAAGGCGATGTTGTTGGTGCCTTCATGCGGCATGAAATAGCCGATCAGGTCGCCGCCACATTTCGGGATGATGGTCAGCCAGCGCTTCGAATAGTCCTCGAACTGCGCGCGCTTGAAGGGATCGAGCTGGTAGCGGATGAAGACGGTGACGGACATGTTGGGCTCCTGTTTTCGCGCTGTCATTGCGAGCGCAGGTCTCGTAGGGTGGGCAAAGCGAAGCGTGCCCACCTCGTCTCTTGCAACGACGATTGGTGGGCACGTCGCTCCGCTCCTTTGCCCACCCTACGGGTCCCGCGATGACGACTTGGTGAGACGCTACGCTCTTGCTCGACCACAATGCTTCGGCTACCATCGAAGCATGAAATCAGGACCCGACATCGCCATGGTCGCCGCGCTGGTCGGCGATCCCGCCCGCGCCAACATGCTCACGGCGCTGATGAACGGCCGCGCGCTCACGGCGAGCGAGCTGGCGCAGGAGGCCGGCATCACGCCGCAGACCGCGAGCTCGCATCTGGCCAAGCTCGAGGCCGGCGGGCTGGTCGAGCCGGAGAAGCAGGGCCGCCACCGCTACTACCGCCTCACCGACGACGACGTCGCCGGCGTGCTCGAAGGACTCGCCGGTCTTGCCGCGCGCACCGGCCATATGCGCGTGCGCACCGGACCGAAGGATCCTGCGCTGCGCCGGGCGCGGATCTGCTACGACCACCTCGCCGGCGATCTCGGCGTGCAGATGCTGGACTCGCTTCGGTCGCGCAACCTCGTAAAGCAGAAGAAGCAGGAGATCGAGCTGACGACGGAAGGCGAGCGCTTCCTCGCCAAGCATTTGCAGATCTCGCCCGACATGCTCAGCCATCCGCGCCGCCCGGTCTGCAAGGCCTGCCTCGACTGGAGCGAGCGGCGCCACCATCTCGCCGGCACGCTCGGGGCTGCCATGATGCAGCGCTTTGCCGAGCTGAAATGGGCCGCGCGCGATGCCACGCCCGGCAGCCGTGTGGTGAATTTCACCCGCACCGGCGAGAAACAATTCGCGGCGCTGTTCGGGAACAGCAAGGACTGATCGCGCTACTATGATCCGCATTCTCCCGGCCGCTCTCGCCGCCGCCCTGCTCGCTTCCCCCTTCGCCACCGCCCACGCCGCCGACGCGCCCCAGCGCGAGCCTTACGGCATTGCGCTCGAAGGCTTTGCCTATCCCTATCCCGTGCATCTGCTGCCTGTTGTCAATGACGGCGAGCAGCTCGCCATGGCCTATATGGACGTCGCCCCAGCTCAGCCGAACGGCCGCGCCGTCGTGCTGCTGCATGGGCGCAATTTCCCGTCGAGCTACTGGGCTGATGTCATCAAGATACTCAACGACGCGGGCTATCGTGTGGTCGTGCCGGACCAGATCGGCTTCGGCAAATCCTCCAAGCCGATGGGCGAGTTGCATTTCGACAATCTGGCGCGCAACACCATCGCGCTGCTCGATCACCTCAAAATCGACAAGGTCGACATCGTCGCGCATTCGCTCGGCGGCATGTTAGGGGTGCGCATCGCCCGCGCCTATCCGGACCGTGTCGCCCATTTGGTGCTGACCGCACCGATCGGCCTCGAAGACTATCGTCTCTACGTGCCGCCGGTTCCGACCGAGACAATCATCGAGACCGAGGACAAGCTCACCGCCGACGGCTACCGAAAGCAGCTCCAGACCAATTATGCGATCAAGCTGCCGCCGGAGGCGATCACGCCGTTCATCGACGCCCGCTTCAACATCAAGGGCAGCCCCGACTATCCGCGCTGGCTGCGCGCCTTCGTCTCATCCGGCCAGATGATCTATCGCGAGCCGGTCGCGCACGAAATTCCTGAGATCACCGCGCCGACACTGTTCATCATGGGCGCCGACGACCACAACGCCCCGGGCCGGCCGAATGCGCCGGAAGCGTTGCGCGCAAAGATGGGGCAGAATGCCGAGCTTGCAAAAGCGTTGGCTGCGAAGATGCCGAATGCGCGCGCCGAGATTATTCCGGACACCGGTCACCTCGTCTTCCTGGAGGCGCCGGAGAAGTACCGAGAGCTCGTGTTGGGCTTTCTCGGCCGCTAAAGCGCGATGAGATTGGGTTGAATCGTCATCGCGCTTTAGCTCTTTGTTTGAGCATGATCTTTTCGGAAAACCGCTGCACACTTTTCCGGATCATGCTGTCGCGTCATCGATGTCGCGCGAAGCCGCACGCGAAAAATGTTCATGCCGCATTCAGGTCATGATTGGCAGGTTTGGATCGCAACGTAACGGCACGTACTCGTTTTAATGTGTCGAATCGTGTCTGTTGATTCATTGCGCGCCGCAGGCGCTAAGCCCCTGTCCCAAGAACTTGCTTCCAAGAACTTGCTTCCAAGAACTTGCTTCCAGAGACCAGAAGGAAAATCAGATGAAATATCTTTTCGCCGCCGCGATGCTCGCCAGCGCGGCCGTCGGCTTCAGCGAGTCCGCCAGCGCCGCCGGGGGTTGCGGCCCGGGCTGGTACCGCGGCCCCTATGGCGGCTGCCGTCCGATGGAGCGGGTCGTCGTGGCTCCCGCGCCGGTCGTGGTTGCTCCGCCTGTTGTCGTGGTGCGTCCGCGCGTGTGCCCCTATGGCTTCCGCTGGTACGCCGGCCGCTGCCGTCCGTTCTGATCTCTCGCAATTGCGAAACAGCAAAAAGGGGATCGCGATTGCGATCCCCTTTTTCATTCCGGACGCGGCGTTACCAGTGACGCCAATGGCGACGATGCCAGCGATGGCGCCAACCCCAATGACGGTGACGCCAGCCCCAGTGGCGGTGACGCCAGCCCCAGTGACGGTGATGCCAACCCCAGTGACGGTGATGCCAGTGGCCGTGACCCCAACGCACCTGCTCCGGCTGGAGCTGGGCTGCTTCCTCGCTGGTGGTGACGGCAGGATGAGCGTCCGGATTCGCCGATGGCAGGCTGTCTTTCCCCAGCACTTGCGGCGCGAGCGGCGCGGCCTGCGCGGCGGCGGTGAACGCGGCAGCTCCCGCCGCGACACCGAATGCAAGTTTCAAAAAGTTCCGGCGCTCCATGACTTAATCCTCTGCTTCATCGATCAAGTGATGCAGAACAAGTGTCGCGGCGCCGATATGAACCGCCGCTGAATCGACCGTTCAGGTTCACTGCAGAGAGCCCCGATGGAAAGAAGCTCCATCCGTCCTGCGCTCGGCCAAAAAATTCGCATCTCCCGTCGGAGCGCGCCGTCTCCATCCGTCCTGGGGCTGAGACAGCACGGAGACAGCCCATGGCCGACCTCACGGACGGAAGACCGCATGGCGCATGTCGCGGCGGCCGATAAGGCCCCGGGCAATGTGATCGACCGCACACACATGGCGTCGCGGTAGCTCTACAGTCATCACAGCCACAACGAATTGCCGCGAAGCCATTTCAGAGAAAGAAAGGTGTCCCATGTCCCGCATCGCATATCTCAGAGAACAGATTGCCCGCGCCGAGCGGCTGGCGAAAGCCATCCTCGACCGGCGGACGGCGGAGCAGCTTCAAACCTTCGCAGCCGAATGCCGCGCCGAACTGTCTGAGCTGACCCTCAAGACCGCCGCGTGATGCGCACGGCCTGCCCGGGGCGTCACACCAGCTTCATCGGCGTATCCGCCACCACGCGCAGATCGATGCTGCCGATCAGCGCCGACCGGCGCGCCTCGGCAGCCCCGATCGCGTCGTCCGTCTGCCGCAACGTGCTGATGTTCGAGCCGAGCGAGACGATGCCGCCGAGC
Organism: Bradyrhizobium sp. CCBAU 45384; assembly: GCF_028128665.1. Lineage (NCBI taxonomy): Bacteria > Pseudomonadati > Pseudomonadota > Alphaproteobacteria > Hyphomicrobiales > Nitrobacteraceae > Bradyrhizobium > Bradyrhizobium sp. CCBAU 45384. The sequence goes on from NZ_LBIZ01000101.1 coordinate 101,801, forward strand.
ACCAAGGCGATCGAGCCGAGCGCAGCGGTCTGACCAAATCCAAATAGCCCGAGAATGGTGGCCAGGAGCAGCACCGCACCGCTGCCAATCGCGATCTTGGACGCCAGGATGTACTTCCGGCACCGCTCGGCGATCTCGGCGAGCCGCTCGATGCGATCTTCGATGTCGGCGATTTCGTCGGTCGGATCGTCTTCGGTCATGGGATTTTGATCGAACCTGTAGGGAGGGTTACGGCTTCGCCTAACCCACCCTACTCATTTCTCACAACGGCAAATTGTCGTGCTTCTTCGCCGGCATCTCCGTCTTTTTGTCCTTCAGCATCGCCAGCGCCCTTGCGATGCGCTTCCGCGTCGAATGCGGCATGATGACGTCATCGATGTAGCCGCGTTCGGCGGCGATGAAAGGCGACAGGAAGCGGTCTTCGTATTCCTTGGTGCGGGCGGCGATCTTGTCGGGGTCTCCGATGTCACTGCGGAAGATGATCTCGACCGCGCCCTTGGCGCCCATCACGGCGATCTGGGCGGTCGGCCAGGCGTAGTTCATGTCGGCGCCGATCTCCTTGGACGCCATGACGTCAAAGGCGCCGCCATAGGCCTTGCGGGTGATGACGGTGACGAGCGGCACCGTGCACTGCGAGTACGCGAACAGGAGCTTGGCGCCGTGCTTGATCAGGCCGCCATATTCCTGCGCGGTGCCGGGCAGGAAGCCCGGCACGTCGACGAAGGTGACGATCGGAATGTTGAAGGCATCGCAGAAGCGCACGAAGCGCGCGGCCTTGCGTGAGGCGTCAGAGTCGAGCACGCCGGCCAGCACCATCGGCTGGTTGGCGACGAAGCCGACGGTGCGGCCGGCGATGCGGCCGAAGCCGGTGACGATGTTCTTGGCGAAGGCTTCCGCGATCTCGAAGAAGTCGCCCTCGTCCACGACCTTCAGGATCAGCTCCTTCATGTCGTAGGGCTTGTTCGGATTGTCGGGAATCAGCGTGTCCAGGGACATGTCGACGCGGCCGATGTCGTCGAAGCTCGGCCATTCCGGCACGCCGTCGCTGTTGTTAGCAGGCAGGAAGTCGATCAGGCGACGCATCTGCAAAAGCGTCTCGACGTCGTTCTCGAAGGCGCCGTCGGCGATCGACGAGCGCGTGGCGTGCACCGAGGCGCCGCCGAGCTCTTCGGCGGTGACGACCTCGTTGGTCACGGTCTTCACGACATCAGGCCCGGTGACGAACATGTAGCTGGTGTTCTTCACCATGAAGATGAAGTCGGTCATCGCAGGCGAATAGACGTCGCCGCCGGCGCAGGGGCCCATGATGACCGAGATCTGCGGGATCACGCCCGAGGCCAGCACGTTGCGGCGGAACACGTAGGAGTAACCGGCAAGCGCGGCGACGCCCTCCTGGATGCGGGCGCCGCCCGCATCATAGAGGCCGATGATGGGCGCCCTCGCCTTCATCGCCATGTCCTGGAGCTTTGTAATTTTCAGCGCGTGCGTTTCGGACAACGAGCCGCCGAACACCGTGAAATCCTTGGCGAAGACGAAGGTCTTGCGGCCGTTGACGGTGCCCCAGCCGGTGACGACGCCGTCGCCCGGGACCTTGGTCTTCTCCATGCCGAACTCGGTGGAGCGGTGCTCGACGAACATGTCGAACTCCTCGAACGATCCCTTGTCGAGCAGGAGCTCGATGCGCTCGCGCGCGGTCAGCTTGCCGCGGGCGTGCTGCGCCTCGATGCGCTTCTCCCCGCCGCCGAGCTTGGCGCCGGCGCGACGATCTTCAAGGGCGTCCAGGATATGTTTCATTTGCTCCCGCCAGTTCTTAAGCCTTAAGTGCTGGGCGTTCTAACACGGCATTTTGCAGGCCGGGAAGCGGCTTTCGGCGCCGCAGGGCTGCTTTGACGTAGCGTGAAAGCGCAGGAATTACAAAGTTTTGCCCTGGAGGCCACGATGGACGAGGGAGTTGTCGAGACGGGCGCCGTGACCGGCGGCGTCAGGGCCCTGCTGCGGCTCGAGGGGCTCGCTCTGTTCGCGGCCATGACGGCGCTCTATGCGACCTGGGGCGGCTCCTGGTGGGTCTATGTCCTGCTCTTCCTGGTGCCGGATCTGAGTTTCCTGGCGTACCTCGTGGACGCCAAATTCGGTGCGCTGGTCTACAACGCCGCCCACAGCTACATGGCGCCGGTGGCGCTGCTGACGCTGGGTTTTGGCCTCGCCGCGCCCCTCACCTTCTCCATCGGCTTGATCTGGCTCGCTCATATCGGCATCGACCGGGCGCTGGGCTACGGCCTGAAATATTCCGCCGGGTTCGGCTTCACCCATCTGGGGCGGATCGGCCGGCAGAACGGCGCCTGAGCTGCCGCGCGAGCGGCGGGATGACCGTGATTTTGTCGCGGCTGGCCGGTTGACCGGGCCTGCCGATTCAGGCTTGCTCCAGGCTTGCGATCAGGCGCCGAATGTTGCGTGAGCTCAGTCGGTACGGCGGCGGTCATCACGTCCGGCTGCAAGCATCACCTCATGTCCGCCACCGTCGTTCCCTTGCCTGCGAACAGCGCGTCCGAGACCACCGACTTCCTGCGGCGCATGGCCAGCATGGTGTCGGGGCGGAACGGCGAGATGCTGCTGCGCGCGGCCGCACTGATTGAATCACTCAAACAGCGGGCCATGTCGGCCGAACGGCTGTTTCACGAGCAGCAGGAAGAGAACAAGCGCCTGGGGGAGCTGCGCGAGGCCACTGAACTCGCATCCGACGCGATGGTCAGCCAGATCGCCGCGCTGCGGACGCAGCTAGCCGAGGTGACGACCGCCGCGGCCAGCGAGCGTGCCGCGTTCGACACCGAGCGCGGCAAGCTGCTCGGCCTGATGCAGGATGCGGAGAGCCATATCGGCAAGCTCACCACCGAGCTCGATACGTTGCGCGCCTCGGTCGATGCTTTCAACGAGACCGCGGTGACCGTGCCGATCGAGGTGCTGCGGCTGGCGCGCACCCAGTTCGACTATCTCTCCAGCGGCTTTGCGCGCAAGGGCGACGTGATCGCGCAGGCGATGAGCGAGATCGGAGGCTTTGCGATCGATCAGGCGCTGACGGCGAAGAAGCCGGGCGACAAGGTGTGAAACTGCCGCGCGCAAATTGACAGCGCGCATGGGCATTGATCTACTTCCCCAAAACTTTAGGGGAGGATCAATGCCGACGGCATTCCGCGTCGCTGTGGCGCTCATCGCACTCTGCGTTTCATCAGGGCTCGCCAGCGCTCAATCGCTTCCCAAGGAAGCCCCCGCCCGCACCGAGATCTTCCCGATCCCGTCACTCACCCTCTCCGACCAGCAATTTCTGAGCGGCGATGAAGCGGCCGGGAAGCCGGTGACCGTCGCCGGCGAATTCCGCGTGGCGCAGGGCACCGGCAAGATGCCGGTCGTGGTGCTGATGCACGGCTCGGGCGGTGTCAGCGCCACCACGGAGGCCTGGGTGCACGAATTCAACGCCATGGGCATCTCGACCTTCGTGATCGACGGCTTCACCGGCCGCGGGCTGACGGTGACAGGGCCGAACCAGGCCCTGCTCGGCCGGCTCAACCTGATCATCGACATCTACCACTCGCTGGAAATCCTGGCCAAGCACCCGCGCGTCGATCCTGACCGCATCGTGCTGATGGGTTTTTCGCGCGGAGGGCAGGCGACGCTCTATGCGAGCCTCGACCGCTTCAACAAACTCTGGAACAAGTCTGGCCTCCAGTTCGCGGGCTATATCCCGTTCTATCCGGACTGCTCGACCACCTATCAGACCGACACCGAGGTCGCGGCCCGCCCGATCCGCATCTTCCACGGCACGCCTGATGATTATAACCCGGTGAAGAGCTGCAAGGCCTTCGTCGAACGGCTCAAGGCTGCTGGCCGCAACGTGGTGCTGACCGAATATCCTGACAGCGCGCACGGCTTTGACAGCGGATTGCTCGGCGTCAATGCGGTGACGGTTTCAGCCAACGCCCAGACCGTGCGCAACTGCCATATCAAGGAGGGCGACGGCGGCGTGCTGATGAACGGCGATACCAACGCGCCCTTCACCTACAAGGACGCTTGTGTCGAGCTCAACCCGCATGTCGGCGGCAATCCGACAACGGCCGCGGAGTCGAAGAAAGCAGTCGTGGAGTTTTTGCAGGCGCTGTTCAAGCTGGGATAGCGACCCCACACTCCGTCATTGCGAGCGCAGCGAAGCAATCCAGAGCCCCTCCGCAGAAAGATTCTGGATTGCTTCGCGGAGCCTGTCATCGGGCCGCGCTTTGCGCGGACCCGTTGGCTCGCAATGACGTGTGGAGAGAGACGCGCTGGCGTTGTGCGCTAGCGCGCGCGGCCCGACAGCCGCAGCACGAACACCAGAACTTCGGCGACGGCCTTGTAGAGGTCGGGCGGGATTTCGTCGCCGAGCTCGACCTTGGAGAGCGCCCCGGCCAAAATCTCGTTCTCCTCGATCGGAATGTCATGAGCCTTGGCGATCTCGACGATCTTGGCGCCGATGGTGCCCTTGCCCTTGGCAATCACGACGGGGGCGCCGCTACCCTTCTCGTAATGCAGCGCAATCGCGAGCTTGGATTCGTCGCTCATGTGGCGCGATCCAGGAAATGCCCGGCGCGCGCCGGCGCGGCCAGCGGCGGCGTGCCGTCGCGCACGATGATGTCGCCGGGCTTGAGCTCGGCCTTGGTCAGCGCCTGATTGAGCTCGCCGATGCCGGCGCGGAGCTGCTGCGCGGTCGCCGGCCGTTCGGCCCACATCCGCACAAAGGTCTTGTCGCCGTTGAGCGTGATCAGCGCGTGCACGGGTCCTGATGGCTCGACATTGATGGTGAAGCGCGCGCGCCAGGCGCGCTTGGCGGGATCGGGCGTTTCGTTGCCGCCGTCGCGCGAGATCTCGAACTGCGCCATCGCGGTGCCTTGCGGGGTCGCAAACGGAATCTCGAAATTCCACTGCGGCGCGGTCGGGTCGCTGCGATGGCCACTGGCGTCAGCGCGATCAGGCAGCGAAGCGACCTGAAGCAGCGTCTGCCGCGCGATCGCAGCATCGGTGTCGCCGAGCAGGCGATGCACGGTGGCAGCGAGCGGTGTGGTGGGCGCGAGCGACGGCGAAGCGACGGGTTGCTGCGCCGGTAGCGCGCCGCGGAACGGCGGTGGCGTCGTCGTGCGCGTAGCTGCCTCGAAGATATGGCCGTCAGGAACGGCCTTGGTCGCACCCGGCACGTTGCCGGTCAGGCGCGGCAGGCTTTGCGTGACCTCTTGCAGCAGGCTCGCGGCGACACCCGCCGACATGGTGGTGCGAGGCAGAGCCGCCTGCGGCGTTTCGCCGGCGATGTCGGCCAGAACGGCAGCGGGCTGCGCAGCCTCGCGCGGCAATTGTGCAGATTGAGCAATCGCCGCAGCAGGCGACGCAAGCACCGCCTGTGTTGTTGCGCCTGCCACCGGCAACGCTGAGACTGCAGTCTGCAGAACAACCGGCGTGCCAGGCGCAGGTGCTGTGTTCTGTGCTGCGACTTGTGGCGCGGCAGTCGCTGGCGTGACTGACGTCGCGGCCAGTGTCTGGCGCAGCACGAGCAGCGCGGCCTTCAAGTCCGGCACGGCCCCTGGCTGCGGCGTTGCGCCCGCGGCCAGCGAAGCCTCGAGAAACAGGCCGGATTTCTGGAACGCGGATTCGATATCGCCGCCATCCAACGCCATGTTGAGTGGCGTCTGCTGTGCCAGCACGTCCAGCACGGCCTGCTTCAGTCCGGCCGGCAGATCGCTGCCTGATACGACCGATGCGAGATTGGCGAATAGCGGCGCCTGGCTGCCCTGTTTTGTGACTGCCTCGGCCGAGGCAGCGGTGACGGCGACCTGCTCCAAAGGTGTCAGCGTGTTGCGGGCCGCATTGACCGACGGCGCCAGCGGCGGGCTCTCGACCAGCGAGGCTGCGGTCGGCGTCAGCGTGACCTGATCGGCGCTGGCCTCGCCTGCCCCGTTGACCACGGCGAGCCTGATCGTGCCGTCGTTCTGCGAGACCGCGAGCTGGAGATTTTGCCCCGGGGTCAGCGACACCTCGGACATCACGTCCATCGAGAGGTTGGCGATCGCGATCCGCACCAAATTGTCGGCGAGCAAGCTGACGACCCTGGCATCGACGACGGTGCCGGCCTGGAGCACGAGGTCGGGCGTTGCCGCATCAGCCACGGGGCTGGCGGCACTGACCGGAAGGATCGAGCTTATCGGCGTCGGCATTTCAGAGGCCCGGGGAATGCGAATCCCACCCTAGGGCCCCGGCGTAAACCTCTCGTTAAGGACCTTAGGTCCTAGGCGGGTTCACCGCCGCCAGCACCGCGACGGCGGACTCGAAATCCCTGAGGCGGGTGGCCCGGCGGGCGGCCGCCTCCTCATCCACGCCCCATTGGTCGATGTTCCAGTCCTCATCGACATGGGCCGCGGCCCAGACCTGGTCGGCGTCGCGCACGCCATGGGCCAGCGCCAGCGCCAGCAGCGCCGAGCCGGTCAGGGTCGTCACCATGTGGAGCGCAGCCAAGGACCAGGGATCGCCAGGCAGCGCCGCACGGGCAGCCCGGAGCGCCTCATCGGGCTGCCTCACATGCATGATGCCCTCGGAGAGGATGAAATGCGCTCCCAGCGCCTCTGCGGCCCAGAACAGCACGCCGTCCCAATGCGCGGCCTCTCGGGCGACCAGCCCCTCGGGATGGCCGGCGCGATAGAACAGCAGGTCGGTCTCGAAGTATTTGGCGAGATCGTCCCTGACGAGCTCGACGCGGTCGATCACGCCCTCGACCACGCTGTTGGCGATCCGCGTCAGCGGCATGGTCACGGGGTCGATCGCCTCACCCTGGGCGGCCCATTCCGCGGCCACGGCATCGGCCAGCGCCCGCGCCGGGATCACCACCTGGCGGCCGGACGGCGTGCGGATCGGCCTGCCATCGAGCGTGATGGCAAAGCCGCCCTCGGTCTCGGTGACGCCGACCTCCTTGTAGAAGCGCTTGCGCAGCGGCGTCCGCGCGGAGGCGCGTGCCGATTCCCGTGGGTCCGGCGGGGGCTGGCTGGCTGCTTCTTCGAACAATTCGCGCATGTGAGTTTTCGGTCCCGGTCGCTGGGTGCTAAAGCGCGATGAGATCAGGATGAACGTCATCGCGCTTTAGGTTATTGTTTGAGCATGATCTTTTCGGAAAACCGCTTCGCACTTTCCCGGATCATGCTTTAGGCTTCTAAAGTAAGACCTGTGGCTGATAAAGCGAGCGGCGGGCATGAGGGAACTTGCGGGCATTGTGGCCCTGTTCGCCGGGCTTTGGCCGGTCGCGGCCGGGGCCGGCTTTCGGACCCCGGAATCGCTGATCCGCAACGTCTATGCCCATTACGGCAACGGCGCGCCGGAGCTGTCGAGAGGCCTGCCGCGGGACAATGCCACGACTCGGCAATTCTTCGACCCCTCATTGCGCAAGGCATGGTCCGCGCCGCGCAGCGAGCCCTATGACTTCCTGGTGCAGAGCCCGAACTGGAAGCTCGGCCCTGTGACGATCGCGATCACCCGCAAGCAATACGACAAGACCTATGTCGCGGCGAATTTCGACAATCACGGCCGCAAGGTCGCGCTGAACTTCATCCTCGTCAACGGCCCCGAGGGCTGGCTGATCATGGATGTCGAGAGCCCGCATGACAGCTTGCGGATGTTCCTGGAGCAGTTTCGGAATTGACTAGGGCTGCAATCGCCAGCCCAATCCTCGGTGTCGTCCCGGCGAAGGCCGGGACCCATACTCCGCAGCAGGGCTTTGGCGAAGACCGGTAGTCCCAATCCGCTCGCCGGTACAAGCACTGCCCGCTACCGATAGATTCCGCGGTATGGGTCCCGGCCTTCGCCGGGACGACACCCAACACCTACTCCTCCGGTGCGTTCTCGATCGGGTCGAACCGGCTGGCATCGAGCCCGAGCAAATTCCACGACTGCTGCATGTGCGGCGGCAATGGCGCGGTGGCGTCGATGACGCCGCCGCGGGGATGCGGGATCACGATGCGGCGCGCGAGCAGATGCAGGCGGTTTTGCAGGCCGCCCGGCAGCTGCCAGTTCTCGATGTTGAAATATTTGGGATCGCCGACGATGGGATGGCCGATATGGGCCATGTGGGCGCGAAGCTGGTGGGTGCGGCCTGTCACCGGCTTCAGCGACACCCAGGTCAGCTTGTTGCCGGCGGTCTCGACCACCGCATAGTAGGTCACGGCGTGGCTGGCGCCCTCGTCGCCATGCTGGGCGATGCGCATGATGGTGTCGTCCTCGCTCTCCTCCTTGGCAAGGAAGGTCGAGATGCGGCCCTGCTTCGGCTTCGGCAGGCCCGGCACCAGCGCCCAATAGACCTTGCGCGCCGAGCGCGAGCGGAACGCGCCGGTGAGATGCGAGGCAGCAAATCGCGTCTTGGCGATGAGCAGACAGCCCGAGGTCTCACGATCGATGCGATGCACGAGGCGCGGCTTCTGCCCCTTGGCATCGCGCATCACCTCCAGCATCTGATCGATGTGGCGCGTCATGCCCGAGCCGCCCTGCACGGCAAGGCCGGCGGGCTTGTTTAGCACGAGGACGTCGTCGTCCTCGTAGATCGTCATCTCCTTCAGCGCCTTGAGCGTCTTCTGCGCGGCCTCCGAGAGCTCGCCGACGGCCTTCGGTGTGTCGAGCTTCAACGGTGGAATGCGGACGCTCTGGCCCTCCTCCAGCCGATCCTTGCTGTCGACGCGCTTGCCGTCGACGCGTAGCTCGCCTTTGCGGACGACGCGCTGGATGTGGGAGAATGACAGGCCGGGAAAGCGCGCTTCGAGGAAGCGGTCGACGCGCATATTGTTCTCGTCGGCCGCCACCGTGACGGTCTGCACCTTGGTCGGCAGCAGCGCCTCGACAGGCTTCTCCGATGCTGGCCTTTCCTGCGCAACCTTGTTCTGTGCAGCTTTGGGCGGACGTCGCTCGGCGCGCTCGCCGGCAAAGCGCGGCGGTTTGCTGGGCTTGCCGCCCGGACGCGGTCCCGCTTTCTTCGCGCTCCGCGACTGATGCGGACGCGAATCCTTGCGCTCATCGCGCGAACGGGGCTCTTGATTGGTTCTTTTGATACGGCGGCTCATGGCTGCCTGCGTACCCTAAAAGCGGCCCTTCGTCACGGCGAAATGGCCACCTCTAACGCGAACCCCGCTCCTTGCGCAGCTTGGCCCAGTAATCCAGCCGTTTCCTGATCTCGCGCTCGAAGCCGCGCTCAGGCGGATCGTAGAAGGTCTGGCGTCCCAGGGCCTCCGGGAAGTAGTCCTGCCCCGAAAAAGCGTCGGGGGCGTCGTGGTCGTATTCGTAGCCTGAGCCGTAGCCTTCCGACTTCATCAGCTTGGTCGGCGAATTCAGGATGTGCTTTGGCGGCAGCAGCGAGCCGGCCTGTTTTGCCACCTGCATCGCCGTGCCGAAGGCCGTATAGACCGCGTTCGATTTCGGCGCGGTGGCGAGATAGACCACGGCTTGCGCGATCGCTAGCTCGCCTTCGGGATGGCCGAGGAAATCGAAGGCGTCCTTGGCCGCATTGGCGATGACGAGCGCCTGCGGATCGGCAAGGCCGATGTCCTCCACCGCCATGCGTACCACGCGGCGCGCCAGGAACAGCGGGTCCTCGCCGGCATCGAGCATGCGGCAGAGATAATACAGCGCAGCATCGGGATCGGAGCCCCGCACCGATTTATGCAGCGCCGAGATCAGGTTGTAATGGCCGTCGGCCGATTTGTCGTAGATCGGCGCGCGCCGTTGCAGGATGTCCTGCAATTGCGCGGCGTTGAAGATTTCATCTGCCCGCGCCGAGCGCCAGACTTCCTCGGCGAGCGTCAGCGACGCGCGGCCGTCGCCATCGGCCATGCGCACCAGCACCGCCCTCGCCTCCGCATCGAGCGGCAGCTTGCGGCCCTCCACCGCCTCGGCATGCGCGAACAGCTTTTCGATCGCGGCGGCATCGAGCGAGCGAAACACCAGCACCCGTGCGCGGGACAAAAGCGCCGCGTTGAGCTCGAAGGACGGATTTTCCGTGGTGGCGCCGACCATGACCACGGTGCCGTCTTCCATCACAGGCAGAAACGAATCCTGCTGGGCGCGGTTGAAGCGGTGCACCTCGTCCACGAACAGCAGGGTGCCCTTGCCCATCTCGCGGCGGGCGCGCGCGGCATCGAACGCCTTCTTGAGGTCGGCGACGCCGGAGAACACCGCGGAGATCTGCTCGAAATGCAGGTCGGTCGCATCCGCGAGCAGCCGCGCCACGGTGGTCTTGCCGGTGCCGGGCGGGCCCCAGAACACCAGCGATCCGAGCGTGCGCGTCTCCAGCATGCGCGTCAGCGCGCCGTCGGGCCCGAGGATGTGATCCTGGCCGACGACCTCCGACAGCGTCCGCGGCCGCAGCCTGTCAGGCAGCGGATGCGGGGCATCGTGATCGAGCCCCGCCGCGGCGAAGAGAGTTGGCGTCTGCTGTGGTCGCTTCGGACTCATCCGCCCAGCGTGACGTTGATCTGCTGACCGCCCCGCACCAGCGTGATGCGCCAGAGCCGCTGGTTGACGGCCGCCGCCTTCTCGAGGTCGCCGGTCTTGCCGATCTTCTGGTTGTTGACGGCCAGGATGATGTCGCCCTTCTGGAAGCCGACCTGGGCGGCGGGCGAGTCATCACCGAGATCGGTGATGACGACACCTTCGGTGTCGGCGTCGAGATGCAGCTCGTCGGCAACCGCAGGCGTGATGGTCGAGACCTTGGCGCCCTGGAACGGCGAGCGGGCGGTGACGACGAGCTCATTGCGGCCGGTATCGGGCGCGGTCTCGAGCGCGATCGTCAGCTTGATCGGCTTGCCGCCGCGCTGCACGTCGATCTGCGCCGTGCCGCCGATCGGGCGAGTGGCAAAGCGATAGTCAAACGCGTTGGGATCGTCCACGGCCTGGCCGTCGATGCCGGTGATGAGGTCGGAGGATTTCAACCCGGCCTTCGCCGCAGGCCCATTGGGAACGACGCTCGCGACCAGCGCACCGCTTGGCGAACGCAGGCCCAGACTATCGGCGATCTCCGGCGTCACCGCCTGCAGCTTCGCGCCAAGCCATGGCCGCTTCACCGCCTTGCCGCCGCTCTTGGCGGAGGCGACGACGACGCGCACCATATTGGCGGGAATTGCGAAGCCGATGCCCTGCGAGCCGCCGGAGCGCGAATAGATCGCGGTGTTGATGCCGGCGAGCCTGCCGTTCATGTCGACCAGCGCGCCGCCGGAATTGCCGGGATTGATCGCAGCATCGGTCTGGATGAAGAACTGATAGTCGGTGATGCCGACCTGGGTGCGCGCCAGCGCCGAGATGATGCCGTGGGTCACGGTCTGGCCGACGCCGAAGGGGTTGCCGATCGCCATCACGACGTCGCCGACCATCAGCTCGTCCGAATTGGTGAATTCGAGCGCCGGGAACTTTTCCTTGGCATCCTTCAGGCGCAGCACCGCGAGATCGCTGCGGGAGTCCTTCAACACGATCTCGGCCTCGAACTCGCGCTTGTCCGACAGCGACACCTTCACCTGGTCGGCACCTTCGATGACGTGGACGTTGGTGACGACGAGCCCGGAGGCGTCGACGATCACGCCCGAGCCCAGCGATCGCTGCACCTGCTCCTGCTGCTGGCCGCCGCCGAAGAAACGGCGGAAGATGGGGTCGTCCAGCAGCGGGTTGCGGTTCTGTACCACCTTGGCGGCATAGACGTTGACGACCGCCGGTTGCACCCGCTGCACGATCGGCGCATAGGACAACCGCAGCTCGGCCTGCGACGAGGGCACGCGACGGTCCTGCGCCGCAGCCGGATTGAAGTGGGCCGAAAAGCCTATGCACAATGCCGTGACGACGGCGGTCAAGTTCGCTCGAAACATCCCTACCTCTTGGAAAAGACGCCGGAATATAGGCGCGTTCGCCCCCCAATAGAAGGGCGCCGGGCGGCAATATTCAGCCCCTTTCCGGTGTGTCCCACCTGCAAGCGCAGCGTGCGAAATCACAATCTGCCGCGACGATGGATTGGCATGATGCGCATCATCCTGCATGCTCGTGCCAGGCGGATTCGGTTGCGGCGAATTGGCATCAGTGGGAACCGCAGAGCCGGGCGCGCGCGTCGCGGGGCAGTCATCGATCACTCTTAGGCTCTCCCGTTGCGACTTGGGGAAGTTCGTCAAAGGATGGAGCACGATATGAGCAGGACAAGACTAGCAGCCACGGCGATCGGTCTCGCCGGCGTGCTGACGGCTTCACAGGCCCAGGCCCAATCGGCCAGTACCAGCGAGCAGGAGATCGCGCTCCTGAAGCAGCAGTTGAAAATGCTGGAGCAGAAGCTCGACAAGCTCCAGAGCCAGACCGCCGCGAACACGGCCGCCACGGCGAAAGCCAGGCAGGAAGCGAAGGCCGAGGCCAAGGCTGAAGCGCGCTCCGAGGCGAAAGCCGCCCTCGCCAATGCCAACGCGGCCATTCCGGTCAAGGGCCCGGTGGCCCCATCAGGCGTCGTGGTGACGATGCCGAACAACCGGCCGACCATCTGCACCGCGGACGAGCAGAACTGCGTTGCCATCACGAGCCGCGTGCACTGGGATGTCGGAGGGTACAATTACCGCCCCGACACGGCATCAACTGTGCCGCAAAAGCTCGACAGCGGCGAGAACATCCGCCGTGCCCGTATCGGCATCGTCGGCAAGTTCTTCGGCGACTGGAACTACTCCCTGATCTACGATTTCGGCGGCACGTCCGACGGTTTTGGCGGCACTGGTGCGGCCGGCGCCACCGCCGTCGGCTTCCTGCCCGGCGGCGGCACGTCGGGCATCGAAAATGCCTTTCTCAGCTACACCGGCCTGAAGCCGTTCGGCGGCAAGATGGCGGTGGAAGCCGGCGTCATGGACATTGCCTGGACGCTCGACGAGTCCACCAGCTCCAACGACATCATGTTCCTGGAGCGCGCCTCGGCTGGCGTGATCGCGCAGAACATCGCAGCCGGTGACTTCCGCTCCGCCGTCGGTACCCGCTGGTGGAATGACCAGCTCTGGGTGGGTGCCTATGTCACCGGACCGACCACAGGCCAGATCCACTCGGCCTCCAGCGTCTCCCCGCCCGGCAGCAGCGAGCAATATGGCGCAGTCGCCCGCATTGCCGGTAACCCGATCAGCGGCAACGGCTACTCCTTGCATATCGGTGCCGATGCGGAATGGCTGATCCAGCCGCCGCGCAATTTGGTGACGCAGGCGCAGACGCTGACGCTCAGCGATCGGCCCGAACTGCGGATCGACCCGACGACGCTGATCTCGACCGGCGCGATTGCCAATGTGTCAGGCGCGCAGGTCTACGGCGTCGAAGCGGCCGCGACCTACGGCTCGTTCATCGCGCAGGGCGAATATTACTGGTTCAACGTTGACCGCACCGCGAATACCGGCCTGCCGCCATTCGGCGCGTCGAGCCTGAAATTCGATGGCGGCTACGCGCAGGTCGGCTACGTGCTGACCGGCGAGAGCCGAGCCTACAATGCGGCGAGCGCCTCGTACGGCGGCATCAAGCCGGCCAATCCCTTCTCGCTGGCCGGTGGCGGCTGGGGTGCCTGGGAAATCGCCGGACGCGTGAGCACGATGAATCTGAACGATCAGCTCGCGACCGCCGCCGGCATCGCGGGGGGACGCCAGACCATCTACACCGCGGCGCTGAACTGGTACGTCAACAACAACGTCCGCTTCATGCTCGACTATCTGCATGGCGACATCGCCAAGCAGGCAAGTGCCACCTCCTCGGTGAACACGGGCTCGACGTTCAACGCCGTGGCGATGCGCACGCAGGTCGCGTTCTGAGGCTCTCATCCGGGAGCGGCACGCCGCTCCCGGAGCTTTACGCCGCGCGCTTCGGCTTCTTCACGACCACAGGCGGCGGTGCGCAGGACAGCCGCTGCTGATGGCTCTCGCCCCAGGCTTTCAGAATATCGATTACCGGCCGCAGGCTCTCGCCTAACTCGGAGAGGCAATACTCCACGCGCGGCGGCACCTCGGCATAGACCTTGCGGATGACGAGCTTGTCCTCCTCCAGCGCGCGAAGCTGCTTGGTGAGCATGCGCTGGGTGATGCCGGGCATCGTGCGCCGCAATTCGCCGAAGCGCCGGGTGCCGCTCTGCAGGTGATAGAGGATCACGCCCTTCCATTTGCCGTCGATCAGGTCCAGCGTCGCCTCGACCGAGCAGCCGGGACGACGGGCAAAATCGCGCCGTTTCATGCGTTTTTCCCAATAGTATCCAAACAGGGACTATATCCCCGAATGTACAGTACTTGCCAAATTGGAGCCAGCGCGACAGGTAAGACGCGGGCGAAAACGCCATCTGATGGAGACAAGCCATGAAGGCCGTCGGCTACAAGAAGTCGCTTCCGATCGAGGATCAGGACGCGTTGATCGATTTCGAGACCGCCAAGCCAGAGCCGAAGGGACGCGACATCCGCGTCGCCGTGAAGGCGATCTCGGCCAATCCCGTCGATTACAAGGTGCGCAAGCGCGCCGCGCCGCCCGAGGGCGAGACCAAGATCTTGGGCTATGACGCCGCCGGCATCGTCGATGCGGTCGGGCCCGAGGTCACGCTGTTCAAGCCGGGCGACGAGGTGTTTTACGCGGGCTCGATCCTGCGCCAGGGCACCAATGCCGAATTCCACCTGGTGGACGAACGCATCGTCGGCAACAAGCCGAAATCGCTCTCCTTCGCGCAGGCCGCGGCGCTTCCCCTCACCTCCATTACAGCGTGGGAATTGCTGTTCGATCGCCTCGGCGCCGTACCGGGCAAGAGTGTCGATCCGCGCGCGCTTCTCATCACCGGCGGCGCCGGCGGCGTCGGCTCGATCCTGATCCAGCTCGCCCGCCGCCTCACCGGCCTCACCGTGGTTGCGACCGCGACGCGGCCGGAATCGCAGAAATGGTGCCTCGATCTCGGCGCGCATGCGGTGATCGATCACGGCAAGCCGATGAAGGAGCAGATCGAGAAGCTCAAGCTGCCGCCGGTCGCGCTGGTCGCGAGCCTTACCTTCACCGATCAGCACTACAAGAGCATCGCCGAGTTCATGGCGCCGCAGGGCCGGTTCGGCCTGATCGACGATCCCCCGGAATTCACCATGAGCACGTTCAAGGGCAAGGCGATCTCGGTGCACTGGGAATCGATGTTCACGCGCTCCTCGTTCCAGACGCCTGACATGATCGCGCAACATCACCTGCTCAACGACGTCGCCGATCTGATCGACAAGGGCGTGCTGCGTACCACGCTCGACCAGACCTTCGGCACAATCAACGCCGCTAATCTCAAGCGCGCGCACGCGCTGCTCGAGAGCGGCAAGTCGCGCGGCAAGATCGTGCTGGAAGGGTGGTAGGCAACGGCTGCGTAGGGTGGGCAAAGGCGCGCTTGCGCCGTGCCCACCATCTCGCGATGGCGGCAAGAGATGGTGGGCACGCTACGCTTTGCCCACCCTACGATTTCTCGCTCTATCGCAATATCCCGGACAACGCCGACAACAGCCGATCGATCTGCTCATCGGTGCCGACGGTGATGCGCAGGAAATCCGAGATGCGCGGCGCCGAGAAGTGACGGACGATCACCGCCTGCTCCCGTAGCGCCGCCGCAAGCTTGGCCCCCTCGTGCGCGGGATGGCGCGCGAAGACGAAATTGGCGAGCGAGGGCAGCACCTCGAAACCGGCGCTTTTCAAGCCGCGGGTCAGCCGCTCCCTGCCCTCGATCACGCGACGGCGGCCTTGCTGGAAATAAGCATCGTCCTCGAGGGACGCGATCGCACCTTCCTGGGCAGGCCGGCCGAGCGGATATGAATTGAAGCTGTCCTTCACGCGCGTCAGCGCATCGATCAGATCGGCGTCCCCAATGGCATATCCGACGCGAAGCCCGGCGAGAGCGCGCGACTTGGACATGGTCTGCACGACCAGGAGATTGCGATGAGACGCGACCAGCGGAATCGCCGTCTCGGCGCCGAAATCGACATAGGCCTCGTCCACGACGACGGGCACATCAGGGTGGTCGTCGAGCAGTGTCGCGATCTCGACACGTGACAGCGCGATGCCTGTCGGTGCGTTCGGATTGGGGATGATGATCGCGCCGGCCGGCCGGCGATAATCGGTGGTGCGGATCTGCATGGCCTGATCGAGCGGCACGGTCTCGCAGGTGATGCCGAACAGGCGGCAATAGACCGGATAGAAACTGTAGGTGATATCGGGAAACAGCAGCGGCGCATCGTGCTTCAGCAGCGCGACGAAGGCGTGCGCCAGCACCTCGTCCGAGCCGTTGCCGACGAACACCTGTTCGGGCCTCACGCCGTGATAGGCGGCAAGGGCCGCCCGCAGCGCGGTCGCCTGCGGGTCCGGATAGAGACGCAACGTATCGGCCGCCGCGCCCCGGATCGCCTCCAGCGCACGCGGCGACGGACCAAGCGGGTTCTCGTTGGTGTTGAGCTTGACCAGATCCGCCATGCGCGGCTGCTCGCCCGGCACGTAGGGTTCCAGCTCATGCGTCAAGCTGCTCCAGAAACGGCTCATCTTCCTTCTCCCTCACGCGGACGCGTGGCGCGCTCGACGAAGCCCTTTGCGAGCGCGTGATAGATGCCCTCCTCGCAGATCATCCGCGAGACGAAATGCGCGATCAGCGCCGCCGCCATCAGCGGCACCACCATGCCGTGATTGTCGGTCATCTCGGTCACGATCACGAAGGCGGTGATTGGCGCCTGCACGACGCCGGCGAAATACGAGACCATGCCGAGCAGCATGATCGCACCGAGCGGCGCGTCGTGGAAGAACGCGGCGATGTTGCTGCCGATGCCGGCGCCGACGGCGAGCGAGGGCGAAAAGATGCCGCCCGGTATGCCGCTGATCGCGGCGAAGCTCGTCGCCAGCAGCTTGAGCACGCCAAAATCCTGCGGCAGCGGGGTGCCGTGATCCAGCGCCTCTTTCACCTGCACGTACCCCGTGCCGTAGACGGTGTCGCCGGATACCAGGCCGCAAATGGCGACCGCGAGGCCGCAGGCAAAGGCGAACCACAGCGGATGGCCCTTGATCGCGCGTCCGAGCGGGCTCTTGAAACCGCGCGCCATGGCGATGACGACGCGGCTGAACAGGCCGCCGGCGAGGCCACCGACGACGCCGCAGGCCGGAACGGCCAGCCAGTCGGCGCCACGCGAGAGCATCATCGCGCTGCTGCCGAAATAGGCGTAATTGCCGGCCAACGCGAGCGAGGTCAGGCCGGCCGCGATCACGGCGGCAATGATCAGGCTGGATGTGCGGGTCTCGAAGGCGCGGCTCATCTCCTCGATGCCGAAGACGATTCCCGCCAGCGGCGTGTTGAAGGCCGCGGCGACGCCGGCGGCGGCTCCGGCCAGGATCAATCCAGGCTGGCGGCGCGGCGAGACACGACCGAGCGCGAACATGATGGAGGCGCCGACCTGAACGGTCGGCCCTTCCCGCCCC
The DNA here is from genome assembly GCF_028128665.1 of Bradyrhizobium sp. CCBAU 45384. NCBI lineage: Bacteria > Pseudomonadati > Pseudomonadota > Alphaproteobacteria > Hyphomicrobiales > Nitrobacteraceae > Bradyrhizobium > Bradyrhizobium sp. CCBAU 45384. Next base: position 119,282 of record NZ_LBIZ01000101.1, read on the forward strand.
ACGGAGCCGCCGCACAGCAGCCCGAACAGCGTCAGGATCATCTTGCCGATCGCGATCCGGATCGAGACCAGGCTCTCGCGCGCGGCCTGATCGGTCAGCTGCCGCGCGGCGATCGCCTGTGGAATGCCGCTGCCCTGCGCATTCGGGAACAAACGGAGGGTCATATAGGCCGACAGCATGAAGCCGAGCGGCGTCACCGCGAGCACGGCATAGCGCGACTTCGCCAACAGGAGTGCGAAGGCGTACTGCGCGAGATCGGCAAGCTGCGCCAGCGCCACGGCTGCTGCGCCGACCCCGATCCCGCCGAGCAGAAAGATCGCCCGCCGCTGCCAGCGTGCGGAGGTCAGCCTGAACAGGCGCTTGTGGCGGGTCGAGAGGGGCCAGGGCCAGAGCATGGAGGCCCCGTTTTAGCCAGTCCCGCCACGAATGAAAGGGGGCGCAAGAGCAGAGCAGCTAGGCGGCCCCTCCAGCGCCAATCGCGGCTTAAGCAATGGTGTTGACGATGCCGCCTTCGGCACGCAGCGCCGCACCGTTGGTCGCTGATGCCTCCTTCGAGGCGACATAGACCACCATGTTGGCGATCTCCTCGACACTGGCAAAACGCTGGATCAGCGAGCTCGGGCGATGCTGCCTGACGAAATTGGCGGCGGCTTCATCCACCGATTGCCCGTTCTGCCTGGCCAGATCCTTCACGAAAGTCTCGACGCCCTCGGACATGGTCGGGCCAGGCAGCACCGAATTCACGGTGACGGCGGTGCCCTGAGTGAGCTGCGCGAGGCCACGGGCGACCGCGAGCTGAGCCGTCTTGGTCATGCCGTAGTGAATCATCTCGGCGGGAATATTGAGGCCGGACTCCGAGGAGATGAAGACGATGCGGCCCCAATTGCGCTTCAGCATGCCCTGCATGTAGGCGCGCGAGAGCCGCACGCCGCTCATCACGTTGACCTCGAAGAAACGGATCCAGTCCTCGTCCGGAATCTCGAAAAAGCCCTTCGGCTCGAAGATGCCGGCATTGTTGATGAGGATGTCGACCTCGGGCAGCGCCGCAACCAGCGCCTTGCAGCCGGCCGCGGTCGAGACGTCGGCGGCGATGCCGCGCACCTTGGCACCCGCCCCCTCCAACTTGCGCACAGCGGCATCGACCTTGTCCTGGCCGCGTCCGTTGATCACGACGCTCGCACCAGAGCCCGCAAGGCCCTTCGCGATGGCGTGGCCGATGCCGGCAGTCGAGCCGGTGACGAGGGCAGTCTTTCCGGAAAGATCGATCTTCATATGTCATCTCCGCTGAGGTTGAAGCGGATATCGTGCGCTGCACGGGCGGGTGCAATCACCGCTCACCGATGCGTGAGAGCTGCCACAACGGCAAATTTGTAGGGTGGGCAGAGCGGCCTGTCCGCCGAAGCTCGAAGAGCGAAGGCGGAAGCGTGCCCACCATCTGCAGGTGGTGGGCACGGCGCGCGAAGCACGCGCGCCTTTGCCCACCCTACGGCACCATTTCTTTGGTTGCAGCGTTCTGACAAACGCGAGTGCCGAATTTGTGGGATTGATTGGCCGAATTCCCCAAACAAAAACGGCGCCCGAAGGCGCCGTTTTCAAACTCAATGCTGCGATTTGGCTTACGCCGCCTCGGCTTCCTTCGCCTGCACCGGACCTGAGTCCTGGCCCTTGGCATCGACGTCGCGATCGACGAACTCGATCACGGCCATCGCGGCGTTGTCGCCGTAGCGGAAGCCCGCCTTGATGATGCGGGTATAGCCGCCCTGACGATCCTTGTAGCGGGGCGCCAACACGTCGAACAGCTTCTTGACCTGGTCCTTGTCGCGCATCTCGGAGATGGCCTGGCGGCGCATCGACAGGCCGCCCTTCTTGCCGAGGGTGACCAGCTTCTCGACGATCGGACGAAGCTCCTTGGCCTTCGGCAGTGTGGTGACGATCTGCTCGTGCTTGATCAGCGCGGCCGCCATGTTGGCGAACATCGCGCGGCGATGCTCGGCCGTGCGGTTGAGCTTCCGATGAACCTTGCCGTGACGCATGTAACTATTCCTTGTTCTAGAACTGCCGCGACGGTTCGTCGGACCAGTTGCTCAGGTGGGCTGCCTGCGTTCGCCCGCGAAAGCGCGAGGCGCTTTCGCTTTCTTGTCAGAGCATGATCCTTGCCGGAAAACCGCTCCGCACTTTTCCTGGATCATGTCGTCATTCCGGACGGCGCGAAGCGACGATCCGGAATCTCGAGGTTCCGGGTTCGATGCTGACGCATCGCCCCGGAACGACGAATTCTCAGTAGTGATCTTCGAAGCGCTTGGCGAGCTCGTCGATGTTCTCCGGCGGCCAGCCCGGCACTTCCATGCCGAGGTGCAGACCCATCTGGGCCAGCACTTCCTTGATCTCGTTCAGCGACTTGCGGCCGAAGTTCGGAGTGCGGAGCATTTCCGCCTCGCTCTTCTGCACGAGGTCGCCGATGTAGACGATGTTGTCGTTCTTCAAGCAGTTGGCCGAACGCACCGACAGCTCGAGCTCGTCCACCTTCTTGAGGAAGGCCGGGTTGAAGGCGAGGTCCGGGATGATCTCCTGGGCGACTTCCTTGCGCGGCTCTTCGAAGTTGACGAACACGTTGAGCTGATCCTGCAGGATGCGGGCGGCGTAGGCCACCGAATCATCCGGCGAGATCGCGCCATTGGTCTCGATCGTCATGGTCAGCTTGTCGTAGTCGAGGATCTGGCCCTCACGGGTGTTCTCGACCTTGTAGGAGACCTTGCGGACCGGCGAGTACAGGCTGTCGACCGGGATCAGGCCGATCGGCGCATCCTCGGGACGGTTGCGCTCGGCGGGCACGTAGCCCTTGCCGGTCGAGACCGTGAACTCCATGCGGATCTCGGCGCCCTCGTCGAGGGTGCAGATCTGCAGGTCCGGGTTGAGCACCACGACGTCGCCCACGGTCTGGATGTCGCCGGCGGTGACGACGCCCGGGCCGGACTTCTTCACGACCATGCGCTTGGGGCCTTCGCCCTGCATCTTGATCGAGATGTCCTTGATGTTGAGCACGATGTCGGTGACGTCCTCACGGACGCCAGCGATCGAGGAGAACTCGTGCAGCACGCCGTCGATGTGCACCGACTGCACCGCCGCGCCCTGGAGCGAGGAGAGCAGGATGCGGCGCAGCGCGTTGCCGAGCGTCTGGCCGAAACCGCGCTCGAGCGGCTCGGCGACGATGGTCGCGAAACGCGAGGGGTCGCTGCCAGGGGTCACCTGGAGCTTGTTCGGCCGAATCAGTTCTTGCCAATTTTTCTGGATCGTCACTGTTTCACCCATACAGGCCAGCCGATTTGAAAATTCAAATACTGGCGTTGGAGAAAGGCCGCAGATCAAACCCGCGGCTTCTTAAAAAAGCATCGCGGGCACCACAGCGCCCGCATCTTCGTATCAGACGCGCCGACGCTTGCGCGGACGGCAACCGTTGTGCGGGATCGTGGTCACGTCGCGAATCGAGGTGACGGTGAAGCCCGCGGCCTGCAGCGCGCGGAGCGCCGACTCACGGCCCGAACCGGGACCGGCGACTTCGACTTCCAGCGTCCGCATGCCGTGCTCCTGCGCCTTCTTGGACACGTCTTCGGCGGCGACCTGCGCGGCATAGGGGGTCGACTTGCGCGAGCCCTTGAAGCCCATCGTGCCGGCGGAGGACCAGGCAATGGTGTTGCCCTGCGCGTCGGTGATGGTGATGGTCGTGTTGTTGAAGGACGAGTTCACGTGCGCGACGCCGGAGGCGATGTTCTTGCGCTCACGACGACGAACGCGGGTGGCTTCCTTGCCCATAGAGTACCTTTCCTGAAGATCTCAAACGCCGCCGTAATGCCAGCGGCTACACCTGTGGAACGAAAGGCGCGTGGCGAAAGGGTTTCCCCTATCGCCACACGCCGCGATTGGAATAGAAAACTTACTTCTTCTTGCCGGCGATGGCCTTGGCCGGACCCTTGCGCGTACGCGCATTGGTGTGGGTACGCTGACCGCGCACCGGCAGACCGCGACGATGACGCAGGCCGCGATAGCAGCCGAGGTCCATCAGACGCTTGATGTTGATACCGACTTCACGACGCAGATCGCCCTCGACGAGATAGTCGCGGTCGATCACTTCGCGGATCTGGAGCACTTCAGCGTCGCTGAGCTGATTGACGCGACGATCCTCGGGGATCTTCACCTTTTCGAGGATCTCACCAGCGATCTTCTGGCCGATGCCATGGATGTACTGGAGCGCGATCAGCACGCGCTTGTTGGTCGGAATGTTCACGCCGGCAATACGGGCCACGGCCTTCTCTCCTGTTGCCGACCCCTCGTCAGGAATCGGGCTTTAAGTGCTTATGTTTCTCGGGCAGGTGTTCACAAACGCGAACACGACGCCCACCCCTGGTCTTCCTGGGGCCCGGCATCGTTTGAAACTATCCGACTTGGATGCGGGGCTTATTAAGGGATTCCGGGGGCTTTCGTCAACCGCCGCTAGCGCTTGGCTCGCTTTTTCGTGACCTTTTTTGCAGCCTTTTTGGCACCTTTTTTGACGGCCTTCTTGGCCGCCTTTTTGACCGTTTTCTTGGCCGTTTTCTTGGCGGTTTTCTTGGCCGTCTTTTTGGCGCCCTTCACGGCCTTTTTGGTAGATTTGGCCGATTTGGCGGCCTTTTTGGCGGATTTCGCCGGCTTTTTGGCTGCCTTCTTGGCCGGCCCTGCCTTGGCGGCGCTCTTGGCGTGAGTTCTGGGCTCGATTGCGCCCAGCGCCAGGAGCTGGCGGTGGATGGCGCGGGTGACCTCATCGATGGCCATCATGCCGTCGATGGTCGAAAGCTTGCGGCGCTCGGAATAGTAGTGAATCAGCGGTTCGGTCTGGCTGCGATAGCTGGCGAGACGCTTGGTCAGGACCTCCGGGGTGTCGTCGACCCGGACCTCCTCCCCGCGCTCCCGCATCTGGGCGACACGGGTCTCGACGCGGTTCAGAAGCGCGCTCTCGTTGACACGAAGTTCGATCACGGCGTCGAGCTTCATGTGCTTGTGCTTCAGCAGCTCGTCCAGCGCTTCGGCCTGCGGCACGGTGCGGGGGAAGCCATCCAGGATGAAGCCGTGCTTGGCGTCCGGCTGGTCGATGCGGTCGGAGATGATTCCGACCACGATATCGTCAGGGACGAGACCGCCGCTTGCCATGATCTCCTTGGCCTTCAGCCCGACCGGCGTGCCGGCCGCGACCGCTGCACGCAACATCTCGCCGGTCGAGAGCTGGACAATACCATAGCGCTGCACCAGCAGCTGCGCCTGGGTCCCTTTGCCTGACCCCGGCGGTCCAAGAAGTATAATTCTCATCGGCGTACGCCCCCCGGATTGGTGAGCGATACGTCGCGCACCCGTGTTTGAAACTTCAGCAACAGTGCAAATCATAATCAGCGCCGCGCCGCTACCCATATCATAAGGGAGCAAGTGCCCGGACGCCAAGAAGGCCTTTGAAATCAGGGATTGCGCTGCAGTGAGAGCAGCTCATCCGATGCGACCAAAGGACGGGCTGATCGCCTTGGCGGACGCCGCGCATCGCTTGCGCGGCGAATCGGGTGGCACAGGCGTGCCGCCCGCGAGAGGACGCCGAGCCCTAGCGGCGGCGGCCTCGCAGCTTCGACTTGCGGATCAGGCCTTCATACTGGTGGGCCAGCAGATAGCCCTGCACCTGCGCCACCGTGTCCATGGTGACGCTGACGACGATCAGCAGCGAGGTGCCGCCGAAGTAGAACGGCACCGAGGCGTAGGAGATCAGGATTTCCGGGATCAAGCAGACGATCGCCAGATAAATCGCACCCAGCACGGTGATGCGCGACAGCACATAGTCGATATATTCGGCCGTGCGCTCGCCCGGACGGATGCCAGGGATGAAGCCGCCGTGCTTCTTCAGATTGTCCGCCGTCTCGGTCGGGTTGAACACGATTGCGGTGTAGAAGAAGGCGAAGAACACGATCAACGCGAGATAGAGCACCAGGAACAGGGGACGGCCGTGGCCGAGCTGGGTGGTGATCCACTGGAACCATTCCGGTCCCTTGCCCGCGTTGAAGTTTGCGACCGTGGTCGGCAGCAACAGCAACGAGGATGCGAAGATCGGCGGGATCACGCCCGACGTGTTGAGCTTGAGCGGCAGATGCGAGGACTGGCCCTCGAACATCTTGTTGCCGACCTGGCGCTTCGGATACTGGATCAGCAGCCGGCGCTGAGCGCGCTCCATGAACACGATGAAGGCGATCACGGCGACTGCCATCACGATCACGATCAGGATCAGGCCGGTCGACATCGCGCCCTGACGGCCGAGCTCGAGCATGTTGGCGAGCGCCGCCGGGAGCTCGGCGACGATGCCGGAGAGAATGATCAGCGAGATGCCGTTGCCAATGCCGCGCGAGGTGATCTGCTCGCCCAGCCACATCAGGAACATGGTGCCGCCGGTCAGCGTGATCGCGGTGGAGAGACGGAAGAACATGCCGGGGTCACTGACGACGTTGCCGGCGCCTTCGAGACCGACCGCGATGCCGTAGGACTGGAACGCGGCCAGGATCACCGTCAGATAGCGCGTGTACTGGTTCAGCGTCTTGCGGCCCGCCTCACCTTCCTTCTTCAGCGCCTCGAGTTGCGGCGAGACGGTGGTCAGGAGCTGGATGATGATCGAGGCCGAGATGTACGGCATGATGTTCAGCGCGAAGATCGCCATGCGGTGGATGCCGCCGCCGGCGAACATGTTGAACATGCCGAGGATGCCGCCTGCCTGCGACTTGAACACCTGCTCCCAGATGTTGGGATCGATGCCGGGCAGCGGGATGTAGGTGCCGAGCCGATAAACGAGCAGCGCACCCAGGGTGAACCAGATACGCTTCTTCAGTTCGTCGGCTTTGGCAAACGCGCCGAAATTGAGGTTGGCTGCCAGTTGTTCCGCTGCTGAGGCCATATTGGACTTTCTCCCGCCGCCTTTTGCGCCGTCATACCCGCGGCCGGGCTACTTTAGCGGACGCCGGACATTATCTGGCGCTTCGGCTTCGATAAGTCCATCGTCCCGCATGCGAAAAGGCCCGCGAGCCGCGGGCCAATGACGCAGTTGTTACGCCGCCTCGCCTTCTTCCTTCGCAGGGGCAAGGATCTTCACCGATCCGCCGGCCTTCTCGACCGCTTCGATCGCGGACTTGGTGGCGCCGTGGACCTCAATGTTCAGCTTGGCCTTGAGCTCGCCACGGCCGAGCAGCCGCAGACCGGCCTTGGCGCGGCGCAGCACGCCCGCCTTCACCAGGGCCTCGACGTTCACGACGTTGCCGGTGTCGAGCTTCTTGGCATCGACCGCATCCTGGAGCCGGTCGAGATTGATCTCGGCGTACTCGACGCGGAAGATGTTGTTGAAGCCGCGCTTGGGCAGACGGCGATGCAACGGCATCTGGCCGCCTTCGAACCCCTTGATGCGCACGCCCGAACGCGCGGTCTGGCCCTTGCCGCCGCGGCCCGACTGCTTGCCCTTGCCCGAACCGATGCCACGGCCGACGCGCATGCGCTTCTTGCGCGAGCCGGCGTTGTCGGCGATATCGCTGAGCTTCATCGCCCTGCTCCTTGTGTTTTGCGCATGATCTGGCCCGAAAACCGGGATCATGCGCGCTATCTTACTTCTCGTCGACGATGCGAACGAGATGGTGAACCTTTTCGATCATGCCGCGGACGGCCGGGGTGTCCGGCAATTCGCTGACGCGGCCGATCTTGTTGAGCTTGAGCCCGATCAGCGTGGAACGCTGCGAGTGATGGCGGCGGATCGCGCTGCCGGTCTGCTCGAGCTTGATCGTCTTTGCGGACTTAGCGGCGTCCTTGGCCATCGTGATCTACTCCGAAAAGCGTTGGTTAGTCCGCAGCCGCCTCGGCATCGCCGCCGATGCGACGACCCTGGAGGGTGGACACCTTGATGTTGCGGCGCGCCGCGACCGAGCGCGGGCTATCCTGATGCTTCAGCGCATCGAAGGTCGCGCGAACCATGTTGTACGGGTTCGACGAGCCGATCGACTTCGCCACCACGTCCTGGACGCCGAGCGTCTCGAACACCGCACGCATCGGACCGCCGGCGATGATGCCGGTACCGGCCGGAGCTGCACGCAGATAGACGCGGCCAGCGCCATGACGGCCGGCGATGTCGTGATGCAGGGTGCGGCCCTCGCGCAGCGACACGCGGGTCAGGTTGCGCTTGGCGGACTCGGTGGCCTTGCGGATCGCCTCAGGCACTTCGCGTGCCTTGCCGTGACCGAAGCCGGCGCGGCCCTTCTGATCGCCGATCACGACGAGCGCTGCGAAACCGAAGCGCTTGCCGCCCTTGACGACCTTGGCCACGCGATTGATGTGGACGAGCTTGTCGACGAACTCGCTGTCGCGCTCCTCGCGCTCCTTGCGTTCACGTCCGCCGCCGCGTTGATCGCGTCCACCACGTTGTTCGCGTTCTGCCATTTTTCCAATCCTTCAGAGGCTTGCGCCTCAATCCTCAAATTCTGTTAGAAGCTCAGCCCGCTCTCACGCGCAGCGTCGGCGAGAGCCTTGACGCGCCCGTGGTAGAGGTAGCTGCCGCGATCGAACACGACTTCCTTGACGCCCTTCTCGGCAGCGCGCTCGGCCAGCAGCTTGCCGACCGCCTTCGCCGCATCGATGTCGGCGCCGGTCTTGCCGCCGTCGCGCATCGCCTTCTCGAGCGAGGAGGCAGAGGCCAGCGTCTCGCCCTTCAGGTCGTCGATGACCTGGGCGTAGATGTGCTTGGACGAGCGGAACACCGACAGACGCGGACGACCACCGCCGGAGCGGCGCAGCTTCAGCCGCACACTCCGCTTGCGCCGGGCATTGGTAACCTTGGCTTTGGACATGACCGGCTCCGTTACTTCTTCTTGCCTTCCTTGCGGAAGATGAATTCGCCCACATACTTCACGCCCTTGCCCTTGTAGGGCTCCGGCGGACGATAGGAGCGGATCTCGGCGGCAACCTGGCCGACGCGCTGGATGTCGCTGCCCGAGACCGTGATTTCGGTCGGCTTCGGCACGGCGATCGTGATCCCTTCCGGGATCGGATAGATCACGTCGTGGCTGTAACCGAGCGCGAGCTGCAGGTTCTTGCCCTGCATCGCGGCGCGGTAACCGACGCCGGTGATCTCGAGCTTCTTCTCGAAGCCCTTGGTCACGCCTTCGACCAGATTCGCGACCTGGGCGCGAGCGGTGCCATACAGCGCCCGCGCGCGATTGGTCTCGGCCCGCGGCTTGACCTTGACCTGGCCGTTCTCGAGCTTCACCTCGACGTCGTCATGGACGACGAACTGAAGCTGGCCCTTCGGCCCCTTCATCTTGACGGTCTGCCCATCGACGGTCGCGGTCACACCGGACGGCACCGCCACAGGCTTTTTGCCAACTCGTGACATGGATCAAAAACCCTTCTCAGAACACCGTGAAGAGGACTTCACCGCCCACGTTCGCTTCACGCGCACTGTGGTCGGCCATGATCCCCTTCGGCGTCGACAACACCGAAATACCGAGCCCGTTATTGACCCGCGGCAGGTTCTTCACCGAGGCGTACACGCGACGCCCGGGCTTGGAGACACGTTCGATCTCGCGGATGACGGGTTCGCCGTCGAAATACTTCAGCTCGATCTCGATCTCGCTGCGGCCCGAGGCGTGCTCGAGGGTCGCGTAACCGCGGATATAGCCCTCGCTCTTGAGCACTTCGAGGACGTTCTCGCGCATCTTCGAGCCCGGCGTGGAGACCTTGCTCTTGGAGCGCATCTGCGCGTTGCGGATGCGGGTGATCAGATCGCTGATTGGATCGTGCGTAGACATCTAAACGACCCTCCTTACCAGCTCGACTTCACGAGGCCCGGGACCATGCCCTTGGAGCCAAGGTCGCGGAGCGCGATACGGGACAGCTTGTTCTTGCGATAGTTCGAGCGTGGGCGCCCCGACAGCTCGCAACGCAGACGGATGCGGGTGGCCGACGAATTGCGCGGCATTTCCGCAAGCTTCAGGGTCGCGGCGAACCGCTCCTCCATCGGCAGCGTCTTGTCGGCGATGATCGCCTTCAACCGCTCGCGCTTCGGGGCGGCGTTCTTCACCATCCGCTTGCGCCGGTTGTTCTTCTCGACTGAACTCTTCTTTGCCATGCTTGGCTCCTGGGTATCCGCGTTTGAGAGGCTTTAGGTCAGCGTCTCACTGCCGGAACGGGAAATTGAAAGCGGTCAACAAGGCCCTCGCCTCTTCGTCGGTCTTGGCCGTGGTGCAGACAGTGATGTCCATACCGCGGGCTTCCGTGACCTTGTCGAAGTCGATCTCGGGGAAAATGATGTGCTCCTTGATGCCGAGCGAGTAGTTGCCGCGGCCGTCAAAGCTCTTCGGGTTCAGGCCGCGGAAGTCGCGGACGCGCGGCAGCGCGACGTTCACCAGGCGATCGATGAACTCGTACATACGGGCCTTGCGCAGCGTGACCTTGCAGCCGATCGGCTGGTTCTCACGCAGCTTGAAGGTCGCGATCGCGATCCGCGAGTAGGTCACGATCGCCTTCTGGCCGGCGATCTGGGTCAGCTCGGCAGCGGCGGTCTCGGCCTTCTTGCGGTCGTTGACGGAATCGCCAACGCCCATGTTCAGCACGACCTTGTCCAGACGCGGAACCTGCATGACGTTCTGATAACCGAACTTCTCGGTCAGCGCCGTGCGGATCTTCGCATCGTATTCCGCGCGCAGGCGCGGGGTGTAAGCGGTCTCAGCCATCGATCTCAGCTCCCGAGCTCTTGGCGATGCGAACCTTCTTGCCGTCCGCCAGAATCTTGAATCCGACGCGGGTCGGCTTTCCGTCCTTGCCGACATACGCGATGTTGGACAGTTGGATCGGCGCCTCTTTCGAGATGATGCCGCCCTCCTGGGCCTGCGTCTGCTTCTGGTGACGCTTGACCATGTTGATGCCGCGCACGAGCGCCGTGCCGGCGTCGGGGCGAACTTCGAACACTTCGCCGGTGCGGCCCTTGTCGCGACCGGTCAGCACGACGACCTTGTCGCCCTTGCGGATCTTCGCAGCCATCACAGCACCTCCGGCGCGAGCGAAATGATCTTCATGTGGTTCTTCGCACGCAGCTCGCGCGGCACGGGCCCGAAGATACGGGTGCCGACCGGCTCGGCCTGGTTGTTGATCAGGACGGCGGCGTTGCGGTCGAAGCGGATGACCGAACCGTCGGCGCGGCGGATGTCCTTGCGGACGCGCACCACGACGGCCTTCATCACGTCGCCCTTCTTCACCTTGCCACGCGGAATGGCTTCCTTGATCGAGACGACAATGATGTCGCCGATCGTGGCGTAGCGGCGCTTGGAGCCTCCGAGCACCTTGATACACATGACACGGCGTGCGCCAGAATTATCGGCCACGTCGAGGTTGGTCTGCATCTGAATCATTGATGCACCTCGTCCTCTTTCTCTTTGCGCCAGCCTAGCCGGCGCTCAACATTTCCCTGAAGTCGGTCGGCCAAATGAACGGCCGAGGCCAACAGATCAGGCGCTTTTCTTGTGTTCGCCCCGGATCACGATCCAGCACTTCAACTTCGAGATCGGCTTGGTCTCTTCGATCCAGACCATGTCGCCCGGCTTGAACTCGTTGTTCTCGTCGTGCGCGTGGTAGTTCTTCGAACGGCGGATCGTCTTCTTGTAGATCGGGTGCGTGAAGCGGCGATCGACGCGCACCACGACGGTCTTGGCAGTCTTGTCGCTGACGACCACGCCTTGCAAAGTACGTTTCGGCATATCCGTTAGCCCCTTACTTCTTCTTCGCGCGCTGCTGCGCGGCGACGGTCTTGATCCGGGCGATGTCGCGGCGAGCCTCGCGCAGACGCGAGGTGTTCTCGAGCTGCCCTGTGGCACGCTGGAAGCGCAGGTTGAAGCGCTCCTTCTTCAGGTTCAGGACGGCATCGTCCTGCTGGTCGGGGCTCATCGCGCGGATGTCTTCGATCTTCATCTGGGCCATGGCCATTACTCCGCAATGCGCTCGACGAAGCGCGTCTTGATCGGCAGCTTGGCGGCCGCCAGCGTCAGCGCTTCGCGCGCCGTCTGGGTGTTGACGCCGTCGATCTCGAACAGCACCCGGCCCGGCTTGACGCGGGCGACCCACAATTCCGGCGACCCCTTGCCGGAGCCCATGCGGACTTCGGCCGGCTTCTTCGACACCGGAACGTCGGGGAACACCCGGATCCAGACGCGGCCGGCGCGCTTCATGTGGCGGGTCAGCGCGCGGCGGGCGGCTTCGATCTGGCGCGCGGTGACGCGCTCCGGCTCGGTCGCCTTCAGGCCGAACTGGCCGAACGCCAACGTCGCACCCGACGACGCAACGCCGTGGATACGGCCCTTATGCGCCTTCCGGAACTTCGTTTTCTTAGGTTGCATCATGGCTTTAAGCCCTCAAATTCCTGTGCTGATCAGGCCGCAGCCGTATCGCGGCGCTGACGGCCACCACGATCACCACTGCCACCCGTCTCGCCCTCGGCCATTCTCTTGTCCTGGGCCATCGGATCGTGCTCGAGGATCTCGCCCTTGAAGATCCAGACCTTGACGCCGCAGGTGCCGAAGGTCGTGAACGCGGTCGCAACGCCGTAGTCGATGTCGGCGCGCAGCGTGTGCAGCGGCACGCGGCCTTCGCGATACCACTCCATGCGAGCGATTTCCGCACCGCCCAGACGTCCCGAGCAGTTGATGCGGATGCCTTCCGCGCCGAGACGCATCGCCGACTGCACGGCGCGCTTCATGGCACGGCGGAACGCCACGCGGCGCTCCAGCTGCTGCGCGATCGACTCGGCCACCAGCGTCGCATCGAGCTCCGGCTTGCGGATTTCGACGATGTTGATGACGACGTCGGACGAAGTGATGTCCGCGACCTTCTTGCGCAGCTTGTCGATGTCGGCGCCCTTCTTGCCGATCACCACGCCCGGACGAGCCGAGTGGATGGTGACGCGGCACTTCTTGTGCGGACGCTCGATCACGATGCGGGCGACGGCGGCCTGCTTGAGCTCCTTGTGCAGGATCTCGCGGATCTTGACGTCCTCGTGCAGCAGCTTGCCGTATTCCTGCTTGCCGGCGAACCAGCGGGAATCCCAGGTCCGGTTGATGCCGAGACGCAGACCGATCGGATTGATCTTTTGACCCATCGTTTTCTCCTGCGGCCCTTAAGCCGCTGCTGCTTCGGCTTCGACCTGACGAACAATGATCGTCAGCTGCGAAAATGGTTTGTAGACACGGCCCGAACGGCCACGGCCGCGGGCGGCAAAGCGCTTCATCACGAGGCCGTTGCCGACGAAGGCCTGCGCCACGACGAGATCATCGACGTCGAGGTCGTGGTTGTTCTCGGCATTGGCGATCGCCGATTCCAGGCACTTCTTCACGTCGACCGCGATCCGCTTGCGCGAGAACTGCAGGTCGGCGAGCGCGGCGGAAGCTTTCCGGCCGCGAATGAGCTGGGCGACCAGGTTGAGCTTCTGCGGGCTCACCCGCAGCATCCGGGCGACCGCCTTGGCCTCGTTCTCGGCGAGGCTCCGTTCGCGCTTAGGTTTGCTCATCGTTTAATCCTCAAGCCTTCTTGGCTTTCTTGTCACCGGAGTGGCCATGGAAGGTCCGGGTCGGCGAGAACTCGCCGAACTTGTGACCCACCATTTCCTCGTTGACGGCCACCGGCACGTGCTTCTGACCGTTGTAGACGCCGAAGGTCAGGCCGACGAATTGCGGCAGGATCGTCGAGCGACGGCTCCAGATCTTGATGACGTCGTGACGGCCGGACGCGCGGGCGGCATCTGCCTTCTTGAGCAGAGAACCCTCGACGAACGGGCCTTTCCAGACTGAACGAACCATGTCCGGCGTTCCTTACTTCTTCCGCTTGTGGCGGCTTAGGAGAATGAATTTGTTGGTCGACTTGTTGGTGCGGGTCTTCTTGCCCTTGGTCGGCTTGCCCCACGGAGTGACCGGGTGGCGACCGCCCGAGGTGCGACCTTCACCACCGCCGTGCGGATGGTCGATCGGGTTCATGGCGACACCACGGTTGTGCGGGCGACGGCCCATCCAACGCTTGCGACCGGCCTTGCCGATCGAGGTGTTCATGTGGTCCGGGTTCGACACCGCGCCGATCGTGCCGCGGCAACGGCCGTGCACCAGGCGCTGCTCACCCGAGTTGAGGCGGATGATGACGTAGTCCTGGTCGCGGCCAACCAGCTGGGCGTAGGTGCCGGCGGAACGGGCGAGCTGACCGCCCTTCCCGATCTTGACCTCGATGTTGTGGATGATCGTGCCGACCGGCATGTTGCCGAGCGGCATGACGTTGCCCGGCTTCACGTCGACATAGTTACCGGCGACGATGGTGTCACCCACGGCCAGGCGCTGCGGCGCCAGGATGTAGGCCTGCTCGCCGTCCTGATACTTGATCAGGGCGATGAAGCCGGTGCGGTTCGGATCGTACTCCAGCCGCTCGACGGTCGCGGGAACGTCGGTCTTCTCGCGCTTGAAGTCGACGGTGCGCAGCGTCTGCTTGTGGCCACCGCCACGGAAGCGCACGGTGATGCGGCCGGTGTTGTTGCGGCCACCCGAGGACTTCTTGCCTTCGGTGAGCGCCTTGAGCGGCTTGCCCTTGTAGAGCGCCGAACGATCGACCATCACCAGCTGGCGCTGGCCCGGCGTCGTGGGATTGAATGTCTTCAGTGCCATCGTCGTGCGACCTTACAGACCGGTGGTGACGTCGATCCGGTGGCCCTCTTCGAGGGTCACGATCGCGCGCTTGGTGTTCGACTGCGAGCCGAGATTGCCGCGGAAGACCTTGACCTTGCCCTTGCGGACCAGCGTGTTGACGCTCTTGACCTTGACGTCGAAGAGCTTCTCGACCGCTTCCTTGATCTGCGGCTTGGTCGCCTTGGCGGCCACCTTGAACAGGACCTTGTTGTGCTCCGATGCCAGCGTCGCCTTTTCGGTGACGACAGGGGCGACGATCACGTCATAATGCCGAGGCTCGATGTTCTTGCTCATTTGAAGCGCGCCTCCAGCGCATCGATGGCGGCCTTGGTCAGAACGAGCTTCTGACGGCGCAGGATGTCATAGACATTGATGCCCTGGATCGGCAGCACGTCCATGTTCGGGATGTTGCGGGCCGCAGCGGCGAAGCCGTTGTTGAGCTCGGCGCCGTCGATGATCAGCGCGTTGGTCAAGCCCAGGCCCGAGAAGTGACCGAGCAGCGCCTTGGTCTTGGCGGCTTCCAGCGCGGCCTTCTCGATCACGAGCAGATCGCCGTCCTTGGCCTTGGCCGACAGCGCATGCTTGAGAGCGAGCGCGCGGACCTTCTTCGGCAGGTCGGTGGCGTGCGAACGCACGACCGGACCGAAGGCACGACCGCCGCCGCGGAACTGCGGCACGCGGGCCGAGCCGTGACGAGCACCGCCGGTGCCCTTCTGCTTGTACATCTTCTTGCCGGTGCGCCAGATCTCGGCGCGGCCCTTGGCCTTGTGCGTACCGGCCTGGCGCTTGTTGAGCTGCCATTGCACGCAACGCGCAATGATGTCCTGGCGCGGCTCGAGGCCGAAAATGGCGTCGGACAGCTGGACCGAGCCAGCCTCCTTACCCTCAAGGGTGGTGACCTTCAGTTCCATCTCACGCACCCTCTTGCTGGGCCGCAGCCTCGGCTTCGCCGCCCGCAACCTTGAACTTGCCGGGCTTCGGAGCTTCCTTCGGCAGCGGCTTCTTGACGGCGTCGCGCACGCGGATCCAGCCGCCCTTGGAGCCGGGAACGGCGCCTTCGACGAGGATCAGGCCACGCTCGACATCGGTCTGGACGACGCGAAGGTTCAGCGTGGTGATGCGGTCGACACCCATGTGGCCGGGCATCTTCTTGTTCTTCCAGGTCTTGCCGGGGTCCTGACGGCCACCGGTCGAACCGATCGAACGGTGCGAGATCGACACACCATGCGTGGCGCGCAGACCGCCGAAATTCCAGCGCTTCATACCGCCGGCGAAGCCCTTACCGACCGAAGTGCCGGTGACGTCGACGAACTGGCCGACGACGAAGTGATCGGCCTGGATCTCGGCGCCAACGGGGATCATGGCGTCCGCGGTGACGCGGAACTCCTCGACCTGGCGCTTCGGCTCGACCTTGGCGACCGCGAACTGGCCGCGCTCCGCCTTGGGCATGTACACGGTCTTGCGGCTGCCAGAACCCAGCTGGAGCGCGACGTAACCGTTCTTCTCTTCAGTGCGGTGGCCTACGACCTGGCAATTGCCGAGCTTCAGCACGGTCACGGGGATATGTTCGCCGGCCTCTGTAAAGACCCGCGTCATCCCGACCTTTTGTGCGATCACTCCGGAGCGCATCGGCGTGCTTCCTGTTCTTTCTGTCCGCTAGGTGCGAACGTGATCCAAAATCTTAGAGCTTGATCTCGACGTCGACACCGGCGGCCAGGTCGAGCTTCATCAAAGCATCGACGGTCTGCGGGGTCGGATCGACGATGTCGAGCAGGCGCTTGTGAGTGCGCATCTCGAACTGCTCGCGGCTCTTCTTGTCGACGTGCGGCGAACGGTTGACGGTGAACTTCTCGATGCGGGTGGGCAGCGGAATGGGTCCGCGGACCTGCGCACCGGTGCGCTTCGCCGTGTTCACGATCTCGCGGGTCGACGTATCGAGGATACGATGGTCGAACGCCTTGAGACGGATACGAATGTTTTGGCCGTTCATTGCCGTGGTCTCTCTTTAGTGGGGGGTGGCGAATAGCGAATAGCGAATGTCCCCATTCGCTACCCGCCAATCCCTATTCTCGTATTTACTCGATGATCGAGGCGACGACGCCGGCGCCGACGGTGCGGCCACCTTCGCGGATCGCGAAGCGGAGCTTCTCTTCCATCGCGATCGGCACGATCAGGTGCACTTCCATCGCAATGTTGTCGCCCGGCATCACCATCTCGGTACCCTCCGGCAGATGCACGACACCGGTCACGTCGGTGGTGCGGAAGTAGAACTGCGGACGATAGTTGGTGAAGAACGGGGTGTGGCGACCGCCCTCCTCCTTGGTGAGGATGTAAGCCTCGGCCTTGAACTTGGTGTGCGGCTTGACCGAACCCGGCTTGCACAGCACCTGGCCGCGCTCGACGTCTTCACGCTTGGTACCGCGGAGCAGCGCACCGATGTTGTCGCCGGCCTGGCCCTGATCGAGCAGCTTGCGGAACATTTCGACACCGGTGACGGTGGTCTTCTGGGTGGCGCGGAGACCGACGATCTCGATTTCCTCGCCGACCTTGACGACGCCGCGCTCGACACGGCCGGTCACGACGGTGCCGCGGCCCGAGATCGAGAACACGTCTTCAACCGGCATCAGGAACGGCTGGTCGATCGGACGCTCCGGCTGCGGGATGTAGCTGTCGACGTTCTTCATCAGCTCGATGATGGCGTCGTGGCCGAGCTTCTTGTCCGAATCTTCGAGAGCGGCGAGAGCCGAACCCTTGATGATCGGGATCTTGTCGCCCGGGAAGTCGTACTTGGAGAGCAGCTCGCGAACCTCGAGCTCGACGAGTTCGAGCAGCTCCGGATCGTCGACCATGTCGCACTTGTTGAGGAACACGACGAGCGCGGGCACGCCGACCTGGCGGGCGAGCAGGATGTGCTCGCGGGTCTGCGGCATCGGGCCGTCAGCAGCCGACACGACCAGGATCGCACCGTCCATCTGGGCGGCGCCGGTGATCATGTTCTTCACGTAGTCGGCGTGGCCGGGGCAGTCGACGTGCGCATAGTGGCGGTTCGGCGTCTCGTACTCGACGTGTGCGGTCGAGATGGTGATGCCACGCGCCTTCTCTTCCGGCGCCTTGTCGATCTGGTCGTACGCGGTGAACGTCGCACCGCCGGCTTCGGCGAGAACCTTGGTGATCGCCGCGGTCAGCGACGTCTTGCCATGGTCGACGTGACCGATGGTGCCGATGTTGCAGTGCGGCTTGGTACGTTCAAACTTTGCTTTGGCCATTTGACTCTCCGTTCAATCGTCAGCTCTGGACCGACGACAATCAGGCAAACTTCTTTTGGACTTCCGCCGACACGTTAGCCGGCGCTTCTGCGTAGTGATCGAACTGCATGGTGAAGGTCGCGCGGCCCTGGCTCATCGAGCGCAGGTTGTTCACGTAACCGAACATGTTCATGAGCGGCACCATCGCATTGATGACGTTGGCGTTGCCGCGCATGTCCTGGCCCTGGATCTGACCGCGCCGGGAATTCAGGTCGCCGATGACCGAACCGGTATAGTCTTCCGGGGTCACCACTTCGACCTTCATGATCGGCTCGAGCAGGACGGACTTGCCCATCTGCAGCGCTTCGCGGAAGCAGGCGCGCGAAGCGATTTCGAAGGCCAGCGCCGACGAGTCAACGTCGTGATACTTGCCGTCGACGAGCGTCACCTTGACGTCGACCACGGGGAAGCCCGCGACCACGCCGGACGACAGCACGCTCTCCAGACCCTTCTCGACGCCGGGAATGTATTCCTTCGGCACCGCGCCGCCGACGATCTTCGATTCGAACTCGTAGCCCTTGCCGGGCTCGTTCGGCTCGACGATGAACGATACGGCCGCGAACTGGCCGGTACCGCCGGTCTGCTTCTTGTGGGTGTAGCTGTGCTCGACGCGCTTGGTGATGCGCTCGCGGAACGCCACCTGCGGCGCACCGATGTTGGCGTCGACCTTGTAGGTACGCTTGAGGATGTCGACCTTGATGTCGAGATGGAGTTCGCCCATGCCCTTGAGGATGGTCTGGCCGGACTCGTGGTCGGTCGACACACGGAAGGAAGGATCCTCGGCGGCGAGCTTGGCCAGCGCCACGCCCAGTTTCTCCTGGTCGGCCTTGGACTTCGGCTCGATCGCGATCTCGATGACCGGCTCGGGGAATTCCATCTTCTCCAGGATCACCTGCTTGTCGGGATCGCACAGCGTGTCACCGGTGCGCGCTTCCTTCAGGCCAGCCAGCGCGACGATGTCGCCGGCATAGGCTTCCTTGATGTCTTCGCGGTTGTTCGCATGCATCAAGAGCATGCGCCCGATGCGCTCCTTCTTCTCGCGGGTCGAGTTCACGACGCCGGTGCCACTCTGCAGAACGCCGGAGTAGATGCGGCAGAAGGTGATGGTGCCGACGAACGGGTCGTCCATGATCTTGAAAGCGAGCAGAGCCAGCGGCTCCTTGTCGTCCGCCTTGCGCACGACCTCGTTGCCCTTGTCGTCGGTGCCCTTGATCGCGGGCACGTCGAGCGGCGACGGCAGATAGTCGACGACCGCGTCGAGCAGCGGCTGCACGCCCTTGTTCTTGAAGGCCGAGCCGCACAGCACGGGATAGAACGCGCCGGTCAGCACCGCCTTGCGGATCAGGCGCTTCAGGGTCGCCTCGTCCGGCTCCTTGCCGTCGAGGTAAGCGGCCATGGCGTCGTCGTCGAGCTCGACGGCGGCTTCCACCATCTTCTCGCGGTATTCCTTGGCCTGGTCGACGAGGTCTTCCGGAATGTCGACATAGTCGAACTTCGCGCCGAGCGACTCGTCGTTCCAGACGACGCCCTTCATCTTCACGAGGTCGACGAGACCCTTGAAGTTGTTCTCGGCACCGATCGGAAGCTGGATCGCGACGGGCTTGGCACCCAGACGGTCGACGATGTCGGCCAGACATTTGAAGAAGTCGGCACCGATCTTGTCCATCTTGTTGGCGAAGACGATGCGCGGAACCTTGTACTTGTCGCCCTGGCGCCAGACGGTCTCGGTCTGGGGCTCAACGCCCTGGTTCGAGTCGAGCACGCAGACAGCGCCGTCGAGCACGCGCAAGCTGCGCTCGACTTCGATGGTGAAGTCAACGTGGCCGGGAGTGTCGATGATGTTCAGGCGCTTGCCGTTCCAGAACGCGGTGGTCGCAGCCGAGGTGATCGTGATGCCACGCTCCTGCTCCTGCTCCATCCAGTCCATCGTCGCGGCACCTTCGTGCACTTCGCCGATCTTGTGGCTCTTGCCGGTGTAGTAGAGGATGCGCTCGGTCGTCGTCGTCTTGCCGGCGTCGATATGCGCCATGATACCGAAGTTACGGTAGTCCTCGATGGCATGTTGGCGGGGCATGGGGTGTTCCTTGCGAGTCCGTTTGGTTCGCCGTTACCAGCGATAATGCGAGAAGGCGCGGTTGGCTTCCGCCATCCGGTGCACGTCTTCACGCTTCTTGACGGCGTTCCCGCGGTTGTTCGATGCATCCAGCAGCTCTGCCGAGAGACGCTCGGTCATGGTCTTCTCGTTGCGGTCGCGTGCAGCCGAAATCAGCCAGCGGATGCCCAGGGCCTGACGGCGGGTCGAGCGAACTTCGACCGGAACCTGATAGGTCGCGCCGCCGACGCGGCGGGAGCGCACTTCGATCGTCGGCATGACGTTCTCGAGCGCCTGCTCGAACACGCCGAGCGGGTTCTGCTTGGTCTTGGATTCGATGATGCCGAACGCACCGTAGACGATGCCTTCCGCGACCGACTTCTTGCCGGCGTACATCACCGAGTTCATGAACTTCGTGACGATGATGTTCCCGAACTTCGGATCGGGAAGAACTTCGCGCTTTTCCGCTGAGTGGCGACGAGACATTGAGCTGGTTCCCGCTTACTTCGGACGCTTCGCGCCGTACTTCGAACGACGCTGCTTACGGTTCTTGACGCCCTGGGTATCCAGAACGCCGCGGAGGATGTGGTAGCGCACGCCGGGCAAGTCCTTGACGCGGCCGCCGCGGATCATGACCACCGAGTGCTCCTGAAGGTTATGGCCCTCACCCGGGATGTAGCCGATCACCTCGAAACCGTTGGTCAGACGCACCTTGGCGACCTTACGAAGCGCCGAGTTCGGCTTCTTCGGGGTCGTGGTGTAGACGCGCGTGCAAACGCCACGCTTCTGCGGCGACTGCTGCAGCGCTGGCACCTTCTTGCGCGACTTCTGCACTTCACGCGGTTGAGCGATCAGCTGGTTGATCGTCGGCATCCTGGCCTTACCCTTTGTTATCGCAGCCCCTTGCGGGTCCGCTGTCTTGCCGCGAGCCCGTTGCCGGGACCGCAAATTCTGTCGCGCTACCCGCCCGACGGGGCCGCCTCGCACGGGAACAATCCGCACAAAGCCAAATCGCGCCAACCGCTCCATCGCTGAGCGGAAAGCGCTTCGACGCCACAGAGGACCGCAGTCTTTGGGCCGATCAGCGTAAAGCGACGGCCCGCGCACTGAGGTCATGCATCCGAATTCGGCCTCGCGAGAACATGCTCGGAAGACCTAAAATCGCACTGGCATTGCCTAGCTATTATCGACAGCGTTTGAGCGGCATTCGTCGAGGTTGGTGCCCGTCTTTGCGACCCCTCAGGGATCAAACGGGTAGCCCGTTCCGACGTTGGCGATGCTCACCGCCTGTCGTTAAGTGAGGCGCTTTCTATAAGTGAGAATCGTTCAAGTCAAGGCGAAACGACAGTCACAAAGCGCTTCTCGCGCCTTCAGAAATTGCCTGCTTGGCGCCCTCACAGCGCGCCCCGGATATGGGAACGAAGCCCCTGCTCCGCCAGCCTCAGACCAATTTTTACCCGGATGTAATGTACTTTTATAACAAACGCTAAGGCTTTTTTTCTGCTCACGCGGCAATCTGCCCACTTTCGGCAGAGGCAAGCGCGATGCGGTACACCGATATTGCCATCATTGGTGGGGGACTTGCCGGCTCGACCGCCGCCGCAATGCTTGGGCGTGCCGGAGCTTCAGCCGTGCTGATCGACCCGCGCGAGACCTATCCGGCCGATTTTCGTGTCGAGAAACTCAGCGGTCACGCGCAGCTCGAGCGATTCCAGCGCACGGGAATCGCCGACTCAGTGCTGCGCCGCGCGACTTTATCCGGCGAGAACTGGATCGCACGGTTCGGCCATCTGCTCGACAAGGCGCCGAGCCGGCAGTTCAACCTCCTCTATGATGCCCTGGTCAACGCGATCCGCGCCGAGATTCCCGGCACCGTCGAGCGAATCTGGACCAAGGCGGTCTCGATTGAGACCAGCCCCGAACGGCAGAGGGTGGCGCTCGCCAATGACGAGACGATTTCCGCCCGCCTGGTCGTGCTCGCCAACGGTCTGAATGTCGGCTTGCGGCACCAGCTCGGCATCAGCAGAAACATCGTCAGCGCCTGTCATTCGATCTCGATCGGGTTCGATGTGGCTCCGGCCGGGCGGAACGCGTTCGACTTCCCGGCGCTGACCTATTTCTCCGAGCGGCCGAGCGACCGTATTGCCTACATCTCGCTGTTTCCGATCGGCACCCGGATGCGGGCCAATCTGTTCGTCTATCGCAGCTTCGACGATCCCTGGCTGAACGAATTCCGCCGCGCGCCGGCCGAGACCTTGAACGCCGCCCTGCCGCGGCTCAAGTGCATCACCGGCGCCTTCGACATCATGGGCGAGGTGAAGATTCGCCCGGTCGATCTCTATGTGAACGATGCCAGCGATCAGCCCGGCGTGGTGCTGGCAGGCGATGCCTACGCAACCTCCTGCCCGGCTGCGGGCACGGGTTGCGACAAGGTGTTCACGGACGTCGAGCGGCTCTGCAACGTCTACATCCCGCAATGGCTGGCGTCGGACGGGATGGATGCGAACAAGATCGCCGCCTTCTACGCTGATCCCGTCAAGCGGGCCTGCGATGAATGGTCGGCGGCGAAAGCCTTCGACTTCCGCTCGGTTTCGATTGCGACGAGCCCCTACTGGACGGCGCAGCGCTGGGCGCGCTTCATGGCATGGTCGACCCAGGGACTAATGCGGCGGCTCGGAGGCGCTGTCCACCTGGAGCCGAACTTCCTCGGTCACTCCTCGTCCTCGTCGTCCTCGTCGAGGTCCTCATCGTCCTCGTCGTCATCGCTGTCATCGTCAGCCTGAGCGGCCACGCCGTGCGGCTGGTGGATCTGGTCGTTCCACAGCTTGCGATAGGTGCCGTTCTTGGCGAGCAGCTCGGCATGCGAACCGCGCTCGATCGCCCTGCCCCCTGAAATCACGATGATCTCGTCCATCTCGACCACCGACGTCAGGCGATGGGTCGACCAGATCATGGTGCGGCCCTTGGCGACCTTCAGCAACGTGCGGTTGATCGCGGCCTCCGTGGTCTGGTCGAGCGCCGAGGTCGCCTCGTCGAGCAGCAGCACGGAGGGATTGCGGATGACCGCGCGCGCGATCGCGATGCGCTGGCGCTGGCCGCCTGAGAGTGTATCACCGCGCTCGCCGACCGGGGTGTCGTAGCGCTGCGGCAGGCTCATGATGTAGCGGTGGATCTCGGCCTTCTTGGCCGCCTCCTCCACCTCATCATCGGTCGCGCCCTCCTTGCCGAGCCGGATGTTCTCGCGGATCGACATGTTGAACAGCATGTTCTCCTGAAACACCACCGCCATGCTCCGGCGCAGCGAATCCAGAGTCACTTTGCGGACGTCGACACCGTCGATGGTGACGCGGCCCTCGTCAGGCACGTAGAGCCGCAGGATCAGGTTCAGCAGCGTGCTCTTGCCGGAGCCCGAGGGTCCAACAATGGCGATGCGCTTGCCGGCGTTGAGCCTGAGGCTGAGATTGTCCAGCACCGGAGTCTGCGCGCCCTCGTACTGGAACGTCACGTGGTCGAAGGTGATGTCGTGGGTGATGCGCGGCAGATCGGGCGCGCCGGGACGGTCCGCAGCGCGAGTCGGCTCGTCCAGCAACTCCTGCATGTGGCGGATCGCGGCGGCCGAGGAGATCGACACCGGGATGAAGTGCATCACATGGGCGATGTTGTAGGAGACCTCCCAGAACGCGCTCTCGAAAGTGACGAAAGTTCCGATGGTGATCTGGCCCTTGGTCGCCAGGTAAGCGCCGATCGCGAGCACGACGAGGTGCAGCAACAGCACCGAGATGGTGACGGTGCGCTCCACCATCGTCGACAGGAACCCGGCAGCCGCGATCTTGTTGCGGGTCTCGTCGTTGCGGAAGGTGAAGAAACCGAACATCTTGCGTTGCAGGCTGAAGGCCTTGATCACGGCCTGCGCCGCCACGTTCTCCTGCACCATGCCGAGCAGCGCGCTTTCGTTGAGCTTCTGCTCGTAATTGGCCTGCACCGCCTTCGGCGTCAGGATACGTGGACCGATCAGCGTGATCGGGAACACCAGCAGCGCGACGACTGCGAGCTGCCAGTTCAGGAACAGCATCAGGATAATGCCGGCGATCAACTCCAGGAACGGCAGCGCGGCGCTGTTGGTGAAGGTCTTGACCGAGCCTTCGAAGGCCGAGAGGTCGACCGAGAAGCGCGACAGGATCTCGCCGCGCTTGGTGCGGCCGAAATAGGCGGCGGGCAGGTCCTGAACGTGCTCGAACAGGCGCTTGCGGACATCGGAGATGACGCAGGCGGCGAGCCGCGCGTCCCAGCGTTCGTACCAGACCGCGACGATCGAGGTGAAGATGCCGGCGGCCGCGAGCACGCCGAGGATCTTGTACAGCGCCTGGAAATCCTCCTCGCCGAGCGCGTCGTCGATCAGGAACTTTAGACTGAGCGGCATGATGACGTTGAACAGCGTCTCGACCAGAACGCCGAACGCCACATAGCCCAGGATGCGCTTGTAGTTGGACAGGAAGGGCTTGACGAAACCCAGGATGGTCGCGAGCGCACCGGCGGCTTCGCGCGCGGTAAAGACGACAAGATCCTCATCATCATCGTCGTCGTCGAGCTCAAGCTCGTCATCATCCTCCTCTTCGTCGCCCTCGTCGTCTTCGAGGTCCGGCTTGAGGCTGGAGGCGAGCTTGTCGTCGAGCTCGGCCGCCTCTTGCGCGGCGAGCTTCTGTTTGTCGGGAGAAAGGGGCCTGGACGCCATGAAACCAACCGATGCTGACGGCCGGCATGACCGCAGAGAAAGCAGAAAATAGCGGAAAGCCGCTACTTGCACCGATTCTATGCGATCAGGATGAATTCGGCAAAGCAATTGGCGAATTCATTCCGCCTTGAAGTGCTAGTCGTCGTCTTCGTCCTCGACCTTGTCGAAGAAGGAATAGCGCAAGCTGTCGGCGTCGGCATACCACTGGCCCGGGCCCTTGCCTGCGGCGAGCGTCGCGGTCCAGAGCGCATCGGTGCAGTCCTTGCGGTGCATCGACAGATCGAAGCCGTTGCCGAAGAACAGCTCGGACCATTCCCACCACGTGCCGAGCTTCTTGACCCCGCGCAGGAGGTCGTAGCGGTCGATCACGGCCGGGGCCATGTCCGAAGTCACCGAGCCGAACACGAGTCCGGTCTTGACCACGCGGTTGAGCTCACGGATCGCGCGGACCACCTGCTTCGGGGCAATGTGACAGAGGCAGGCCTCGAACACGAAATCGAACGAGCCATCCTTGAAAGGCATGTCGGTGATCGAGCCGAGCTTGTTGTACTTCTTCAGCGCCTTCGGCGTCTTGGCGTGGATGGCGCGGTTGTTCTCGATGCCGAAGGCATCGATGCCGCGCTCGCGCAGCGCGCCGACAAGCTCGCCGCTGGCGGAGCCCGCGACCAGGAGCTTTGTGCCCTTGGCCCTGCCCCAGACGATGCCGATCAGCTTGGTCAGATAGTCGGGATCGGTGAAGTGGCTCCACGCCTCGCTATAGGGGCCGAGGCCGCGATAATTCTCGAAATAGTCGCGATCGATCTTGTCGGAGATCGGCTCGCCCTTTTCCTGCGCGCGCTCACGGCGCAGCCGCATCATCTCGGTCAGGATGATGTCGGTCGCGGCATCCGAGGAATCGAGCAGGCCGTTCAGCGTGGAATCGAACAGATAGTCGCCGACCACGACGATCCCAGGATGTTCCTTCGGCTCGGGCCGGTGATTGGTCATGACGTCGCGCACGGGCAGACCGCCCGGTATCGCATTGACCGAGGACAGCCAGCGGTGGATCTTGCCTTCCATGAAGTGCGCACGGGCATCGCCGAGCGACGCGGGGAGCGATTTCAGCGCAGCGTCGATCAGCTCCTGGTCCGACAGATTGGCGAAGGCGAGCGCATCGGAGCCGGGAATCAGCCAGTTCAACACGCCGTGCTTGCCGACGTCGTGGCGCGCGCCCTCGTTGTAGACGCAGCAGCCGCCAAAGGCTTCCGACATGAACCAGGCGCCGGGAATCATGTCGCCCCAGAACGGGCTATCGAACAGGATCGAGACGCGCAAATAATGCGCGGGACGGTCGAAATAAGCGACGTGCTTGACCATCGACTTGCGCAGCTGCTCGCCTTCCCACCCCATCGTGGAGAGCCAGGAATGCGGCAGGCAGACCAGCACGAGATCGAAGTCGCGCGTCTCGGGCCCCTTCCCGTTCATCATCTTGAGCTGATAGCGGCCGGTCGGCGCCTTGCCGACGGCGAGCACGCGATGATTGAGCTGGATGTCGGCGTTGACCTCGGACTGCAGGCATTCGATCAGCTGCTCGTTGCCGTTCTGGATGGAGTAGAGGCCGATATAGCCGTCGACATCCATCAGATAGTTCTTGAGCGCGTTGAGGCCGTTGGTGTTGTGGCTTTCGGTCGCGATGTCCGAACGCGCCATCACCTTGAAGAAGCGCTTTGCGGTCTCGTCCTCGACCTCCTCGTCGAGCACCTGTTCGGCGGTCTTGTAGGCCCAGGGGTTCTCGTTGTCGTGCGCGCCGACGCCCTCGTAATATTCGATCGGTGACATCACCTCGGTGCAGCGCTTGCGGAACGCCTCGATTGCCGCTGCGGTCTTGGCGCCGTATTTGCGGCGCATGCCGGCGACGTCGTCGAGCAGCTCACCGCCGAACTGCACCTGCTCGGCGTCCATCGGAATGGTCTGCAGGCCGAAATGCTGGATCAGCTCGCGCAGCGGATCCGGGCCCGTCATCGAGTAATCGTAGATCTCCGCAACGCCGGCTTCGTACATCGCCGGCGCGGAATCGAATTTGCGCGTGACGATCTTGCCGCCGAGCCGGTCGGAGGCCTCGAAGATGGTGATGCGGCAGAGGTCGCCGAGCTTACGCTTCAGGTACCAGGCGCTCATCAGCCCGCCGGGGCCGCCGCCTACGATTGCGAGATCAAGCATGTGAGTTCCGTGGTCTCCGGCCCTGCCCCCGTCACGGGACCACCGGTCTAAGCTCCCTTAGCAGAAGCGCTTTTCAGGCTGAAGGAAAGATGAACAAAGGTTGATCCCGCATCGCAGCAGACGGAGAAAGCAACAAAAAGGCCGGCAAAAGCCGGCCTTTCCGTTATCCTCAGTAATCATACGGAGGAGCTATTATTCCGCGGGCGGCAGCGCAGGAAGCTCGGCCTCCGGCGCCGGCGACACGACGGCCGCCTGCTTCTCGCGTTCGTCCAGGATCAGCTTGTCGCGCTTCATGGCGACTTCGCGGATCTTGGCCATGGAGGCGCCGGTGCCTGCCGGGATCAGCCGGCCGACGATGACGTTCTCCTTGAGGCCTTCGAGCGGATCGATCTTGCCGTTGACCGCCGCTTCCGTGAGGACGCGAGTGGTCTCCTGGAACGAGGCCGCCGAGAAGAAGGAGCGCGTCTGCAGGCTCGCCTTGGTGATGCCGAGCAGAACCGGCGTACCCGTGGCGGGCTTCTTGCCCTCTTCCTTGGCCTTCTCGTTCAGCGCGTCGAACTCGATCTTGTCGACCTGCTCGCCGGAGATCATGTCCGTGTCGCCCTGGTCGGTGATTTCCACCTTCTGAAGCATCTGACGGACAATCACCTCGATGTGCTTGTCGTTGATGAGCACGCCCTGGAGCCGGTAGACCTCCTGGATTTCGTTGACCAGATAGGCGGCCAGTTCCTCGATGCCCTTGACCGCAAGGATGTCGTGCGGCGCCGGGTTGCCTTCAACGATGAAGTCGCCCTTTTCGACGATGTCACCGTCCTGAAGGTGGATGTGCTTGCCCTTTGGGATCAGGTACTCGCGCGGCTCGTCGGTCTTGTCCATCGGCTCGATCGAGATGCGACGCTTGTTCTTGTAGTCGCGTCCGAACCGGATGGTGCCCGCGATTTCGGCGATGATCGCCGCATCCTTCGGACGCCGTGCCTCGAACAGTTCCGCCACCCGCGGCAGACCGCCGGTGATGTCACGCGTCTTGGCGCTTTCGGTCGAGACACGGGCGAGGATGTCACCCGGGTTGACCTTGGCCCCGACGTCGACCGAGAGAATGGCGTCGACCGACAGCATGTAGCGGGCATCGCCGCCACGGGCGAGCTTGAGCACCTTGCCGTCCTTGCCCTTCACCACGATGGCCGGACGCAGGTCCGAGCCGCCGCGGGTCGAGCGCCAGTCGATGACCACGCGCTTGGCGATACCGGTGGCCTCGTCCAGCGTTTCCGAGATCGACTGGCCCTCGACCAGATCCTCGAAGCCGATGGTGCCTTCCACTTCGGTGAGAAGCGGACGGGTGTACGGATCCCACTCGACGATGCGCTGGCCGCGCTTGACCATGTCGCCGTCGTCGACGTGCAGGCGCGAGCCGTACTGGACACGATGCGTCGCGCGCTCGGTGCCGTCGGCATCGACCACCGCAACCACCATGTTGCGCACCATCGCGATCAGGTGACCTTCGCTGTTGCGGGCGATGGCCTTGTTCCGGATCACGATCTTGCCGTCGAAATTGGCTTCGACGAACGACTGCTCATTGAGCTGCGCCGCACCACCGATGTGGAAGGTGCGCATGGTGAGCTGGGTGCCCGGCTCGCCGATCGACTGCGCCGCGATGACGCCGACCGCTTCGCCGTGGTTGACCGGCGTGCCGCGGGCGAGGTCGCGGCCGTAGCACTTGCCGCAGATGCCGTTGACGAGCTCGCAGGTCAGCGCCGAGCGGATCTTCACCTCCTGAACGCCGCCCTGCTGGATGGCCTCCAGATGGCTCTCTTCCATCAGCGTATCGCGCTTGATGATCACCTTGCCCGAAGCGTCCTTGATGTCTTCGCAGGCCGTGCGTCCGAGGATGCGCGAGCCGAGCGAAGCGACCACGGTGCCGGCATCGACGATGGCGCGCATCTTGATGCCGAGCTTGGTGCCGCAATCGGACTGCGTGATGATGCAGTCCTGCGCGACGTCGACCAGACGACGGGTCAGGTAGCCCGAGTTCGCGGTCTTCAACGCGGTGTCCGCGAGGCCCTTGCGGGCGCCGTGGGTCGAGTTGAAGTACTCGAGAACCGAGAGGCCTTCCTTGAAGTTCGAGATGATCGGCGTCTCGATGATCTCACCCGACGGCTTGGCCATCAGGCCGCGCATGCCGGCGAGCTGGCGCATCTGGGCCGGCGAACCGCGGGCACCGGAGTGAGCCATCATGTAGATCGAGTTGATGTCGGCATCGGCTCCGCTCGCCGTCTTCTTGGTGGCGGAGATTTCCTTCATCATCGCCTTGGCGATTTCTTCCGTGGCCTTCGACCAGGCGTCGACGACCTTGTTGTACTTCTCGCCATGGGTGATCAGACCGTCGTTGTACTGCTGCTCGAAATCCTTCGCCAGCGTACGGGTGGTGTCGACGATCTTCCACTTGCCGTGCGGCACGACCATGTCGTCCTTGCCGAACGAGATGCCGGCCTTGAACGCGTTGTAGAAGCCGAGCGCCATGATGCGATCGCAGAAGATCACAGTCTCCTTCTGGCCGCAGTGACGATAGACCTGGTCGATGACGCCCGAGATCTCGCGCTTGGTCATCAGCTTGTTGATGATCTCGTACGAGATGCGCGGGTTCTTCGGCAGCAGATTGCCGAGCATGACGCGGCCGGCGGTGGTCTCGATCCAGCGCTTGGAGACCTTGCCGGTCTCGTCCATGCCTTCCCACCGGTACTTGATCTTGGTGTGGAGGTGGATGACCTTCGCATGCAGGGCGTGCTCGAGCTCGGCCATGTCGCCGAACAGCTTGCCCTCGCCGGGCAGGCCTTCGCGCATGATCGAGACGTAGTAGAGACCGAGCACGATGTCCTGCGACGGCACGATGATCGGCTGGCCGTTCGCCGGATGCAGGATGTTGTTGGTCGACATCATCAAGACGCGCGCTTCCAGCTGCGCTTCGAGCGACAGCGGAACGTGCACGGCCATCTGGTCACCGTCGAAGTCGGCGTTGAACGCCGAGCAGACCAGCGGGTGAAGCTGGATCGCCTTGCCCTCGATCAGCACCGGCTCGAACGCCTGGATGCCCAGACGATGCAGCGTCGGCGCGCGGTTGAGCAGCACCGGATGCTCGCGGATGACCTCGTCCAGGATGTCCCAGACCTCGGGCCGCTCCTTCTCGACCAGCTTCTTCGCCTGCTTCACGGTGGTGGACAGGCCCTTGGCGTCAAGCCGGGAATAGATGAACGGCTTGAACAGCTCGAGCGCCATCTTCTTCGGCAGGCCGCACTGATGCAGGCGCAGCTCGGGACCGACCACGATCACCGAACGGCCCGAATAGTCGACGCGCTTGCCGAGCAGGTTCTGACGGAAGCGGCCCTGCTTGCCCTTCAGCATGTCGGCGAGCGACTTCAGCGGGCGCTTGTTGGCACCCGTGATGACGCGGCCGCGGCGACCGTTGTCGAACAGCGCATCGACCGCTTCCTGAAGCATGCGCTTCTCGTTGCGGATGATGATGTCCGGCGCGCGCAGCTCCATCAGCCGCTTCAAGCGATTGTTGCGGTTGATGACGCGGCGATAGAGGTCGTTGAGGTCGGAGGTCGCGAAGCGGCCGCCGTCCAGCGGCACCAGCGGACGCAGGTCCGGCGGGATCACGGGAACGACGGTCAGGATCATCCATTCCGGCTTGTTGCCGGAGTGGCGGAAGGCCTCGACGATCTTCAGGCGCTTGGCGAGCTTCTTGTGCTTGATGTCGGAGTCGGTCTCCTGCATCTCGGCACGCAAGCTGAGCTCGAGCTTCTCGAGGTCCATGCCCTTGAGCAGCTCGCGGATCGCCTCGGCGCCGATCATGGCGGTGAAGCTGTCCTGGCCGTACTCGTCCTGCGCCTTCAGATACTCGTCTTCCGACAGCAGCTGACGGTCCTTCAGCGCGGTGAGGCCCGGCTCCAGCACGACGTAATATTCGAAGTACAGGATCCGCTCGAGATCCTTCAGCGTCATGTCGAGCAGAAGGCCGATGCGCGAGGGCAGCGACTTCAGGAACCAGATGTGGGCAACGGGCGCCGCGAGCTCGATGTGGCCCATGCGCTCGCGCCGGACGCGCGACAGCGTGACCTCGACCGAGCACTTCTCGCAGATGATGCCCTTGTACTTCATGCGCTTGTACTTGCCGCACAAGCACTCGTAATCCTTGATCGGCCCGAAGATGCGGGCGCAGAACAGGCCGTCGCGCTCGGGCTTGAAGGTGCGGTAGTTGATGGTCTCCGGCTTCTTGATCTCGCCGTAGGACCAGGACAGAATCTTCTCCGGGGACGCGATCGAGATCCGGATCTGGTCGAAGACCTGAGCCGGCGTCGTCGGGTTAAAGAGATTCATAATTTCTTGGTTCATCGTCTTCTCCTCGCGTACCGGTCGCCTCCGGCCGCAAATTCGAAAATCACTCGAGCGGGGCGCCCTGCCCTCAAGGCATCGGAAAGGGCGCCAATGCCCGGCCGCGACGGCCGGGCATGAAAGGTCGTGTTACTCGGCCGCTTCCGACGTCGGCGCCGGACCCATCTTGGAATTGTGCAGGTCGACGTTGAGGCCGAGCGAGCGCATTTCCTTGACCAGTACGTTGAACGATTCCGGAATACCGGCCTCGAAGGTGTCGTCGCCACGCACGATCGCCTCGTACACCTTGGTACGGCCGGCGACGTCGTCCGACTTCACGGTCAGCATTTCCTGGAGCGTGTAGGCCGCGCCGTAAGCTTCGAGCGCCCACACCTCCATTTCGCCGAAACGCTGGCCGCCGAACTGCGCCTTGCCGCCCAGCGGCTGCTGGGTGACGAGCGAGTACGGACCGATCGAACGCGCGTGGATCTTGTCGTCCACGAGATGGTGCAGCTTGAGCATGTAGATGTAGCCCACCGTCACCTTGCGATCGAAGGCGTCGCCAGTGCGGCCGTCATAGACGGTCGACTGACCCGAAGCGTCGAGACCCGCGAGCTTCAGCATCTCCTCGATGTCGGTCTCCTTGGCACCATCGAATACCGGCGTCGCGATCGGCACGCCGCGGCTCAGGTTATGGCCGAGTTCAAGCAGCTCGTTGTCGTTGAGCGACTTGATGGTTTCGTCCTCGCCGTAGACCTTCTTCAAGGTTTCCTTGAGCGGCTTGATGTCCTGCTTCGACAGGTAAGCATCGACCGTCTGGCCGATACGCTTGCCGAGGCCGGCGCAAGCCCAGCCAAGATGCGTCTCGAGGATCTGCCCGACGTTCATGCGCGAGGGCACGCCGAGCGGATTGAGCACGATGTCGGCATGCGTGCCGTCCTCGAGGAACGGCATGTCCTCGATCGGCACGATCTTCGACACCACGCCCTTGTTACCGTGGCGGCCGGCCATCTTGTCGCCGGGCTGGATCTTGCGCTTCACCGCGACGAAGACCTTGACCATCTTCATCACGCCGGGCGGCAATTCGTCACCACGCTGAAGCTTCTCGACCTTGTCGAGGAAGCGCTGTTCCAGTCCCTTCTTCGACTCGTCGTATTGCTTCCGCATGGCCTCGATCTCGGCCATCAGCTTGTCGTTGGGCGAAGCGAACAGCCACCACTGCGACTTCGGGTACTCCTCGAGCACCGCACGGGTGATCTTGGTGTCCTTCTTGAAGCCCTTGGGACCGGCAATGCCCTGCCGCCCCTCGAGGAGCTCGGCGAGACGGTTGTAGACGTTGCGGTCCAGGATCGCCTGCTCGTCGTCGCGGTCCTTGGCCAGACGCTCGATCTCTTCCCGCTCGATCGCCAGCGCACGCTCGTCCTTGTCGACGCCGTGGCGGTTGAACACGCGGACTTCCACGATCGTGCCCTGCACGCCCGGGGGGACGCGCAGCGAGGTGTCGCGAACGTCGGACGCCTTTTCGCCGAAGATGGCGCGCAGCAGCTTTTCTTCCGGCGTCATCGGGCTCTCGCCCTTCGGCGTGATCTTGCCGACCAGGATGTCGCCCGCACGCACTTCCGCGCCGATGTAGACAATACCGGCTTCGTCGAGGTTCTTCAGCGCTTCTTCCGAGACGTTCGGAATGTCGCGGGTGATTTCCTCAGGCCCGAGCTTGGTGTCGCGCGCCATCACCTCGAACTCCTCGATGTGGATCGAGGTGAAGACGTCTTCCTTCACGATCCGCTCGGAGAGCAGGATCGAGTCTTCGAAGTTGTAGCCGTTCCACGGCATGAACGCGACGAGCACGTTGCGCCCCAGAGCGAGCTCGCCGAGATCGGTCGACGGACCGTCAGCGATGATGTCGCCCTTCTTGACGATGTCGCCGACCTTCACCAGCGGACGCTGGTTGATGCAGGTCGACTGGTTGGAGCGCTGGTACTTCATCAGACGGTAGATATCGACGCCCGACTTGGTCGGATCGAGATCTTCCGTCGCACGGATAACGACGCGGGTCGCGTCGATCTGGTCGATCACGCCGGAACGGCGCGCCGCGATCGCGGCACCCGAGTCACGCGCAACCACGCCTTCCATGCCGGTGCCGACGAACGGCGCCTCGGCGCGAACCAAAGGCACCGCCTGGCGCTGCATGTTCGAGCCCATCAGCGCGCGGTTGGCGTCGTCGTTCTCGAGGAACGGGATCAGCGCCGCGGCGACCGAAACGAGCTGCTTCGGCGACACGTCCATGTAGTCGACCTTGTCGGGCGTCAACGGCACGACGTCGCGGGTGCCGCTGGCGCGGCAGACCACGAGGTCCTCGGTGAAGCGGCCCTTGGCGTCGACAGGCACGTTGGCCTGCGCGACCGAATAGCGGCCTTCCTCCATCGCCGAGAGGTACACGACCTCGTCGGTGACGCGACCGTCCTTGACCTTGCGATACGGCGTCTCGACGAAGCCGTACTTGTTGACGCGCGCGAAGGTCGCAAGCGAGTTGATCAGACCGATGTTCGGGCCTTCCGGCGTCTCGATCGGGCAGATACGGCCGTAATGCGTCGGGTGCACGTCGCGCACTTCGAAGCCGGCGCGCTCGCGGGTCAGACCGCCCGGTCCAAGCGCCGAGAGGCGGCGCTTGTGGGTGATCTCGCTGAGCGGATTGGTCTGGTCCATGAACTGCGAGAGCTGCGAGGAGCCGAAGAACTCGCGCACCGCGGCAGCCGCCGGCTTGGCGTTGATCAGATCCTGCGGCATGACCGTGTCGATATCGACCGAGGACATGCGCTCCTTGATCGCGCGCTCCATGCGGAGCAGGCCGATGCGGTACTGGTTCTCCATGAGCTCGCCGACCGAGCGCACACGGCGGTTGCCGAGATGGTCGATGTCATCGATCTCGCCCTTGCCGTCGCGCAGGTCCACCAGCGTCTTGATGACGCAAAGGATGTCTTCCTTGCGCAGCGTGCGCTGGGTGTCGGGCGCATCGAGGTCGAGGCGCATGTTCATCTTGACGCGGCCGACCGCGGAGAGGTCGTAACGCTCGGCATCGAAGAACAGCGACTGGAACATCGCCTGCGCCGAATCCAGCGTCGGCGGCTCGCCCGGACGCATCACGCGGTAGATGTCGAACAGCGCGTCTTCACGCGTCATGTTCTTGTCGGCCGCGAGCGTGTTGCGGATATAGGGACCGACATTGACGTGGTCGATGTCGAGCAGCGGCAGTTCCTTGTAGCCATGCTCGTTGAGCACCTTCAGAGACTTGTCGGTGATTTCCTCACCGGCTTCGGCGTGGATCTCGCCGGTCTTCGGGTTGACCAGGTCCTCGGCGAGGTAGTTGCCGACGAGCTCTTCATCCGACAGACGCAGCGCCTTGAGCCCCTTTTCCTGGAGCTGGCGGGCGGCACGGACGGTGAGCTTCTTGCCGGCTTCGAGCACGACCTTGCCGGTGTCGGCGTCGATCAGGTCGTTGACGGTCGAGTAACCGCGGAAACGGTTGGCGTCGAACGGAACGCGCCAGCCTTCCTTGGTCCGCTTGTAGAGGATCTTCTTGTAGAATGTGGACAGGATCGCCTCGCCATCGAGGCCAAGGGCGAACATCAGCGACGTCACCGGAATCTTGCGGCGACGATCGATACGCGCATAGACGATGTCCTTGGCGTCGAACTCGATGTCGAGCCAGGAGCCGCGATACGGGATCACGCGGGCAGCGAACAGCAGCTTGCCCGACGAATGGGTCTTGCCCTTGTCGTGGTCGAAGAACACGCCCGGCGAACGGTGCATCTGCGAGACGATGACGCGCTCGGTGCCGTTCACGATGAAGGTGCCGTTCATCGTCATGAGCGGAATGTCGCCCATGTAGACGTCCTGCTCCTTGATGTCCTTGACCGACTTCGCGCCGGTTTCTTCATCGATATCGAACACGATGAGGCGCAGCGTCACCTTGAGGGGGGCCGCGAAGGTCATGCCGCGCTGGCGGCACTCGTCGACGTCATACTTGGGCTGCTCGAACTCGTAGCGGACGAATTCGAGCATCGAGGTGCCCGAGAAGTCGGAAATCGGGAATACGGAACGGAACACAGCCTGCAGGCCCTCGTCGAGGCGCCCGCCCGCGGGTTCATCGACCATCAGGAACTGGTCATAGGACGCCTTCTGAACCTCGATGAGGTTCGGCATCTCGGCGACTTCCTTGATGTGTCCGAAAAACTTGCGAACGCGTTTGCGACCGGTGAATGTCTGCTGCGCCATCGTGGCCTCTCATTTTCGTCGCCCGATTTGGGCGAACCGTCCGGAACGCAGCTGCCGCCGCCCCCGGGTTGAATTTTTCGAACCCGTTTTGGGGGACCAAAAAACCAGTTTCAGGCCGTCATGTCCTGAATCTGTTCTTCAGACCTTCAAAACGCAAAACGACGCGCGGGGCGCATAGGCACGCCCGCCCGTCACAACGATCGTCTTCACGGACTGCAAAAGCCCGAAATAGCCTGCTCTCCCAACGGCTTACAGGGAAACCCGGCATCCCTGCCCACCGCGCTTTCGTGCTGCCGACCCGATATGGGGCGACAATAGTGCAGATTCGAGGGTCAAACCCTCAAATCCCCACACATTTTCGTGTGTGGCCCGCGTCGGGACGATCCGTCGCACGCCTTTTGCATCTGGCCCCGCCCCTTGCGATCGTCATGGCCGGGCCTGACCCGGCCATCCACGATCTCGAGACGATATCCCGGGTCTCGCTTCGCGAGCCCGGGATATCGCTGAAGCAACCTGTGTTACTTCAGCTCAACCTTGGCGCCAGCCTTCTCGATCTGGGCCTTGATCTTCTCGGCTTCTTCCTTGTTCACGCCTTCCTTCAGCGGCTTCGGAGCACCCTCGACGAGGTCCTTTGCTTCCTTGAGGCCGAGACCGGTGATGGCGCGGACTTCCTTGATGACCTCGATCTTCTTCTCGCCGGCGGAGGCGAGAACGACCGTGAACTCGGTCTTCTCTTCAGCCGGAGCGGCGGCAGCGCCACCACCAGCCGGACCGGCCACGGCGACAGCCGCGGCAGCCGAAACGCCCCACTTCTCTTCGAGGAGCTTCGCCAGTTCAGCGGCTTCGAGCACGGTGAGGCTCGAGAGGTCGTCAACGATCTTCTGCAAGTCAGCCATTGTTCAGTTTCCTTAGGTGTAAGTCTGGTTCGGGTTTGAGTTTTGCGAAGGGCGTCAGGCCGCTTCGCCCTTTGAGGCATGAGCCTGGATGACGCGCGCGAGCTTGCCCGCGGGCGCGTTGGCGAGCTGAGCAAGCTTGGTCGCCGGGGCCACAAGCAGGCCGACGATCTTGCCGCGCAGTTCGTCAAGCGACGGCAGCGAGGCAAGCGCCTTCACGCCATCGACATTCAGGACGGTCTTCCCCATCGAGCCGCCGACGATGACGAACTTTTCGTTCGCCTTGGCGAATTCGATGGCGACCTTCGGCGCCGCTACCGGATCGTTCGAAGTGGCGATCACGGTCGGTCCCTTCAGCATGGGGCCGATGGCAACGACGTCGGTGCCTTCAAGAGCAATTTTGGCGAGACGGTTCTTCGAGACCTTCACCGAGGCACCAGCCTGCTTCATCTGCTTGCGCAGGGTCTGCATCTGGGCAACGGTCAGGCCGGAATATTGAGCAACGATCGCGACGCTCGTGGTCTTGAAGACCCCGTTGAGCTGTTCGACCGCCTCTTTTTTTGCCGCTCGTTCCACAGCAAGCTCTTTCCGGTTGGCGGTCATCGCGAAAGCGGGACCGCCGGGTTGCACCCATCGTCCCGCCCAAACCTGAACCTCAGGGCCAAAACCCATCGGACACGCCGGGCAAGACGACAATTCAAAGCCTGCCCTCCGGGAGCCCAAGGGCCCACGGCGTGTCGAGGTCCGAACCAGACCCGTTCCGCAACCACCTTTAAGGTGGAAGGCGAAGTGAAATCCGGTCTTCACCCGTCTATGCAGGCCATGCGATTAAGCCGTTGAGAAATCGAAATTTCCCGCGGGCGCCTGCAGTCTTGGACAGGACAAGGCCAGCCGGCGAACCGCCTGACCCCTGCCCGCATCCCACCGGCCGATGGATTTTCCTTCCTTTTCGGGCAAATCCTTACGGACGTCCTGAAAAGGAATGATCTCCTACCGTGTCGGTTTTCGGAATGCGTGCACGAACGCGCCAGCCAAGGCCGGCACGTCCGGAAGCGGTTCTTTAACCGCTCTCTGCCGGATTGCCAAGAGCAAAATTCACACCAGTTTCAATCCGTTGCCGACCCGGCTTGATCCGGGCCAACAAGGGCCGATTCAGGCCGATTTGACCGCATAAGGCAGCGGCTTGCCCTCGAAAAACGCTGTGAGGTTGGCCAGCACGCAGTTCTGCATGGCGACCTGCGATTCGAGGGTGTGGCCACCGATATGCGGGGAGAACACCACGTTCGATAGCGCCGTCAGCGCGTCAGGGGTGTGCGGCTCCTTCTCGAAGACGTCGAGACCGGCACCGGCGATGGTTTTGTCGATCAAGGCCGCGAGCAGGGCCTTCTGGTCGATCACCGAGCCGCGGGAGATGTTGACGACGTAGCCGTCCGCGCCGAGGCGCCCCAGGATGTCGGCGTTGACGACGTGCTGGGTCGCCGCCCCTGCCCGAACTGCGATCATCAGGACGCTGCACCAGTCGGCCAGCGCCTCCAGGGTCGGGAAATATTGATAGGGCAGATCGTATTTGCTGCGGCTGAAATAGCCGACCTCACTCTCGAACGCGGCGCAGCGCGCCGCGATCTTGCGGCCGATCTCGCCCATGCCATAGACGCCGATGCGCCGGCCGGGCATGCCGGCTTGCGGGCGCATCATCGGCGAGGGCTTCGATGTGGCCCAGTCGCCGCTGCGGACATATTGGTCGGCGACCATGAGCCGCCGCGTCGTCGCCAGCATCAGGGTCATCGCAATATCCGCGACTGAGGCCGCATTGGCGCCCGGGCTGTGTCCGACAGCGATGTTGCGCGCGGCCGCGGCCTCCAGGTCGACCCCGTCATAGCCCGTGCCGTAGCAGACGATCGCGCCGAGCTTCGGGAACAGGTCCATCGCATCCGTATCCAGCGGCGATCCGCCGGCCGTGAGCAAGGCGCGGACGGAGCCGAGCTCGTCCGCCGAAAACACCTCCTGCGCAGGCTGGCCGCGCGTGTCGAGCAGTTCGAACCGCTCGGCGAAGCGCGCGATCATCGACTTGGGAAAGCGTGAGTAGACCAGGACCTTGTCAGCCATTGTTGTTTCCGATGAGTGCCGCCCACAAACGACGAGGGGCGGAATCGGTTGCCCGATTCCGCCCCTCGCCTCATGCAATTTCCAGACTTAACCGAGAATGGTGCCCGGTTCGACCTTCACGCCCGGGCCCATCGTCGAGGACACCGCAACGCGCTGGATGTAGGTGCCCTTGGAGCCGGCCGGCTTTGCCTTGGCGACCGCATCAGCGAGCGCCTTGATGTTCTCGACCAGCTTCTCCTCTGAGAAGGAGGCCTTGCCGACGCCAGCCTGCAGGATGCCGGCCTTCTCGACGCGGAACTCGACCGAGCCGCCCTTGGCCCCCTTGACCGCACCGGTGACGTCCATGGTCACGGTGCCGATCTTCGGGTTCGGCATCAGGCCGCGCGGGCCAAGCACCTTACCGAGGCGGCCGACCAGCGGCATCATGTCGGGGGTGGCGATGCAGCGGTCGAAGTCGATCGCGCCGTTCTGCACCTTCTCGACCAGGTCTTCGGCGCCGACGACGTCGGCACCGGCGGCCTTGGCTTCGTCAGCCTTGGCGCCGCGGGCGAACACACCGACGCGGAGCGTACGGCCGGTGCCGTTCGGCAGGGTCACGACGCCGCGGACCATCTGGTCGGCGTGGCGCGGATCGACGCCGAGATTGATCGCGACCTCGATGGTCTCGTCGAACTTCGCCTTGGCGCGCTCCTTGACCATCTTGATGGCGTCCGTGAGCGGGTAAAGCTTTTCGCGGTCAATGCCTTCGCGGGCCTTGTTCAAACGCTTTCCGATTGCCATGACCGCTTACCCCGCAACTTCCAGACCCATCGAACGGGCGGAGCCCTCGACCATCTTCATGGCCGATTCGATGGTGTCGCAATTGAGATCCTTCATCTTCTTCTCGGCGATCTCGCGCACCTGCGCGCGTGTCACCTTGCCGGCCTTGTCACGACCCGGCGCCTTCGAGCCGGACTGGATCTTGGCGGCCTGCTTGAGGAAGTAGGACATCGGCGGCGTCTTCATCTCGAAGGTGAAGGAACGGTCCGCGTAAATGGTGATGATCACCGGGATCGGGGTGTTCTTCTCTTCCTTCTGGGTCTGGGCGTTGAACGCCTTGCAGAACTCCATGATGTTGAGACCGCGCTGACCAAGCGCGGGACCGATCGGGGGCGAGGGATTCGCCGCACCGGCCGGGACCTGAAGCTTCAGGTATCCGGTCACTTTCTTTGCCATGTATCACTCCTGTTGTGCCGGCTGACGCCGGCGGTTCAGGTTCGTGGTCTGGGTCGGATGCGGCTGGCGACCGCCCTCTCCCTCCCACGGCCTCTCTTTTCGCGAGACCGGAGTCTCACGCGTACCCGGTCAGACCTTCTCGACCTGACCGAATTCCAGTTCCACGGGCGTGGCGCGGCCGAAGATCGACACGGCGACCTTCACGCGCGAGCGCGCCTCGTCGATTTCCTCGACCACACCGGAGAACGAAGCGAACGGGCCGTCGGCCACGCGCACGTTCTCGCCGATCTCGAACGACACCGACGCCTTCGGCCGTTCTACGCCTTCCTGCACCTGGTGCAGGATGCGCATGGCCTCGGATTCCGAGATCGGCATCGGCTTGTTTTCCGCGCCGAGGAAGCCCGTCACCTTCGGCGTGTTCTTGATCAGATGGAACGCCTCGTCGGTCAGCTTCATCTTCACCAGCACGTAGCCCGGGAAGAACTTGCGTTCGGCGTCGATCTTGCGGCCGCGGCGCACTTCCGTGACCTTCTCGGTCGGAACCAGCACCAGCTCGAACAGCTCCTCGAGCCCGCGCTGCTTGGCCTGCTCACGGATCGATTCGGCGACCTTCTTCTCGAAGTTCGAATAAGCGTGGACGATATACCAGCGCTTGTCGGACGATTGGGTTGCGGCGGCTGTTGCCATCAGTGAATGCCCAAAAGGAAGGTGATGAGGTAGCGGATGATCTGGTCGGCGGCGAAGAAGAAGATCGAGGCCACGGCGACCATCACGAACACCATGATG
Organism: Bradyrhizobium sp. CCBAU 45384; assembly: GCF_028128665.1. Classification (NCBI taxonomy): domain Bacteria; kingdom Pseudomonadati; phylum Pseudomonadota; class Alphaproteobacteria; order Hyphomicrobiales; family Nitrobacteraceae; genus Bradyrhizobium; species Bradyrhizobium sp. CCBAU 45384. The sequence goes on from NZ_LBIZ01000101.1 coordinate 159,994, forward strand.
GTGGTGATCGTGGTCTCACGACGGGTCGGCCAGGTGACCTTGGCGGTCTCCGAGCGCACTTCCTGCAAGAACTTGAACGGGCTGACTGCCATCGTTTGAGACGCCAATAAGGATTTCAGGGATCCGAACAGCCGCCTGTGGCCCAGCCCTCTGTCTCGAAGGATGAGCCGGAAAACCGGGCTCTGATGTTCGGGGATTTCAAAGCCGCGCCGGAGATCCGCGTTTAACGGGCCGGCTGCGAGTGCCGGGTATCTACTGCGAATGAGGCCAAAGGTCAAGATCGAGGGAGCCTTCCCGTCCCTTCCGGCCCTGCCTGGGCGACGAGGCAGAGCCCAAGCCGATCAAGGATTTATCTGTCCCTTGGGGCGCGCCCCAAACGGCTTTGACCCGTTCCCTGCAGATCGCCCATCAGCGCCCTCGGCTTGGGCCCTCGCCTTTGGGCGCTCGCCTTTGTGGGAACAATCATGCGGTCGCGGAAAGACGAGCGGCGCTGCAGGGGCGGCGCAATCGAAGCAAGGGCTTCGAGCCCAACCCTTGCCTCTCGCCGATAGACGCGCCGGCAGACCAAACCTTCATCGCTTCTGCAACACGGTCGAGAGCGCCGAA
>NZ_LBIZ01000102.1:0-72500 GCF_028128665.1 Bradyrhizobium sp. CCBAU 45384
AGTTGCGCTTCACTTCGCTCGCCGTGATCAGCTCACGATGGGACTTTCACCCATAAGAATGCGCCCATGCTGGGCGCACAATGCAAAAGGCGCCTGAGTGCTCAGGCGCCTTTCGTTTTGCCAACCTCCCTCCACGATGTCGCCCCGGGCCTAGTGCGCAATTGCGCACTAGGCCGGGACGACACCGATGGTGTGATGCGCAGCCTCGCCTAATCCAATCCTTGCACCGCCGGCATCTCCTGAGTCGGCAGGATCGTCGGAGCCGGCTTGGCCTGGCCCACGGTCGGCGCCGCCTCCGCGGGTTTTGCTTGCACGGTCGCGGTCTGCTGTGCGGGTTGGACCTGCGTCGCCTGCTCTGCAGGCTTGGCTGCCGCAACCGGCGTCTCGGCACGCTGCGGAGCCGCCTTCGGCAGCGGCACGGCGCGGCTGGCGACATGCGGGATCGAGGCAGGCGGGCGCGGCGGGCCGCCACGGACCATGGTCGGCGGCGGCAGTGCGCTTTGCGGCCGGTAAGGTGCCACCTGCGGCTCCTCATAGGCCGGCGCCATGCCATAGGCGTCAGCGGCCGGCATGAAGCGGATGATCCGGCCATCGCGGGCGTCGATCACGAGCCGGCCGTCGTCGCCGCGGCGGTCGATCACCGCGATGGTGTAGACCGCGCCGCGCAGGTGGGGGATGCCTGTTGGCGAGAAGCCGTTGTCGCGCAGCACGGCATAGACCTCCGTGGCCGGCAGCAGCGCCGGGCCCTCGCCGCGCTCCTCATAGCCATAGCCATAGCCGTAACGCGGTGGCGGCGCGGCCACCGGCGGGGCGTAGGGTCCGTCGAAATCCGAGACCGCGATATAGGCCCCGCCCGCGGCTCCCTTCGCCGAGACCTGGGCCTCCGCGGCATTTGCCACCAGCGCCAGCGCGGCGGCGGCCACACATCCTGTGAAAAACTTCATGGTCGGCACGCTCCTGTCAGGCCCCTGAATGGTCAGCGCTCTTTCGCTTCTTGCGGCGTGGTGCGCCTTTCGAAGGGCTGAGGTGAAGCTTCATTGGGGATTTCGGCGCCGCTTGGGCCGGATCGGGGCGCGTTTGCTTCAAAACGGGGGCCGCGCAACTTTTGGAAAGCGATCGATTGACTTATGAGGAATCGGGACTTCCGCGCGCTTGTGTGATAGACAAAAATTTGGCAAGGTGATGTTTAGGACAGGAAGACTGTCTCAATTTTGCTTGCGGTCCCGGCACAGGGATTGCAACGAAAGTCGGTGCTTCCGAGCACCATAAGGCAACAGGAAAAGCCGTTCTCGGGGACGAAGAACGCCTTGGCCTGAATTTAAGAAAATGCGGCTCGCAGCGGACGAGCGGTGACCCAGGCGGGTGCCGCGGAACGCCGAAGGTGCGCCGAAGATGGCGGTGAGGCAGCTTGCCGCATGGAGAGGATTGGAACAATGAACGGGTCGCAATTCGAGCGCGGAAACATCGTGGCAGAAGAGCTGTCGGCGACGGTCGCCTCGAAAACGACCGATCCGATTCAGGAGCACAATTCACGGCCCAAAGCCGAAGGCCTGTACGATCCGAGCCTGGAGAAGGACTCCTGCGGCGTCGGCTTCATCGCCAACATCAAGGGCAAGAAGTCGCACGAGATCGTCTCGGACGCGCTGAGCATCCTCTGCAACCTCGAGCACCGCGGCGCGGTCGGCGCCGACCCGCGCGCCGGTGACGGCGCCGGCATCCTGGTGCAGATCCCGCATGCCTTCTTCAGCCGCAAGGCCAAGGAGAACAAGTTCGAGCTGCCGGCGCCCGGTGAATACGCCATCGGTGCGCTGTTCATGCCGCGCGACACCGCCTGGCGCAACGTCATCAAGAGCATCATCGCCGACCAGATCAAGGCGGAAGGCCTGACCCTGCTCGGCTGGCGCGACGTGCCGACCGACAATTCCTCGCTCGGCGTCACCGTGAAGCCGACCGAGCCCGCCTGCATGCAGGTGTTCATCGGCCGCAACGGCGTCGCCAAGACCGAGGACGAGTTCGAGCGCCGGCTCTACATCCTGCGCAAGTCGATCTCGCAGGCGATCTACCAGCGCCGCGACCGCGGCCTCGCCGGCTATTACCCCTGCTCCATGTCCTGCCGCACCGTGATCTACAAGGGCATGTTCCTCGCCGACCAGCTCGGCAAGTACTATCCCGATTTGCACGAGAAGGATTTCGAGAGCGCGCTCGCGCTGGTTCACCAGCGCTTCTCGACCAACACCTTCCCGGCGTGGTCGCTGGCGCATCCCTATCGCATGATCGCGCATAACGGCGAGATCAACACGCTGCGCGGCAACACCAACTGGATGGCGGCGCGCCAGGCCTCGGTCAGCTCCGAGCTCTACGGCAAGGACATCAACCGGCTCTGGCCGATCTCTTACGAAGGCCAGTCGGACACCGCCTGCTTCGACAACGCGCTCGAATTCCTGGTGCAGGGCGGCTACTCGCTGCCGCATGCCGTCATGATGATGATCCCGGAGGCGTGGGCCGGCAATCCCTTGATGGATGAGAAGCGCCGCGCCTTCTACGAATATCACGCTGCCCTGATGGAGCCGTGGGACGGCCCCGCCGCGATCGCCTTCACCGACGGCCGCCAGATCGGCGCCACGCTCGACCGCAACGGCCTGCGGCCGGCGCGCTATCTCGTCACCAAGGACGACCGCATCGTGATGGCGTCCGAAATGGGCGTGCTGACGATCCCCGAGGACCAGATCATCACCAAGTGGCGCCTGCAGCCCGGCAAGATGCTGCTGGTCGACCTCGAGCAGGGCCGTCTCATTCCTGACGACGAGATCAAGGCCGAGCTCGCCAAGAGCCATCCCTACAAGGAGTGGCTGGAACGGACCCAGATCGTGCTGGAAGACCTGCCGAAGGTGCCGACCACAGGCGTGCGCTCGAACCTGTCGCTGCTCGATCGCCAGCAGGCGTTCGGCTACAGCCAGGAAGACATTTCCATCCTGATGACGCCGATGGCAGCCACCGGCGAGGAAGCCGCGGGCTCGATGGGCAACGACACGCCGATCTCGGCGCTGTCGGACAAGGCCAAGCCGCTATTCACCTATTTCAAGCAGAATTTTGCGCAGGTCACCAACCCGCCGATCGACCCGATCCGCGAGGAGCTGGTGATGAGCCTCGTCTCCATCATCGGACCGCGGCCGAACCTGTTCGATCTGCAGGGCCTTGCCACCACCAAGCGCCTGGAAGCGCGCCAGCCGATTCTGACCGACGCGGATCTCGAAAAGATCCGCTCGATCTCCGACGTGGCCGACACGCACTTCAAGTCGCGCACGCTGGATACCACCTTCCATGCCGGTCTCGGCGCGGCCGGGATGGACCAGGTGCTCGATGAGCTCTGCGCGCGCGCCGAGGCCGCCGTGCGCGAGGGCGTCAATATCATCATCCTGTCCGACCGCATGGTCGGCACGGACCGGGTTCCGATCCCGTCGCTGCTGGCCTGCGCCTCCGTGCATCATCATTTGATCCGCACGGGCCTGCGCACCTCGGTCGGTCTGGTCGTCGAATCCGGCGAGCCGCGCGAGGTGCATCACTTCGCGTGCCTTGCCGGCTACGGCGCCGAAGCGATCAATCCTTACCTCGCGTTCGAAACCATCATCGCGATGAAGGACCGCCTGCCCGGCTCGCTCGACGACTACGAGATCGTCAAGCGCTACATCAAGTCGATCGGCAAGGGCCTGCTGAAGGTGATGTCCAAGATGGGCATCTCGACCTACCAGTCCTATTGCGGCGCGCAGATTTTTGACGCGGTCGGCCTCAAGGCCGATTTCGTCGGAAAATTCTTCGCCGGCACGCATACCCGCGTCGAAGGCGTCGGCCTTGCCGAGATTGCCGAGGAAGCCGTGCGCCGTCATGCCGACGCCTTCGGCGAGGCGCTGGTCTACAAGAACGCGCTCGATGTCGGCGGCGAATACGCCTACCGCAGCCGCGGCGAGGACCATGCCTGGACCGCCGAGTCGGTCTCGCTGCTCCAGCACGCCGCGCGCGGCAATTCGCAGGAGCGCTATCGTGCCTTCGCCAAGATCCTGAACGAGCAGTCCGAGCGCCTGCTGACGCTGCGCGGCCTGTTCCGGATCAAGAACGCGGAGGAAGAGAAGCGCAAGCCGATCCCGATCGAGCAGGTCGAGCCGGCCAAGGACATCGTCAGGCGCTTCGCCACCGGTGCGATGAGCTTCGGCTCGATCTCGCGCGAGGCGCACACGACGCTCGCGATCGCCATGAACCGGATCGGCGGCAAGTCGAACACCGGTGAAGGCGGCGAGGAAGCCGACCGTTTCAAGCCGATGCCGAACGGCGATTCCATGCGTTCGGCGATCAAGCAGGTCGCCTCGGGCCGCTTCGGCGTCACCACGGAGTATCTCGTCAACTCCGACATGATGCAGATCAAGATGGCGCAGGGTGCCAAGCCCGGCGAAGGCGGCCAGCTGCCCGGCCACAAGGTCGACGCGACCATCGCCAAAGTGCGTCACTCGACCCCGGGCGTCGGCCTGATCTCGCCGCCGCCGCACCACGACATCTACTCGATCGAGGATCTGGCGCAGCTGATCTATGACCTCAAGAACGTCAACCCGACGGGTGACGTTTCGGTCAAGCTGGTCTCCGAGATCGGCGTCGGCACGGTGGCCGCAGGCGTTGCCAAGGCGCGCGCCGACCATGTCACCATCGCGGGCTTCGAGGGCGGCACCGGCGCATCGCCGCTGACCTCGATCAAGCACGCCGGCAGCCCCTGGGAAATCGGCCTTGCCGAAACCCACCAGACGCTGGTGCGCGAGCAGCTGCGCAGCCGTATCGTGGTCCAGGTCGACGGCGGCTTCCGCACCGGGCGTGACGTCGTGATCGGCGCGCTGCTCGGCGCCGACGAGTTCGGCTTCGCCACCGCACCCTTGATCGCGGCCGGCTGCATCATGATGCGCAAGTGCCATCTCAACACCTGCCCGGTCGGCGTCGCGACGCAGGATCCCGTCCTGCGCAAGCGCTTCACCGGCCAGCCCGAGCACGTGATCAACTACTTCTTCTTCGTCGCGGAGGAAGTCCGCGAGATCATGGCCTCGCTCGGCTTCCGCACCTTCAACGAGATGGTCGGCCAGGTTCAGCTGCTCGACCAGACCAGGCTGGTGGCGCACTGGAAGGCCAAGGGCCTCGACTTCTCCAAGCTGTTCGTCAAGCAGAAGGAAGAGAAGGGCCAGAAGATCTATCACTCCGAGCGCCAGAACCATCATCTGGAGGCGGTGCTCGATCGCTCGCTGATCGCGCAGGCGCAGCCTTCGCTCGACCGCGGCGCGCCGGTCAGAATCGAGGCTGCGATCAACAGCACCAACCGCTCCGCGGGTGCGATGCTGTCGGGCGCGGTCGCCAAGATCTACGGCCATGCCGGCCTGCCGCATGACACCATCCATGTCAGCCTCAAGGGCACCGCCGGCCAGGCGTTCGGGGCGTGGCTCGCTCATGGCGTCACCTTCGAGCTCGAAGGCGAAGCCAACGACTATGTCGGCAAGGGCCTGTCGGGCGGCAAGATCATCGTCAAGCCGCCGAAGAACTCCGCCATCGTGCCGGAAGAGAGCATCATCGTCGGCAACACCGTGATGTACGGCGCGATCGAGGGTGAGTGCTACTTCCGCGGCGTCGCCGGCGAGCGCTTTGCCGTGCGCAACTCGGGCGCGGTCGCCGTGGTCGAAGGCGCCGGCGATCATTGCTGCGAATACATGACCGGCGGCATCGTGGTCGTGCTTGGCAAGACCGGGCGCAACTTTGCGGCGGGCATGTCCGGCGGCATCGCCTACGTGCTCGACGAGACCGGCGAGTTCGACAAGCTGTGCAATCTCAGCATGGTCGAGCTCGAGCCGGTGTTGTCCGAAGAGCTGATCAACGCCGGCACCTATCACCATGCCGGGGACCTCGAAGCACACGGCCGGGTCGACGTGTTCCAGAACCTGCTCGCCTCCGACGTCGAGAGGCTGCACGTCCTGATCACGCGCCATGCCAAGGCGACCGGCTCCGAGCGTGCGGCCGATATCCTTGCCAATTGGAAGGAATGGCTGCCGAAATTCCGCAAGGTGATGCCGGTCGAGTACCGGCGCGCGCTGCGCGAAATGGCGGCCAACGCGGACGCCGAGCCGAAAATCGCGATCGGGGCGTAAGGCATCACACCCCATCATTGCGAGCGCAGCGAAGCAATCCAGAAACTCTCCGCGGAAACAGACTGGATTGCTTCGTCGCTACAGTGCAAAATTGCCTAGCAATTTTGTCACGACCTCCTCGCAATGACGACGAGCAAGAAACAGAACGAATTTAAGCGGCAGGGACTTCGGGTTTAATGGGCAAGATCACGGGTTTTCTCGAAATCGAACGGCACGATCGCAAGTACACCCCGGTCGTCGAGCGCGTGAAGCATTACAAAGAATTCGTCGTTCCCTTGACCGAAAGGGAAACGCGCGACCAGGCCGCGCGCTGCATGAATTGCGGCATTCCCTATTGCCACGGCACCGGCTCGGTCGCGCCGGGCACGCCCGGCTGTCCGGTCAACAACCAGATCCCTGACTTCAACGACCTCGTCTATCAGGGCAACTGGGAAGAAGCCTCGCGCAACCTGCACTCGACCAACAATTTTCCGGAGTTCACCGGCCGCATTTGTCCTGCGCCGTGCGAAGCGTCCTGCACGCTCAACATCGACGACAACCCTGTCACCATCAAGACCATCGAATGCGCGATCGTCGACCGCGCCTGGGACAATGGCTGGCTGAAGCCTGAGATCGCTGCGGTCAAGACCGGCAAGAAGGTCGCGGTGATCGGCTCCGGCCCGGCCGGCATGGCCTGCGCCCAGCAGCTCGCGCGCGCCGGCCACGACGTGCATGTCTACGAGAAGTACGCCAAGGCCGGCGGGCTGCTGCGCTATGGCATCCCCGACTTCAAGATGGAGAAGGGCATCATCGACCGTCGCGTCAAGCAGATGGAAGCCGAAGGCGTCACCTTCCACTACAACAGCCATGTCGGCGCGGCCGGCAATGTCGATCCGCGCGAGATGCTCAACGAGTATGACGCGGTGGCGCTGACCGGCGGTGCCGAAGCTCCGCGCGATCTGCCGATTCCCGACCGCGAGCTCGACGGCATCCACTACGCGATGGACTTCCTGCCGCAGCAGAACCGCCGCGTCTCCGAGGAGCCGCTGAACGGCGTCAAGGAGATCTTGGCCGGCGGCAAGCATGTCGTCGTCATCGGCGGCGGCGACACCGGATCCGACTGCATCGGCACCTCGCTGCGCCAGGGCGCGCTGTCGGTGACCCAGCTCGAGATCATGCCCGCCCCGCCCGAGCGCGAGAACAAGGCCCTGACCTGGCCGAACTGGCCGCTGAAGATGCGCACGTCCTCGAGCCAGGCCGAAGGCGCGATCCGCGAATACGCCGTGCTGACGCAGAAGTTTTCCGGCGAGAACGGCAAGGTCAAGAAGCTGCACTGCGTCCGCGTCGACGACAAGTTCAAGCCGATCGAAGGCACCGAGTTCGAACTCGACGCCGAGCTGGTGCTGCTCGCGATGGGCTTCGTCCATCCCGTGCACGAGGGCCTCTTGAAGCAGCTCGCAGTCGATCTCGACCCGCGCGGCAACGTCAAGGCCAACACGCTCGACTACCAGACCTCGCGCCCGAACGTGTTCTCCGCCGGCGACATGAGGCGTGGGCAATCGCTGGTGGTGTGGGCGATCCGTGAGGGTCGACTTTGTGCCAGGTCGATCGATACGTTCCTGATGGGGAAGACGGATCTGCCGCGGTAGGTTTCGTCATTCCGGGGCGCGCGAAGCGCGAGCCCGGAATCCATTTATCCGCGAACACTGAGGCCTGATGGATTCCGGGTTCGCGCCAAGTGGCGCGCCCCGGAATGACGAGCGGAGCTAATTCTGCAGCTTCACCCCCAGCATCGCCACCGTGCCCTGCGAGCTCGACCCCGGCTGGTTCGAATCCAGGATGTCGTGGCGCAGCGTGCCCTTGATCCAGATGTTGCGGTTGAGCTTGTAGATCAAATTGCCTTCGAGCGAGTAGGTCTTGTCGTTGCGATTCTGGCCCTGGTAGTCGTAGGTGCCGTAGGTGAACTTGCCGATCGCGGTGAGCCAGCGGCGGAAATCGTGGTCGACTTCGGCGGCATAGGTGTGCACCAGCACGCCGGAGGAACCGGGGATGGTGGTTTCCGCGATCTGCGTGTCGGTGTTGAACTTCACCGTCGTCAGCCCGCTGGCGTTCCAGATCAGCGAGCCCGAGGTGAGGAAGCCCGAGAGCTGGCTCAGGCGCGGGTCGACATAGTTGCGCGCGGAATAGCCGACCGAGACTTCGCCGGTGAGGATACGCGAGAACTCGAAGGACGAGCCGATCTTGGCGTAGCCGCCGTTTGAATCGCGCAAGTAACCGTTGCGGTCGGCCGCCTGGTCGTGGACGCGGTTGTCGCCCTCGATCTCGACGAAGGGTTTCAGGCCCGGCTTGAGCTCGTAGGAGAAGCGGCCGACGCCGCCATACTGGTTGAAGTCGCGGTCGTCATTGCTGAAGGTCGAGCCGTCGGTGAGCTTTGAATCGGTGTAGGCGGTGCGATCGATCGTGGCGCCGGCGGCGACCTGGAAGCGATTGAAGGCCTGGTCGAAGCCGAAGGTGCCGCCATAGGTGGCGTAGACAGGATATTTCTGTAGGCCCGCCTGCACGTTCGGGCTGCCGGGATTGTCGGTGGCGAGCCGCAGCCGCAGCTGCGAGGTCAGCTTGAGATCGCGGTCGACGTCGTAGCGGCCGTCGACATGGCCGATGAAATCGGGGCGGTTGATCTCGACCGGCGAGGGCGAGGGAAGCCCGTCGATCGTCGCCGGCATATTGTTGGTGTAGCCGGAGAACGAGCCGCGCAAATCGGCGACCAGCGCGTGGCGCTCCCAGTCGGATATGACAAGAAGATCCGGCGCGACGACGTAGACAGGCGAGCCGACCGGCTTGCTGAGACGCGCGGGATTGGTGTCATAGCCGGTGGAGAGCTCGAGCCCGCCCTTGATCAGAAAACTGCCGGCGTAGTCGCCGACCGCGCCGAACGCATCGTCGTCGACCTTGAGGCGGCGGCGCAGCGGCTGGCCGGGCACGACACCGGCCATCGCCGGCGGCAGCGGCGTCTTGTGCGCGGTCTCCGACGGCGGCGGCGCAATGCGCGGCGGTCCCAGCGTGGAGACCGCCGGCGTTGCAGCTGGCACCGGCGAGCCGGGGCCGGCGGGCTTCTTCGGCTTCAGCTGGCCCGGATAGAGTTTTGGTTGCTGGCGCTTGCGATTGAGCGAGTCGTAGCCCGAGCTGCTCGCGCCGTTCGCGGCGGGCAGCCCGTAGCTGGGCACCTGACCGACGCGCGACGTCGCCGGCGCATCGCTTTTCTTGCGCGGATCGCCGTTGGGATCCGGCGGCTGCGGGACCGCGTCCGACGGCGCCTGCAAGACGCCCGCCGTGCGGCGCATCGGCAGCGCGTCAGGCGCCACGAAGCCGCCGCGGCTGGGATTGAAAAGATCGGGCGTGAGGCTCTGGGCCGCCACTGGTGAGCTTTCCAGCGCTGATAGCAGCAGGCACGGCAAGGCAGCGCGGAAAGCGCACGCGCTGCGGCTCCGGCCCCTGCCTGGAGGCGACCCCACGATAAAATAACTCCAACAAAATCAAATACTTCAACGACGGCTTTCCGCCGGTGCGGGGGAACCATCGTTAATGGAGTTAAAACAATTATGGTTAATGACCCGTTGCGGGCTTTGGCGCCCGCGTCGCCTGATCGGCCGGGGCGTGCTAAGGAGGCGGCCACTGGGCCGACGCCCCTCCTCCCTGGACCTTGTCTATGCCGAGTTCGAAACCGCTGATGACCTCCTCATCCGGCCCCACCCCTACATCCGTTGAATCCGCGCTCCGCACGCTGGAGACCGAGAGCGGCGGCATCAACGCGCTTGCGGCCGCGCTGCGCGGCCCGCTCGGCGAGCCGTTCGCGAAAGCGGTCGACCTGATCCGCAACGCCAAGGGCCGCGTCATCGTCACCGGTCTCGGCAAGTCCGGCCACATGGCCCGCAAGATCGCGGCGACCCTGGCCTCGACAGGCACACCGGCCTTCTTCGTCCACACCGCGGAAGCCGCCCATGGCGACCTCGGCATGATCACCGCCGACGACGTCATCATGGCGCTGTCCTGGTCCGGCGAGCAGCCGGAGATGAAGACGCTGGTGAACTACTCGGCGCGCTTTGCGATCCCGATGATCGCGGTGACGTCGAACGCAGCGTCCTCGCTCGGCCAGGCCGCCGACATCGTCATCGAGCTGCCGAAGGCGCGCGAGGCCTGCCCGCACAATCTGGCGCCGACCACCTCGACCATGATGCAGGTCGCGATCGGCGATGCCATCGCGATTGCGCTGCTCGAGGGCCGCGGCTTCACTGCGCTGGAATTCGCGCATTTCCATCCCGGCGGCAAGCTCGGCGCCATGCTGAAATTCGTCCGCGACTACATGCGCACCGGCGCCGAAATCCCGGTCAAGCCGCTCGGCACCAAAATGTCGGACGCGGTGATGGAGATGTCGGCCAAGGGCTTGGGCTGTGTCTGCATCGTCAATGACGCCAACGAGGCGATCGGCATCATCACCGACGGCGATCTGCGCCGCCACATGCGGCCGGACCTTTTGACCGCGTCGGTCGACGAGATCATGACCAGGCAGCCCAAGACCGTGCCGCCCTCGATGCTGGCGACGGAGATGATCGAGGTGCTGAACACGCGCAAGATCACGACGCTTGTGGTGACCGAGGCGGACAAGGTGGTCGGTATCGTGCATCTGCACGATCTGCTACGGGCGGGCGTGGCGTAAGGCTTCCGCTCTCTCCACTCGTCATTCCGGGGCGCGCCCCCTTGGGCGCGAGCCCGGAATCCATCATGCCGCGGAGTTTGTCGCTCTATGGATTCCGGGCTCGCGCTTCGCGCGCCCCGGAATGACAACTACCCCGGAAACCGCGCCGCCTTCTCTTCCAGCGGCAATCGCAGCCCGTTCGCCAGATACGAGACGGTACGATAAGAGCCGCACAGCAACATGATCTCCAGGATCTGCGCCTCGTCGTAATGCGCCGACAGTGCCGCGAACTCGGCGTCGGTGAACGTCGCGCTTGTGTGCAGCGCATCCACGGCGGCGATCAGGGCCCGCTCGGCAGGTGACCAGCAGGATGAGCTCGCATCGCCCTCGACCGTCGCACGGACCTCATCCTCGGTGAGTTTTGCCGGCGCGGCAAAGACCGCGACATGGACGCCCCATTCATATTCGCATCTGTTCAGCGCGCAGGTGCGGTCGATGACGATCTCGCGCTCTCGCAACGATAACGGGCCGGGATCGAGCAGGCCGCCGGCGCGAAACTTGTCCCAGGCGCGACCATGGCCCGCCATCACCCGAAACAACATCAGCGGCGGCGCGCCGCGCATGATGCGATCGAACTGCGCCTGGATCTCCGGTGGATAAGGCGGCGTGAGCGGGGCGATACGCGGAGCCGGGGATGACATGGACGTCCTATTTGCTACAGATAATGTAGCATGACGCTACATTATCTGTAGCAAATCGCAAGAGGGTAGGATGGCGAAACAGACGGGCTCGGGGGACCGCCGCGTGCGCGGCTCGCGCACCGGGCGGCCGATCATGGTGCTGCTCGATCTGCTGGGGCGGCGCTGGGCTTTGCGGATCCTGTGGGAGTTGCGCGAAAAACCCCTCACCTCGCGTGCGTTGCGCACGGCCTGCGACGAGGCTTCGCCGACAGTGCTGCAGGCGCGGCTGACGGAACTGCGCGAGGCGGGGTTTGTCGAGCTCGGTGACGGCGGCGGTTATGGATTGACGGCGCTCGGACGCGAGCTGGGCGAGATGGTCATGCCGCTGCACCGGTTTGCGGAGAGGTGGCGAAGCAAGAGCGGTGCCTGAGTCTGGCGCTCCATCCGCAAGCTCGTCATTGCGACCGCAGCAAAGCAATCCAGAGTCTTTCCGCGGAGACAGTCTGGATTGCTTCGCTTGCGCTCGCAATGACGGCGGCTCACGCCGCCGCCACCGTCAGGTTGGCACCATCCACCTGCACCACCTTCACCCGCGTGCCTGCCGGCGTATCCGGGCCTGCGACGCGCCACACCGTATCGCCGATGCGCACGGTGCCGTTGCCGTCGATGATCGGCTTCTCCAGCGTGAACTCACGGCCGAGCAGTGCCTCGGTTCGCCTGTTGAGGAAGGGACTGGCACTGTCATCCGGCTTCGGCCGGGCGAGCCGGCGCCAGACCGGCACGGCGGCCGCTGCGAACACCGCGAACATCACCAGCTGGATCTGCCAGGAGATCACTGTAACGAACGAGATCAGGCCGACCAAAAGCGCGGCAAGCCCGAGCCAGAACAGGAACACGCCCGGCGCGACCACCTCCAACGCCATCAGGATGAAGCCGAAGATCAGCCAGTTCCAGGTGCCGAGCGATACGAACATGTCAGTCATGACACAACCTCTCTCAATGCTGCCTTCACGGCACCGCCGGTGGAGTCGGCGGCGTCGGACCTGACGGCGGCACCGAACCGCCGCGACGGGCCGCAGCGACCGCCGACGCAGCACTTTCTCCGAACGTTGCCTTGGCGATCTCGCCGATGCCGGCGAGCGAGCCGAGCATGCTGGTCGCCTCCATCGGCAGCATGATGATCTTCTGGTTCGGCGCCTCCGCGAACTGGCCGAACGCCTTGATGTATTTATCGGCGATAAAGTAGTTCAGCGCCGCGACGTCACCCTTGGCGATGGCCTCACTGACCATTTGCGTCGCCTTGGCCTCGGCCTCGGCGGACCGCTCACGCGCTTCGGCGTCGCGAAACGCCGCTTCCTTGCGGCCTTCGGCCTGGAGAATCTGGCCCTGCTTGGCGCCCTCGGCGCGCAGGATCTCGGACTGGCGCTGGCCTTCGGCGGCGAGAATGTCGGCGCGCTTGACGCGCTCGGCCTTCATCTGCCGGCCCATGGCCTCGACGAGGTCGGCGGGCGGCACGATGTCCTTGATCTCGATGCGGTTGACCTTGACGCCCCAGGGCGAGACCGCGGCGTCGACGACGCGCAAGAGGCGCTCGTTGATCTCGTCGCGATGCGACAGCACCTGGTCGAGATCCATCGAGCCCATCACCGAGCGGATGTTGGTCATGGTGAGCACCGTGATGGCCTGGTTGAGGTTGGCGACCTCGTAGCTGGCCTTCGCCGCGTCGAACACCTGATAGAAGGCGACGCCGTCCACCGTCACGGTGGCGTTGTCCTTGGTGATGACCTCCTGCTCGGGAATGTCTATCACCTGCTCCATCATGTTGATCTTGCGCCCGACACGATCGAAATAGGGCACGATCAGATTGAGCCCGGGGCTCAGCGTCTGCGTGTATTTGCCGAACCGCTCGATGGTCCAGTCATAGCCCTGTGGCACCGTCTTCACGCCGGCAATCAGCGTGATGATGACGAGCAACACCAGAACAATCGCAAAAATATCGAAACCGCTCATATCTCCTCCAAGGCGGGAAAGAAGCCGGGAAACAGGCCCTTCCCGCGCTGTCATTGGTCGGGATCGGCACCCTACCGGTTCAGCGGCCGCTTTTCACGTCGGCATCGGTGCCTTTCCGCACAAGACGCCAGATGCACGAACGGTCTCGATTATGTATTTTCGAAGGGCTCTTGAAAGCGCCACGGCGCAGACCTACCGGCAAAAATTAACAAATAGCGACGCTACTCGATGACCTCGTTCGCGATTGCGAGCAGGCCGGGGGGAAGCGTGACGCCAATCGCCCTGGCCGTTTTGAGATTGATCGCCAGCTCGAACTTGGTCGGATTCTGGACCGGGAGGTCGGCCGGTAAGGCACCCTTCAGAATGCGATCGATATAGCCCGCCGCGCGTCGGAGCTGCTCGGCACTGTCCGTGCTGTAGGACATCAGCCCGCCCTCATCGACAAAGGCGCGGATGCAAAACACAGCCGGGAGATGCGCCTGCTCAATCGCCGCTAGCAGCGGCGCGCGGTTCGCGATGGCGAAGAAGTCAGGCAGGACGAGGAAACCGCCATCCTTGCGCGCGGCCAGCGTGGCGATCGAAGCGACATCATGCACCGGCGCAGGCTCGATCGTCACATGCAGCGTCGGTGCGGCCTCCTCGAGCGTATGCAGCATCAGCGTCGCGAATGGCGCGGTGGCAGGATTGTAGACGACGAAGGCACGGGAGACCTTTGGCGTGACCTGCGTCAGCATCTCCAGCCATTTGCCGGCGAGCGGACCGTCGTAATCAGTGAATCCGGTGATGTTGCCGCCGGGATGGGCGAGGTTCTGGACAAGGCCCTGGCTGACCGGATCGGTGACCACCGCAAACACGATCGGGATCGTCGTGGTGCGCCGGCGCAGCTCCTCCACCGACGGCGTGCCGAGCGCGAGCAGGATGTCGGGCTTAAGCGCGATCAGCTCGTCGGCAAGCTGCGCGAGACGCGTCCGATCGCCGGCGCTGCTGCGCCAGTCGATCCTGAGATTGTCCTCTCCCTTCCAGCCATGAGCGGCCAGCGCCTCGACGAGGTTGGCCTGACCGATCACCTCATCAGCTGATGTGACCGAGAGCACCCCGAGCCGGCGTTGCGCGGCCGGCTGCTGGGCCGGCGCGGAGGCCGGCCATGCCGCGATCGTTCCCAGAAGCGCCAGACAGTCGCGGCGGTTCATGAAACGCTCCCTGGAGCCAGGCATGTTAGATCCAGCCCTGCAGCTCGCGCAGCACCAGCGTTCGGATCACGTCCATTCCAGGATCGCTGTCGTTCAGGCAGGGGATCGCGGAAAACTGCTCGCCGCCATTGTGCCTGAAGATCTCGGCATTCTCCTGCGCGATCTCCTCCAGCGTCTCCAGGCAGTCGGCGGAGAAACCCGGCGTCACCACCGCGATACGGCGCACGCCTTCTTTCGCCAGCCGCTCCATCGTCTTGTCGGTGTAGGGCTGCAGCCACTCGTCATTGCCGAAGCGCGACTGGAAGGTCAGCAGCAGTTTTGTCTCATCCATACCGAGCCGGCGACGCAGCGCCTGCGTCGTCGCGATGCATTGCCTTTGATAGGGATCGCCCTTGTCGACATAGGCCTTCGGCATGCCGTGAAAGGACGCGACGATCAGCTCGGGCCTGAAGGACAAATTCGCCAGATGGGTCTCGATCGAGACGGCGAGCGCCTCGATATAGGCTTCGTCCTCGTAGTAAGGCGGCGTCACCCGCAATGTCGGCTGGTTGCGCAGGCTGGCGAGCACGCGGAACACTTCGTCGCAGACGGTCGCCGAGGTCGAAGCGGAATATTGCGGATAGAGCGGCACGGCGAGAATGCGCTCACATCCCTTTGCGATCAGCGCATCGATCCCCGCCTTGATCGAGGGATTGCCGTAGCGCATCGCCCAATCCACCACGACATGCGCGCGATCCGACAGCGCGGCGGCGAGCTTGCCCGCTTGCGACCGCGTGATGGTCTTCAGCGGCGACTCGTTCTTCTCGACGTTCCATATCTTCTGGTAGTCGAGCGCCTTGGTGCGGGGGCGGCTGCGCAGGATGATGCCGTTCAGCACGGCTTTCCAGATCAGGCCCTGGTCCTCGATGACGCGGGCGTCCGACAGGAATTCCTTCAGATACACCCTCACGCCGGCGGCGTCGGCCGTATCGGGCGTGCCGAGATTTATCAGCAGCACACCGACGCGGGGCTGGCTGGGTTGAACGGTCGGCTTCGCTGAAACGAGGGGGGCCAGGGTCGTCATGTCCAGTTGCGTCGCGCGTTGCTCCGAACTTGTCAAGATGAGCCCGGTTTCGCTAGGGTCCGCCACAAGCGGGGGAGGGAAGATGACGCTCGCGGAATGGTGCGTTCTCGGAGCGCTGCTGCTCTATCTCTTAACGATCGTCTCGATCAAATGGATCAGGTTTCGCGGCTTCGACAATTCCCGGCCGCGCGATCCGGCCTTTTACCAAGACGCCATCTCGCAGCGCGCGCTCGGCGCGCACCAGAACGGCATCGAGACCTTCCCGTTCTTCGCCTTCGCCGTCCTGCTCGCAGAATTTCGTGACTCCCCGCAGCGCCTGATCGACGAGCTCGCAGTGCTGTTCCTGATCGTGCGGGTCGCCTATGTGCTGACCTATCTCGGCAACCGGCCGACCCTCCGCTCCATCCTCTGGAGCGTCGGTTTTGCACTCAACCTGGCGATCTTCCTCATGCCGATGTTGAAGCGGTTTTTGCCGGGGTGAGTTGCACGGCTCCCCTAAACCGTCATCCCCGCGCAACGGCGAAGCCGTTGTCGCTGGAGGCACGAGCCCCGCGGTGCAACGCACCGCGGGGTGAGCCTCGAAGGATGGACGGCCCCGATGCAGCCGGGCCGTCGCCCTTCGAGGGCCGCTGAAGAAGCGGCCACCTCAGGGTGACGGGATTAAGTGATCGCGGCTTGGCTCAAAAGCACGTCGTCCGCTCGGCCGCGATGTAGCCGAACAGCAGCCCCGCCCCGAACAGTAGCACCAGAGCCGCGGCGCCGAATTCGATGCCGCGCATGAACAGCGCGCCTCCACCGTCGCGGCCCGCGCTGAGGCGGCCGGCGATGTCCTTGGCCGAGACGGCGACCACGGCGATGGCCGCGACCGTGATCGCGGTGCCCAGCCCCATCAGGAAGGTCGCGGCAATACCGGCCCAGAACAAACCCTGGGCGAGTGCGAAGACCAGCACCAGGATCGCGCCCGAGCAGGGGCGGATGCCGACGGTCAGGATCGCGGCGAACCCGCGCCGCCAGCCGCCGGGACCGGCGAGCTCGCTCGGGGTCGGGCCATGGGAATGGCCGCAATGCTCTTCATGGACGTGGTCGTGCCCGTGGTGGTGAGGGGCGTGTGCGTGATCGTGGTGATGGTGATCATGGTCATGATGGTGATGACCGTGATCATGATGGTCATGCGGCACGCCCGCCATGGCCGGCACCGGCTGCGTCACCTGGAGCGCGCGGATGAAGGTGCCGCCCTTGGTCCAGACCAGGCGCAGGCCGAACAGCGCGATCAAGGCGTAGCTTGCAATCTCGATCGCCCCTTCCGCCTTGCACATGGTCCTGGCAGTGGCGTTCAGGATCCAGGCCGAGATGCCGACGATCAGGATCGCCACCAGCGACTGCATCAGCGCTGAGGCGAACGACAGCGCGATGCCGCGCCGCGCGGTCTCGCGGTTGGCGACGAGATAGGAGGCGATCACCGCCTTGCCGTGGCCGGGGCCGGCAGCATGGAAGATGCCGTAGGCAAAGGAGATGAAGAGCAGCGTCCACAGCGCCGAGCCGTCGGATTTGGCAGCGCGGATGGTCGACGACATCTGGCGATAGAATTCCGACTGTTTTGCCAGCAGCCAGCCGATCAGGCCACTGGCCTCGGGCTGCGCCGCTGGCGACTGCTTCGGCGCGCCGAACGGATTTTGCGCCAGGACATGGTGAAGCGCGGCATCCGCCACGCCGACGGCGAGGAGAACGGCGGCGCAAGCGATGAGCCCGCGCGCAACGGACGAAAGTTTCGGCTTCACGGACAATCCACCGTGATCTTGTTGGCGAACATCATGCCGAAATTGGCATTCGGGCCGTCCATGAAAGTCTGCTCGTTGAGCTTCTGCGCGGTCGCGGTGCCGTCGCTCGGACGATCGAGCTTCATCTGGCAGCCTGATGGCGCGCCGACCAGCTTGACGGGATTATCCTTGGCCATCTGGAAATCGATGAAGAAGGAGCGGTCGAACACTTCCAGCACGAGCTGTTTGGGCTTGAGCGGCGTCTTCAGCGGCAGCGTGAAGTGCAGGGTCAGCACAGTGTCCTTGTAGTCCAGATAATAGTCGACCGGCTCGCCAAAGCGCTCCTTCTTGCCGTCGGCCTTGGCGAAGGTGAAGTAGGCGTATTCCTTCAGCGACTCGACATTGGTCTGCGCCAGCGGCCCGAGCTCCTCGCGCGTATAGGCGCCCTTCTTCTTGCTCTCGAGCCCTTGCACCGCATAGGCCGAGAACATGTCATCAAACGTCCAGGCGTGACGCACGCCGGTGATGCTGCCGTCCTCGGCGTAGAGCAGCTCGCTTGAAGCGGTGATCCAGACGTGCGGATGCGCGCTCGCCGGACCCGATGCAAGCAGCAGGCCGGCAGCGAGCAGCCATCCGAGCAGTCGGCGCATCGGAGGTGTCCAAACCGACAGGATCATGGGCACTCCACCAAGATCGGGACGAGGAACAACAGCCCGACAGCGGCATTCGCACCGCCCTCCCTGAAGGTATCCTCGCTCGCTTCCTGGACCAGCTCGCGGTCCCGGTCGTTGCCGATGGACCGCGCCTGCCATGAATGCCCGAGCCATATCTCACAACCAGCAGGCGCGCCAACGAGTTTAAGCGGATGCTCCTTTGCCAATCGAAAATCGATGAAAAAGGAACGATCATAAATAGCCAGACGAACAGTCTTCGCCTTCACAGGCGTTTGCAGCGGTAGCGTGAAATGTAGAGTGAGGTGGTCATCCTCGTAATCGAAGAAGTAATCGACTGGCTCAGCAAACGGAAGCCTCTCGCGTACACTCAAGAAAGTGAAGTAGGCGTTGTGCTTCAGTGATTCGACTTGGGTCTTCGCCAACGGCGCCAGCTCCTCGCGGGTATAGGTGCCCTTGGACTTCTCCTGAAGCCCCTGCACAGCATTGGCCGAGAATGCGTCGTCAAACGTCCAGGCGTGACGCACGCCGGTGATGCTGCCGTCCTCGGCGTAGAGCAGCTCGCTTGAAGCGGTGATCCAGACGTGCGGATGCGCGCTCGCCGGACCCGATGCAAGCAGCAGGCCGGCGGCGAGCAGCCATCCCAGCAGCACGCGCATGTCGATCAAGCCGCCTTGTCGTCGAGCAGGCCGCGGCGGCGGAGCAGCGCGTCGGGCTCAGGCGGGCGGCCGCGGAACGCCTCATAGGCCGCTTCCGGATCGACCGACCCGCCGCTCGAATAGATGTTGTCGTGGAGGCGCCTGGCCACCGCGGGATCGAAGATGTTGCCGGCTTCCTCGAACGCCCCGAAGGCATCGGCGTCCATGACCTCTGACCACATGTAGCTGTAATAGCCGGCAGCATAGTGGTCGCCCGTGAAGATGTGGCCGAACTGGGTCGGCCGGTGCCGCATCGAGATTTCCTCGGGCATGCCGATCTTCTCCAGCTCGCGTTTCTCGAAGGCGCGGACATCCTGCGCGGCGGCGGCGGGCTGGGAGTGGAACTCGAGATCGACCAGCGCCGAGGAGACGAATTCGACCGTGGCAAAGCCCTGGTTGAATTTTCGCGCGGCGAGGAAGCGCTTGAGCAAATCGTCCGGCAGCGGCTCGCCGGTCTGGTAGTGCCGGGCGAACTGCTGCAGCACCTCGGGCCGCTCCTGCCAATGCTCATAGAGCTGCGACGGCAGCTCGACGAAGTCGGTGAAGACCGACGTGCCCGACAGCGAGGGATAGGTCACGTTGGAGAGCATGCCGTGCAGGCCGTGGCCGAACTCGTGGAACAGGGTGCGGGCATCGTCGGGCGACAGCAGCGAGGGCTCGCCGCCTGTGCCCTTGGCAAAATTGCAGACATTGATGACGAGCGGCGCGATCTCGCCGTCGAGCTTCTGCTGGTCGCGCAGCGAGGTCATCCAGGCGCCGGAGCGCTTGGACGGCCGGGCGAAGTAGTCGCCGTAGAACAGCGCCTTGTGCTTGCCGTCGGGGCCCTTGACCTCCCAGACCCGGACGTCGGGATGCCAGACCGGGACGTCCTTGCGCTCCTCGAAGGTGATGCCGAACAGGCGCGTGGCGCAGTCGAAGGCTGCGGCGATCATGTGGTCGAGCGTCAGATAGGGCTTGATCGCGGCGTCGTCGAAATTGGCGCGCTGGAGGCGGAGCTTCTCGGCATAGAAACGCCAGTCCCAGGGCGCGAGCTTGAAATTGCCGCCCTCCTCCGTGATCAGCGCCTGCATCTCATCGCGGTCGGCGAGTGCCCGGGCGCGGGCCGGCTTCCAGACCCGCTCCAGGAGGCCGCGCACCGCGTCGGGCGTCTTGGCCATGGAATCCTCGAGCCGGTAGGCGGCGTAGGTCGGATAGCCCAGGAGCCTGGCGGTCTCCTCGCGCAGCTTCAGGATCTCGCCGATGGTCGCGTTGTTGTCGTTGGAATTGCCGTTGTCGCCGCGCGCGATAAAGGCCTTGTAGACCTTCTCGCGCAGGTCTCGCCGGCCTGAGCTCTTCAGGAACGTCTCGACCGAGGAGCGCGACAGCGTGACGATGGCCTTGCCTGCCATGCCGCGATCTTCCGCCGCCGCCTTGGCGCCGGCGATGAAGCTCTCGGGCAGGCCCTGGCGGTCGGCCTCCCCTAACTCCATGAACCAGTCCTGCTCGTCGCCGAGCAGGTGATGGCTGAAGCCGGTCGCGAGCTGGGCCAGCTTCTCGTTGATCTCGGCCATGCGCGTCTTGGCCTCGTCGGACAGGCCGGCGCCGGACCGGTGGAAGCGGGTATAGGTGCGCTCCAAGAGGCGGAGCTGCTCCGGTGTCAGACCGAGACTGCCGCGGTTCTCGTGCAGCTGGGCGATGCGGCCAAACAGCACGGCGTTCATCATGATCGGATTCCAGTGCCGCGCCATCCGCAAGGAGACCTCCTTGTCGATCTCGAGGATGGCCGGGTTGGAATGCGCCGAGACCAGGTCGTAGAAGACCGAGGCGACCTTGCTGAGCAGCTTGCCGGAGCGTTCCAGCGCCGTGATGGTGTTGGCGAAGTCGGGCGCAGCCGGATCATTGGTGATGGCCGCGATCTCGGCGGAGTGATCGGCGAAGGCCTGCTCGAAGGCCGGCAGGAAGTGCTCCGGCACGATCTCGTTGAAGGGCGGGGTCGCAAACGGCGTCACCCAGGCCTTCAGTAGCGGATTGGTCTCGGCGTCCGTGGTTTGGCGGGGGTCTGACATCGCAAGTCCCGTTTTTTGAGGCGATTTGTTGGGGCCAGCTATAGCACGCGATGGGGCTTTTTTGGGCCATTTGGCCTTGCTCCCGCCCGGCTTTTCGGGGAGATTGCGGCCCTCGAAACCACGGACCTCAACGCCCATGAACGCGCCCTCCTCGTCGTCCCGTCAGATCGTCTGGCCGAGCGTCATCACCGTCATCAGCGCCGCCATCCTGATTGGCGCCGAGGTGTTCGGCGCCGCGTTTGCCGGCGGCTGGGCGCTCGCCATTCTGATCGGGCTCGGTGACCAGGGCGCGCACATCCTTCAGGCCGTGCTGTTCGCACTCGGCGTGCTAGTCATGACCGCCTTCATCCGCGCAGCTCAGCGCGTCGAGCCGTTCTTCAAGCGCCGCTGAGTCGTCTTGCGCGACGCAGTCACGCGCGCGACACCAAAAACTTAACGCACGTTCATCTTCCGCGTCGCTCGCGCAACACCGCGCAAGCAGATGTTAGGCAATTCTGTTCTCAGCCTAAAAAAATTCTTGCGAAGCCGAGTCAAAACCCTTATGTGCGTTTTTGCCCAATTTCGCACGTGCCTGTGGTCGTGTGTCAGTCGGTAGGTATCCGGACAAGAGGCCGGACAGCCGCCAAGGGGTGAAGAAGCCGAGGGGCTCTTCGGAAGTGCAGAAGTCGAGGACTGAAAAGTCGAACGACTGACGGCAAACCCGGAGCGCCCAGCATCTCTCTCAAAGAGATGCCTTGTCGAAGGTGACTTCGCTCTTTGCAACCGTGACTGGCAGCCGGAGGCGAACCGGCGCACCCCGCTCTCAACGGGGGACGCGACTTAAAGCAACGACGGATCGGGCTTTTTTGGTCTCTACCGGCATTCCACCGCCGGCGCGGGCTACTGAAAAGGCTTGTCCTTCATTGCCAGGTGAGCGGGCGGGAGACTCTCCCAACCAATCCACGGCAGCACAGTCTGGTTTGAGTCTTTTGGCTTCAGCGCGCCTCCATCGCGCGATGTGGCCGAAGCACTCTTATCCGACGTCACGTTGATGCGGATCCTGTCGCTGGGACCGTTGGAGAGTGCCATGACCGAACGAATCCAGGAATTCCTGCGTAACCGCCGCAAGGAAGGTCTCGACACCGAGCCGTGCCTCGTCGTCGACCTTGAGGTCGTGCGCGACAACTACCAGAGCTTCGCCAAGGCGCTGCCCGACAGCCGCGTGTTCTACGCCGTCAAGGCGAACCCGGCGCCGGAAGTGTTGTCGCTGCTGGCTTCCATGGGCTCCTGCTTCGACACCGCGACCGTCGCCGAGATCGAGATGGCGCTGGCCGCCGGCGCGACGCCCGACCGCATCTCCTTCGGCAACACGATCAAGAAGGAGCGCGACATCGCGCGCGCCTTCGCGCTCGGCATTCGCCTGTTCGCGGTGGACTGCGTTCCCGAGGTCGAGAAGATCGCCCGCGCCGCTCCCGGCGCCAAGGTGTTCTGCCGCATCCTCTATGACTGCGCCGGCGCCGAATGGCCGCTGTCGCGCAAGTTCGGCTGCGACCCGGAGATGGCGGTCGAGGTGCTCGACGCCGCCAAGCGTCTGGGCCTCGAGCCGTGCGGCATCTCGTTCCATGTCGGATCACAGCAGCGCAAGGTGAAGGCGTGGGACCGCGCGCTGGCAATGGCCTCGCAGGTGTTCCGCGACTGCGCCGAGCGCGGCATCAACCTCTCCATGGTCAACATGGGGGGCGGCTTTCCGACCAAGTACCTGAAGGACGTGCCGCCGGTCGTCACCTACGGCCGCTCGATCTTCCGCGCGCTGCGCAAGCACTTCGGCAACCAGATTCCGGAGACCATCATCGAGCCGGGCCGCGGCATGGTGGGCAACGCCGGCATCATCGAATCCGAAGTCGTGCTCATCTCGAAGAAGAGCGACGAGGACGAGGTGCGCTGGGTGTACCTGGACATCGGCAAGTTCGGTGGTCTCGCCGAGACCATGGACGAGTCGATCCGCTACGCCATCCGCACCCCGCATGACGGCGCGGACATGACCCCGTGCGTGCTCGCCGGCCCCACCTGCGACAGCGCCGACGTGCTGTACGAGAAGACCCCGTATCCGCTTCCCGTCACGCTCGAGATCGGCGACAAGCTGCTGATCGAAGGCACCGGGGCCTATACGTCGACCTACTCGGCGGTGGCGTTCAACGGCATCCCGCCGCTGAAGACGTACCACATCTAAGCGCCTCGCTGCTCCGAGGCACGACGAACCCGGGAGCCGGCTTGCCGGCTCCTTACCCGACATTGCCATTCTGACGACGCTTGAGCTCGCGTGCCTTGGTGCGCGGCTCCAAGCGGGGACTGACGCGCCATGACTGCTTTTCGGAAGCCACAAGTCGCCCTCACCTCGAAAGCCGCTCCGTTCGCGATCCGAAGCGAGCGGGCTGTCGACGTCGCCGCCCGTGAAGCGCTGCTGGATGCCTGCTTTGGCGAGGATCGCCATGACCGCACCTGCCAGCGCCTGCGCGACGGACGCGCACCTGCCGCCGGCCTCGCGCTGGCCGCCGTGCGTGAGGGAAAGCTCGTGGGAACCGTGCGGTTGTGGCACGTCAGCGCCGCAGGCAGGCCCGCTCTGGTCCTCGGACCGCTGGCGGTGGACCCTGCCTGCCGCGAGCTCGGGATCGGCGCCGCGCTGATGCAACAAGCGCTGGCCGCCGCCCGGGCGCGCGGGCATGACGCCGTGATTCTGCTCGGCGATGCGCCCTACTACGCCCGTTTCGGCTTCTCGGCCGAGAAGACCGGCGCGCTGCTGCTGCCCGGCCCGTTCGAGCGCGACCGTCTGCTCGCGATCGAGTTCACCGACGGTGTGCTTGATGGCGCCGAAGGGATGATCGTCCCGACCGGCGCGGCCCTTCCCAAACGGAGGGTAGTTCGCGCCCTCCAGGCGCGCGCGGCGTAAGGACTTGCCATGATGGCGACGACCGGAGCCGCACTGGGTGGCTTCGCCCGACCGCGTCTCCGTTAAGCTCACGTCCTTTGGGGTTGCGCGGGCCCGGAAATTGCCCATAAACCCACGAAATTCTCCCCTTCAGTCGAGGCCGAATCCATGCCCCGTCGCCTGATTTCCACCGGCTCCCCCCTCGAAAAGAGCGTCGGCTACAGCCGCGCCGTGATCGACGGCGAGTTCGCCTTCGTCGCGGGAACCACCGGCTATGACTACACGACGATGACGATGCCCTCCGATGTCACGAGCCAGTCACGCAACTGCTTCAAGACCATCGAAGCGGCCCTGAAGGAGGGCGGCTTCGAGATGGCCGACATCGTCCGTGCGACCTACTACGTCACCGACGCCGGCTACATCGATGCCCACTTCGCCGTCTGCGGCGAGGTTCTCGGCGACATCAGGCCGGCAGCGACCTTGCTGGTCGTCAGCGCCCTCGCCAAGCCCGAGATGAAGGTCGAGATCGAAGTCACCGCCAAGCGCCGCAGCGTCTGACAAGCGCCGCGCCTGATCCACTCACCAGATGTCCGCCAGCACGTTCCGGAGAAACTTATGAGCCCTCCCTCGCAGATCTACGCGAAGATCACCGGTCCCATCGTCATGGTCGGCTTCGGCTCCATCGGCAAGGGCACCTTGCCGCTGATCGAGCGGCACCTCGATTACGACAAGTCGCGCGTCACCGTGATCGATCCCAAGGATGAGGGCCGCAGGGCGCATTGCGAGAAGCACAATGTGCGCTTCATCCAGAAGGCCGTGACCAAGGACAATTATCGCGAATTGCTGACCCCGCTGCTGACCGAAGGCGGCGGCCAGGGCTTTTGCGTCAACCTGTCGGTCGACACCGGCTCGACCGATATCATGGAGCTCTGCAACGAGCTCGGCGCGCTCTATATCGACACCGTCAACGAGCCCTGGCTCGGCTTCTATTTCGACGCGTCCAAGGGCCCCGAGGCCCGCTCCAACTACGCGCTGCGCGAGGTGACGCTGGCCGCCAAGCGGGCGCGCCCCGCCGGCTCGACCACGGCCGTGTCCTGCTGCGGCGCCAATCCCGGCATGGTCTCCTTCTTCGTCAAGCAGGCGCTGCTCAACGTCGCCGCCGACCTGAAGCTCAATGCGCCGAAGCCGAAGACCAAGGCCGAATGGGCCGACCTGATGCGGCAGGCCGGCATCAAGGGCATTCACATCGCCGAGCGCGACACCCAGCGCGCCAAGAAGCCGAAAGAGCCTGACGTCTTCGTCAACACCTGGTCGGTGGAAGGCTTCCTGTCGGAGGGCATGCAGCCGTCCGAGCTCGGCTGGGGCACCCATGAGAAGTGGATGCCCGAGAATGCGCATACCCACGAGGCCGGCTGCGGCGCCGCCATCTATCTGATGCAGCCCGGTGCCAACACGCGCGTGCGCACCTGGTGCCCGACCCGCGGCGCGCAATACGGCTTCCTCGTCACCCACAACGAGTCGATCTCGATCGCCGATTACTTCACGGTGCGGGACGCATCGGGCAAGGCGATCTACCGGCCGACCTGCCACTACGCCTATCATCCGGCCGACGACGCCGTGCTGTCGCTGCATGAGCTGTTCGGCCGCGCCGGCAAGATGCAGGAGAAGCACCACATCCTCGAAGAGGACGAAATCGTCGACGGCATCGACGAACTCGGCGTGCTGTTGTTCGGCCACGACAAGAACGCGTACTGGTACGGCTCGCAGCTCTCGATCGAAGAGACCCGGGAGCTTGCCCCCTATCAGAACGCCACCGCGCTGCAGGTGACCTCCGCCGTGCTCGGCGGCATGGTGTGGGCGCTGGAGAATCCGAACGAAGGCATCGTCGAAGCCGACGAGATTGATTTCGATCGCCTCCTGGAGATCCAGCTGCCGTATCTCGGCCCGGTGAAGGGTTTTTACACCGACTGGACGCCGCTGACGGATCGGCCGGGCCTGTTCCCTGAGGACATCGACACCAGCGATCCCTGGCAGTTCAAGAACATTCTGGTGCGGTGAGCGGGCTCGCTGACAAAACAGCGAAAACAACCCCATGCACAGTAGACCGCGCAATGGCAGGCCATTGCGCGCCTGCGGCAAAAACGCGTGCGCTGTCTACTGCTTATCCTTGATCGGCGGCGCGATCTTCTCGGCCGGGGCCGGCGGCAGCGCGGGCTTGGCGGCTCCCGCCGCGCCCTGTGTCTGCGGCTCGGGGCGCGCGGGCTCGGGCGCTGGCGTGGTCGGCCGGTCGCCGCCGGGTTTTGCCTCTGCGGGCGTCTTGGTCTGGTCGTCGGAAGGCGTGCCCTGAAGCGGCTGGGTGGCCTGCGCCAGATCCATCCGGCTTTGGGCGCGGATTTGCGCCAGCGACATCACGGACACCAAGACACCCGCTGCGAACAGCGTGCAGGCGATTGTGAGGTCGAGCTTCAGGTTTCGCTTGTTGTTCTGGCCGGTCATGTCGATCACCGCCTTTGTCCACGGGATCAACGAAACTGGAGCCGGCGGGTTCCGCGCTGGGAGAGGCGGGAACCGGGCTCAATCCGTCGTGCTGACTTCCCAGGTGGCGTGACGGACGCCGGGCAGGTGCTGGAGCTCGGTTGCCACCGCATTGAGCTCGTTCGGATCGACCGCGGTCGCGACCAGCTCGGCGACGATCTCGATGAGATCGTCGCCGGTCTCGACAACCTCGACGTCGGCGACGGGATATTTGGCATCCTCGAGCTTGTCGACGAGCCGGTCGCGCATGTCAGGCAGGGCATCCATCGCAACCGCGAGCTTGAAATAATAGGTCGCCTCGAGCGCCTTCGCGTTCAGCGGAATGCGGTTGATGGCATTGACCAGCGGACGCAGCATCGTGTTGCCGGCGATGACGAAGACGGTGAGCGCCGCGGCCTGTGCGACCATGTCGGCGCCGGCGCAGGAGCCGACAGCGGCCGAGGACCACAGCGTCGCCGCGGTGTTGAGCCCACGCACGTCCATGCCCTGCTTCATGATGACGCCGGCGCCGAGGAAGCCGATGCCGGAGACGACGTAAGAGATGACTCGCACCGCGCCCTCGGCACCGTCCAGATGCATGGCGAGATCAACGAAGGCCGCAGCGCCGACCGCGACGAGGACATTGGTCCGCAGGCCAGCCGTGCGCTGACGATATTGCCGCTCGGCGCCGATCAGTGTGCCGAGCACGAAGGCCGTGAACAGGCTGACCAGCGTGTCCGCGAAGTCGGCGAGCTGGAAGGTCGTCAGAAAGCGCATGAATGTGAACTGCCGTAGGGTGGGCAAAGCGAAGCGTGCCCACGGCCTCCCTCAAACCAAAAAAGATCGTGGGCACGGCGCAAGAGCGCCTTTGCCCACCCTACGGCTTGAACCATGACAGATTAAAGCGCCAGCAACCCGCCGTCCCCATTTTCGTCGGCGAAGGCGAGCAGCGTGCCCTTGGCGTTCCAGGCAAGCCCGGCCACTGGCGGCGTGCCGTTGCGGCGGACCAGGATCTCGGCGCCGTCTTCCATCCGCACCATGAGTATGGTGCCGTCGCTGTAGCCGGCCGCCAGGATGTCGTTCCTGGGATGGCAGGCGACGACCGCGACGCGCGCCTGCAATGGCGCGAGCATCGCGGGCTCCTTGCCCATCGGGCCGTCCTTGCTGGCGAACGGCCAGATGATGACGGTGTCGGCGCCCGAGGTCGCGAGACCCTTGCCGCCGGCGCTCCAGGACATCGAGCGGACGCGGCCGGGATAGCCGGTCATGCGCATGTGCCTGTTGTCGGCCAGCCGCCAGCCATGCAGCGCCGCCTCATGCATCGAAGTGACCAGGAACTTGTTGTCCGGGCTGAAGGTGACGCCGAGATGCGAGCCGGCCCAGGGCAGGAATTCGGCCGAACCTTCCATGTTCGGGAACCACAGCGTGGCGCCATTGTAATGCGCGATCGCGAGCCGCAGGCCTTTCGGGGCGAAGGCGAGACCGCCCACGGTCGAGGGCACGTCGAGCGACTTTTCCTCGGCCTTGCCGCTTCTAACGGTCGCCGTCTTGCCGGCCGACCAGGCAAAGGCACCATCAGGATGCAGCGCCACTGCATCGATCCAGCGCCGCTTCGGATCGGTGGCGAGCAGCGTCACCTCGCCCTTGGCGTCGAGCGCGACGACCTTGCCGTCGTCGCCGCCCATGATGAGACGCTTGCCGTCGGAGGCGGCCGAGAGAATGCCGCCGCTGTGCACGGCAACCTTGGTGACTTCGCCCTTGTCGTCGACGAACGCAACGTTCTCCTCGCCACCGACGAAGGCGGCGCGGGGACCAAGGAAGTGCACGGAGGTCACGCCCATGCCGAGCGTCACAGGCTTGACGCGGTCGGTGACGGAGACGATCGAGGCGGAATCGGGAGGCGGCGTAAACTCTTTCATCACGAAACGATGCAGCTCTCGAAACCTTCGCGAATGGCCTTCTCCGGCAATTCGCGGCCGATGAAGACGAGGCGGCTTTCGCGCTTCTCGCCGTCCTTCCACTTCCGCTGGTGGTCGCCCTCCAGCATCATGTGGACGCCCTGGAAGACGTAGCGGTCGTCGTCATCGTGGAAGGCGAGGATGCCCTTGGAGCGCAGGATCTTGCCGCCCTCGACCTGAACCAGGTTCTGCAGCCAGGGCATGAACACGTTCGGATCGAGCGGCTTGTCGGTCTTGAGCGACAGCGACTGCATGTCCTCGTCGTGATAGTGCTTCAGGCCGTGGCCGTGATCATGGTGGTGATGGTCGTGGCCGTGATGATGGTGATGATCATGGTCGTGGTCATGATCATCGGCCTCGAGGAAATCAGGCTCGATGTCGAGGATGCGGTCGAGGTCGAAGGCGCCGCGATCGAGCACGTCCGCCAGCGCGACCGAGCAGCGCTCGGTACGGTGGAGCTTCGCATAGGGGTTGATGCCGCGGATGCGGGCCTCGACTTCGGCGAGCTCGCCCTTGGTGACGAGATCGGTCTTGTTCAGCACGATGACGTCGGCGAAGGCGATCTGGTTCTTGGCCTCGGGCGCGTCCTTGAGCCGATCGGACAGCCATTTGGCGTCGGCGACGGTAACCACCGCATCGAGGCGCGCGTTCTTCTGCACGTCCTCGTCGACGAAGAAGGTCTGGGCGACCGGCGCCGGATCGGCAAGGCCGGTGGTCTCGACGATGATGGCGTCGAACTTTCCCTTGCGCTTCATCAAGCCGTCCATGATGCGGACGAGGTCGCCGCGCACGGTGCAGCAGATGCAGCCATTGTTCATCTCGAACACTTCCTCATCGGCACCGATGATGAGGTCGTTGTCGATGCCGATCTCGCCGAATTCGTTGACGATGACGGCGTATTTCTTGCCGTGGTTCTCCGACAGGATGCGGTTCAAAAGCGTGGTCTTGCCGGCGCCGAGATAGCCGGTCAGCACGGTCACGGGAATTTTGGAGGCGGTCGCTTCAGACATAAGAACTCCGGACGTAGGCTTGTCGCGCGACGCACGGCGGGTCGCCGCGAGGGGTGGCCCCTGCCCTAATGGTCAAGCGCGCTGGTCAGGGCCTTTATATTGTGCCTGACCATGTCAATGTAAGTGGGTGCAGGGCCCTTTTCGCCGGTCAAACCGTCCGAAACCAGGGTCCCACCGACCTTGGCGCCGGTCTCGGCCGCGATCCGGCGGATCAGGCGGTCATCGCTGATATTTTCCAGGAAAACGGCCGGGATTTTTTGGGCCTTGATCTGCCCGATAATGGTGGCGATGTCCCGTGCGCTGGGCTCGGTTTCGGTGGAGACGCCGAGGGGCGCGATGAACTGGATGCCGTATTCGGCGGCGAAATAGCCGAAGGCATCGTGGGTCGAGATCACCTTGCGCCGTTCCGGCGGGATTTTTGCGACGGCCTCGCGGACCTCGCGGTCGAGCGCTTCGAGCTTTTCCAGATAGGCTTTTGCCTGGGCACGGAAGACATCCGCATCGTCAGGGTCGGTGGCAGCCAGCGTGCCTGTGATGTTGGCGACGTAAATCCTGGCATTGGGGATGGACTGCCAGGCATGCGGATCGGCGGCCGAGCCGAGCTTCAATGGTGCGATGCCAGCGCTCGCGGTGACAACCTGCGCCTTGGCCCCTGATGACTGCACAAGACGCGGCAGCCAGCCCTCCAGCCCGAGGCCATTGACGATAACGAGCCGGGCCTCCGCGATGCGCTTCGCATCAGCCGGCGCCGGCGTGTAGACATGCACGTCGCTGTCAGGACCCACCAGCGTCGTCAGGTTGATCTTGTCTCCGCCGATCGTGCGGACGAAATCCGCCAGGATCGAGAAGCTCGCGACGACGTTGAGCCGTTCAGCCGCTTGCAGTGGCGAGGCCATCAGCAGCGATGCCAGAAGCAAAAGGACGCGCATCGTCACGCCTCCAGATGCCGGCCGGGAAACATCTGCCTGACGATGCCGCCGACGCGGCCGAACAGGACCGAGGCGATGTAGATCGCCGTCGCCACCAGGATGATCGCCGGGCCCGAGGGCACGCGGGTCTGGAACGACAGCACGAGGCCGGCATAGCCTGAGACTGCCGCAGCAACCACGGCGATGCAGATCATGACGGTGAGATCGCGCGACCAGAACCGCGCAATGCCGGCCGGCAGGATCATCAAGCCAACGGCGAGAAGCGTGCCGAGCGCCTGAAAGCCGTTGACGAGGTTGACGACGACGAGCGCGAGGAAAGCGAGATGCGCAGGGCCGCCAGCCCGGCTCACGGTGCGCAAAAATAATGGATCGACACTCTCGATCACCAGAGGGCGATAGATCACCGCGAGCACCAGCAGCGTCACAGTGGCGTTGAAGGCGACCACCAGCAGCGTCTGGTCGTCCATCGCCAGGATGTTGCCGAACAAGACATGGAGCAGGTCGATATTGGTGCCCTTGATCGAGACGATGGTGACACCGAGCGCCAGGGAGGCCAGATAGAAGGTCGCAAGCGATGCATCTTCCTTCAGCCCGGTCGAGCGCGCCACCACGCCGGCGAGGATTGCGACGGCAAAACCCGCGATCAGGCCGCCGGCCGTCATCGCGAACAGATTGAGGCCGGAGAGCAGGAAGCCGATTGCGGCGCCGGGCAGAATCGCATGCGCCATGGCATCGCCGACGAGGCTCATCCGCCGCAGCATCAGGAACACGCCGATCGGCGCGCCCGCCAGCGACAGCGCGATGACGGCGGCGAGCGCGCGCCGCATGAACTCGAATTCGGTGAACGGACCGATCAGCGCGTCATAGATCATCTGGAATCACGCCGCCCGCGAGCTGATATCGTCAGCCGCGCAGGCGGTGGCGCTGTCGTCGAAGGCCTCGCACATCCGCATCGCGACCATCAGGTTCTCCGGCGTCAGCACCTCCGCGGTCGGTCCCCAGGCCACGGGGCCGCGCGCCAGCACCAGGGTCTCGCTGAAATGGGTGCGCACCATCTCCATGTCGTGGAGTGCGGCGATCACGGTGCGGCCTTCGTGATGCCAATGCTTCACCAGCGCGAGCAGGTCGGCAATGGTTTTGCTGTCGATGGCGTTGAAGGGCTCGTCGAGCACGATCAGGCGCGCATCCTGGAGCAGCACGCGCGCGAACAGCACGCGCTGCATCTGCCCGCCCGAGAGCGTGCCGATGGGCCGGTTCTCGAAGCCGTTGAGGCCCACCGACGCGATGGCGCGAAGGATCTTTTCGCGCGCAACCCTGCCGATGCCGCCAAACAGGCCGGCCGCGCGCCACAACCCGGTGCTGACGAAATCGAATACCGAGATCGGGAAGCTGCGGTCGATGTCCGCGCTCTGCGGCAGATAGGCGATGTCGCGGGCGTCCAGCCCACCGAGATGGATGCTGCCGTCGAGCGGCCTCAGGATGCCGACGATGCCGCGCAGCAGCGTCGATTTGCCGGCGCCGTTGGGGCCGATCACGGCCACGAGCGCACCTGATGCGACCTCGCCATTGAGATGGTGCACGGCCGGGTGGCGGTCATAGCCGAGCGTGACGTTGCGGAATGCGAGCTGGGCCATGGTCACCTCATCGCCAGGAAGACGATGCCCCAGAGCGCGGCGCAGACGGCCACAGCGGCCGCAAGGCGCCCGGCCATGGTCATGCGCAGGATCGACCAAGGCGCATCCTGGGCCGGATGCGGCGAGGCGGCGTCATGGACATGGGCGTGGGTGTGGTCATGCCCGTGGTCATGGGAGTGGCCGTGAGAGTGGCCAGAATGACCATGGGCGTGGCCGTGATGGTGGGAGTGGGACGCGGCGGGAACCATGCAGAGATGTTATATTATAACATTACAGGTGTCCACCGCAGGGAAGGGCCGACGCAGCAAAAAGGCGACCGCGTAGCGACCGCCTTTCTTGTCATTCCGGGGCGGCGCGTTAGCGCCGAGCTATGGTGCGCAATTGCGCACCTGAGAATCCATCCGGCGTCAATCCGAATGGATAAATGGATTCCGGGCTCGCGCTTCGCGCGCCCCGGAATGACGCTCAGACCTTCTCGAACAGGGACTCGACGTATTCCCAGTTCACGAGGTTCTCGACGAACGCCTTGAGATAGTCCGGACGGCGGTTGCGATAGTCGATGTAGTAGGAGTGCTCCCAGACGTCGCAGCCGAGGATCGGGGTGGCGCCGTGCACCAGCGGGTTTTCGCCGTTCGGAGTCTTGGAGATCTCGAGCTTGCCGTTCTTGACCTGGAGCCAGCACCAGCCCGAGCCGAACTGGCCGACGCCGGCCGCCTGGAAATCGGTCTTGAACTTCTCGAAGCCGCCGAGATCCTCGTCGATCTTCTTCGCGAGCTTGCCCGGCAGCTTGGTGCCGCCGCCATTGGGCTTCATCCAGCTCCAGAAGTGGATGTGGTTGTAGTGCTGGCCGGCATTGTTGAACACCGCAGGGTTCTTGCCGAATGAGCCCTTGACGATCTCCTCAAGGGACTTGCCTTCCCATTCGGTGCCCTTGAGCGCGTTGTTGCCGTTGGTGACGTAAGCCTGATGATGCTTGTCGTGGTGGAATTCCAGCGTCTCCTTCGACATGAACTGGCCGAGGGCGTCATAGGCGTAAGGGAGTGGGGGCAGCGTGAATGTCATGGGTTCTTGTCCGCAACTGGTGGGAACGTGTTCTAACGGTCACCCCTTATAGAAGGTTCCGCCGCTGTTAAATACCGCCAATTTGCGAAATTGCGTGATGCGACGGCTTGGCCGGATTGCATAAAATCAACGCAAGCGACCGCAGCAACGTGACAAGCCGCAAAATATCATTGCCTTTGAGACGCTTATGGGAGAACGAACCAACCACGACGCGAAGATGCGAGAGAGAAGGCGATGAGCATCGAGATCGACATCCTGAACGGCGATGCCTCGTGGAAGACCGCCGAGCCGCTGCATCAGGCGGTCTGGGGCCCGCAACAGCTCGCAGACAAGCCTTGGAGGCACGTCAAATGGGCCAATGCCGATTTGCGCGTGCTGATCGAGACGCCCGAGGACGGGCTCGTCTGCCATGTCGGCATCTACTTCCGCACCGTCACCTGGAATGGGCAGAAGGTGCATGTCGGCGGTATCGGCGGCGTCTGCACGCGTGAGGATCGCCGTAACAGGGGTTATGCGACCATGGCGATCGACGCGGCGGTACATACGATGCGCGCCAATGAGGCCGTGAAGTTCGCGATCCTGTTCTGCGAGCCGCACAACGCCGCGTTCTACCAGGCCCGCAGCTGGCTGCCCTTCAAGGGCGAGGTCTATTGCGAGCAGCCGGAGGGACGAATCCGCTTCGATGTCATGGCGCCCTATGTCTTCAACGTCGTCCGCGCGCCGACGCTCGGCACCATCGACCTGTGCGGCCTGCCCTGGTGACAGATTCGCCGGGGCAAATGCGCGCGGGAATTTGATTCCATCAGGCGTTGCACGATTCGAATTTGCTGCTATGGAGACGCCTCCATTCCGAGGTCCCTCCCCCATGTCCTGCAGATTTGCTGTTCTCACCGTCCTTCTGGCTGCCCTGTCGGGCGCGACAACCGCAATGGCGCAGAGCGCCGAGGCAAGCGGGACCTGGCTCACCCAGGCGGGCGATGCCCGCGTCAAGATCAGCAAATGCGGCGGCGGCATCTGCGGCCACATCGTCTGGCTGCGCGAGCCCACGGACACCGCGACCGGCCAGCCCGCGACCGACAGCAAAAATCCCAATCCCGCGCTCGCCAAGCGATCGATGATCGGACTGCCGCTGTTCTCCGGCATGCAGCCCGCAGGACCGAACAAATGGTCGGGCCAGATCTACAATGCCGACGACGGCAATACCTATGCCAGCAGCGTCACCGTGACGGGAGCAGAGACCTTGCGGGTCGAAGGCTGCGTCGGCGCGCTCTGCGGCGGCGAGACCTGGAGCCGCCTGTCGCGCTAAAGCACGATGAGACTGGGATGAATCAAGCCGCTGCGGACTCGGTGCACCTCTCCCGCTTGCGGGAGAGGTCGGCGCAACGCGCCGGGTGAGGG
The DNA here is from genome assembly GCF_028128665.1 of Bradyrhizobium sp. CCBAU 45384. NCBI lineage: Bacteria > Pseudomonadati > Pseudomonadota > Alphaproteobacteria > Hyphomicrobiales > Nitrobacteraceae > Bradyrhizobium > Bradyrhizobium sp. CCBAU 45384. Next base: position 34,364 of record NZ_LBIZ01000102.1, read on the forward strand.
TTCTCTCCCCTGGGGGAGTGTCCCGTTGCGGAGAAACCCTCTCCCCAACCCTCCCCCGCAAGCGGGGGAGGGAGCGCACCTCCCACGTCGCGGCAAATGAAACCTAATCTCATGATGCTCTAGCGCGCTGCGGCTGCCATCGCCTTTAGCGCCGTCGCCGCCGAGGCGTAGCCGCCGCGCGCGCCATCGATGAAGTGGACGTGATCGCTGCGCAGCGCCGAGGGCGTGAAGCAGGTCATCATCGCCGCATCCTGCGGATAGAGACCGTAGCGCACGACACCGTCGCGCGCAGCGGTGGCGAGGCGATCGCTCAAGGCGCGCTCGAGCTCCGGTGTGCAGTCGAGGATCATGCGCAGGCCGTCATCATATTTGCGGAAGTCGGAATTCTCGACCACCTGGCGCTTGTAGACCTTGGGCAGGAAGCTGCCGGCCTTGATGTCGAAGCGCATCAGGACATAGGCGAAAAACGTAAAGGCGAGCAGGCTGGCGCGGCGCTTGAACAAGGAGCCGCCACGCATCGCCCGTGCCTCATAGTCCAGCCCCTGCGGCGGCCATTTCAGCGGCGGCCCCTGCGGCGGCACGGGACGGCCCGCGTCCGGACTGCGCTCGACCAGATGGATGATGTCCTCGATCACCTTGCGGAACGCAAGCGGATCGGCCCCAGCAGCCGGCATCACCAGCACCGACAGGATCAACCCGCGCGAGGCCGGCATCTCCTCGAAGCGGCAGGACAGGCCGGTGAGATCGGGCTGCGTGCCTGACGGCGCCTCGGTCACCGCGAACTCGCCGCGCTTCATCGCCGCATCGGCAAAGGCGAGCCCGCCGCCGGAGAACATCGCATAGGACAAATTGGCCGACGGACCGAAACGCGCAACGCGTACATCAAGGCCCTGGGCCCTTATTGCGCTCACCGGCACCAGCGCGACGCGCATCTTCAGATCAAGGTCTTCCCGCACCCATGTCGCGGTCGCGGCCAGCGCTTCGCGCGCCAGCTCGAGATCATCAGGCGCAACCGCAAAGCTCGCGCCGTCACCGCCGAACACGAAGGGGAATTCGCGTCCCTCCAGCGCGTTCGTCACCGCCGCGATCACGGCAGCGCCCGCCATGTTGACGGCCTTGTAGCGCTGCGCCGCGATCGCCTTGGTGGAATCAACGATGTCGGCGACGCCGATGCTCCAATCCTCCGGCAGCGGCGAATAGAGTTTCGGGTCCATCAGGCTGGTGAAGCCGCGGAAGACAGGGATGCTGCCGTAGAAGGATGCGGCGCTCATTGCAGAAGCCAGTCTGGTTTCAGGTCAGACGAGATACGTGGCAGGATGGATCGGGGTTCACCCCGGGGTGTCCCATTCGAGGTCTCGATCTTTGGCTGAAATGGCGCCGGACGACAAGGTCGCGCCGTGCCGCAATGCCGCATCTCGTCATTGATCGGCATCAAACAGCCGGCCGGAGATCACGCCTACGGTTGGCTTGTCTATGGATCACATGGGACATCAGGGGTGTCTGACTTCGACAACGAGGATTCCGCCCGTCCGGTACGTCGACGTACCGGCCTGGACATCATCAGCGCCGTCAAGATGCCGGAAGGGCTGACTGCGGCCGTGGACGCCTGGGCCGAGGCGCGGCAATTGTCGCGCGCCGACGCAATCTGCAAACTGGTCGAGCTGGGCCTCAAGATCGCTCCGGCAGCGCCGACGTCACCACACATCGCGGTCGGGTCCGACGCCGTCAGGATCGAAGAGGTCGCCGTGCACGAGATCGAGGGACTGCTCGATCCCGCTCTGCCCGCCAACGAACGCGAACGCCGCATTCGCCGTCTGACAGAGGGGCCGCCGGAATTCTCGCACGCACGGATCGATCTTCCGAAACCCCAGACGTAGGCGCGGGCGCGCGCTAATGCAGTTTTTCGCTCTCGCGCTTGCGCAAGGCGTCGAGGGCAGGATCATGACAGCCGATCAGCCGCACGAATTGCTGCGGATACATTTCGTGGCCGTGGCTGCCGGAATTCTGATGCGACATCGGCGGGCAGCGCACATCGTCCGGTTTCGCAGGCGATGGCTCCGCGGATCCCCGCCCCTTGATCGCAGCCTTGACGCTTGGCGTTGCCATGGACTGCTCCCTTTCCTTTAGGGCAGTTCGATTGACGTAACCCAATCGATGAGGCGGCATCTTACGACCAAATCCGGCTCGTTGCCATTGCGCCGGATCAACGTCATTTTGTCGGGTGGGATTCCGTCTCAGGCCGTGTTCCCGGCGTCGATCGTGAACACGGCGCCTGTCACGTTGCGACCGCCCTCGCCCAGCAAATATTCAACCATACGCGCGACGTCCTCGGTCTCCGGCAGGCGGCGCAGCGCGCTACGGCCGGCGATGCGCTTGCGACCCTCGTCGGAGAGATTGTGCGTGAGCTCGGTATCGATGAAGCCGGGGGCAACCGCGTTGACCGTGATGCCGAGCTTGCCGACCTCTCGCGCCAGCGAGCGGGTGAAGCCGGTCGCCGCCGCCTTGGTCGCACCATAGACCGAAAGGCCGTTATAGCCTGTCGTCGCGATGATCGAGGAGATGTTGATGATGCGGCCCGCGCCGTCGGCCATCATCTGGCGCGCGACATATTTGGTGAGGATGATCGGCGACAGCACGTTGAGCTGCACCAGCGCTTCGATCGCCGAATTGTGCATGGTGGCGAGCAGGCCTTCGGTGCCGAGGCCGGCATTGTTGACCAGCCCGTAAATCGGGCCGAATTCGTCGCGCACGAGCTTTGCGAACGCGGGGATCGCATCGATCACCGAGAGATCGCAGGCACGGAAATGCAGACGCCCCTCGGAGGCGGCGATCGCCGACTTGAGTTCGTCGCTCTCGCGCCGCGCAGCCGCGATCACGTTGTAGCCGGCGCCGACGAGGCGCCTGCCGATCGCAAGGCCAATGCCGCGGCTGCCGCCGGTGACAAGAACGTTATGCATCGGTGCGCGCCAGTTTGCCGGCCGGGGTGACGTCGAGCGCCTCGACAAAGCGGATCACTGCCGGCACCTTGTGCGAGGCGAGCTGGGCGCGACACTGATCCAGAATCTGGTCGCGGATCTCCTTCGCGCGTGCCGGATCGGTGCCCTCAGTGAGGATCACGTCGGCGACGACGATGCCGCCGGTAATCGGGCTGCGGCGCGACTTTGCCCGCGACATCCTGACATCGGTATGCCGATTGATCGCCGCCTCGATCTCTTCGGGGTGGACCTTGAGCCCGCCGATATTGATGATGCCGCCGCGGCGGCCGACGAAATAATAGCGGTCGCCGCGCAGCTCGACGATGTCGCCGCTGTCGACGAATCCGTCCGCATCGGTGAGCGCGGCGGCATTGCGACCGATATAGGCGTGCGCGGTGCGCGTCGAGCGAATGCGCAGCGAGCCATCGACGACCTTCATCTCGACGCCGTTGCGATTGCCGAGATAGTCGGCCGGGAAACCTTCGAGCCCGTCATTGACGGCGAAGCCGACGCCGGCCTCGGTCGAGGCATAGGCATGGCCGACGGAAGAGTTCGGGAAAGCTGCCTTCAGACCATCGAGCACGGCCTGGTCGGCGATCTCACCGGAGAGCCGAACGTAGCCGGGTGCAAACTTTGCGGCCGAGCCGCTCATCAGGAGCTTGCGCCAATGCGATGGCGTGCCGGAGATGTGGGAGACCCCGCGCGCGTTCAGCCGGGCAACGTGATCGGCGAGCGCTTCATGCGGGTCCGACAGCACCATCGAGCCGCCGGAGAGGATGGCGCGGAGGAAGATCTGCAAGCCGCCATAGCGGCGGATGTCATAGAACGTGGCCCAGACCGGCGCGGGTCCCTTGGCAGGGCCTTCGGCAACGATCGCGCCGGTGAGCGCTTCCAGCGTGTGACCGGCGATCTTCGGCACGCCCGATGTGCCCGAGGTCAGCATCAGCCATTCGGTTGCGCGTTCGGTCTTCGCGGGCGAGGTGGCTCGAAGCGGCAATTGTGCGGTCACGACCAGCGACACGCCGGCGTCGGCCCAGAGATCGGGCTCGTCGGTGACGACGGCATCGATCCCGGCATCGGCGATCAATGCGTCAAGATGCGCCGGATTGAGGTCGGGCGGGCACAGCAGCATGCGACGGGCGATGCCGTCGAGCTCGATCATGGCAAGGCCCGAGCGGAGCTGGTCGGACAATTTCAACAGGACGGCGCGGCCGGACAGTTCGCACAAGCGGCCGCCAAGGACCGTCTGCGACAGGATATCTGTCAACGAAACGCAATGATGCGCGTCCGACAGCGTGCGCCCGGTCAGCTCCGGACTCAGATAGTCGCGAAGCGCAAAGATCTCACGCGGGGACATTTTCGTAGGCCCGCACGAAATCACCCACGGTGGCGGGGAACGCGGCGTCCTCGGAAATGGTGAAGGGGTCGACACCGGTCTCGTCCTCGAGACGGGCGACCAGGATCGCGAAGGCGAGCGAATCAAAGCCTGTCTCATGCAGGGACAGATCGTCGGTGAGCGCGGGAAGCGCGACGTTCTGTTCCTTGGCGATCTGCTTGATCGCCTCGATGACCTTGGACCTTACCGACATGGCTGGCTCGCCTCTTCCTGAGTTAATCGATCGTGTGTCTTGCGGCGGCTCTTGATGACCGCCTCCCATGCCGGCCTGTTTACCCGACAGAAGTAAATGGGCTCTTGGACAATTCAGATAAAATTGGACCTATCTGCCGATTTTGCCGCGCCTACAGCCTGATCGTACCGTTCAGGACTTGCGCATATGCACCTGGATCGAGCGCAACATACGCGCCGGATTTCGGCTCGAGCATGTACAGCGGTTCGGCGATGCCGGCGGGGTCAAAGCCCTCGCGGGCGAGATCGCCCTTCTTCTGCTTGAAGGTCTCGGTGGCATCGAGCTCACGCGAGATACGGATGAAAACCGGGCGGGCATAGGCCGGCAGGCGCCGGGCGAGATGAGCCGGCAGCGCCTCGATGTCAAAACCCTCGTTAACCACGATCGCGCTCATGCCGGCACGGCCGTCAGTGCCGGGAATGCTGACGCCATAGGTCGTGGCATCGACCACGCCGGTGAAATCGCGCACGGCGTCATTGACCTCCGAGGTCGCGACGTTCTCGCCCTTCCAGCGGAAGGTGTCGCCAATGCGATCGACGAAATGGAAGAAGCCCTTGTCGTCGAGCCGCATCAGATCGCCGGTGCGGAACCAGGCATCGCCCTTGGTAAAGACGTCGCGCAAGATCTTCTTCTCGGTCTCCTCAGCATCGGTATAGCCCTCGAAGCGGCCGCCCCCCTCCTCGGCCTTGCCGATGCGGCCGATCGCCTCGCCGGCGTCGCCGCGGGCGCAGGCGATGCAGAATCCCTCGTCATTGCGCAGTGGCGTGCCGCTGTCGGGGTCGAGCTTGACGAGACTTGCCGGAAAGCGATGCGCCAGCAGCGGCGGGATGCGGCCGATCGCGCCCGGTTGGCCCTCGACATTGAACAGCGAGAAATTGCCTTCGGTCGCCGCATAGAATTCGAGAATGCGGGGAATAGCGAAGCGCGACTGGAAATCCTCCCAGATGTCGCCGCGCAGGCCGTTGCCGCAGACGAGCCGCAATCGGTGACGGTTCTCGTATTCCGACGGCGGCGCCTTGAGCAGATAGCGGCAGAGCTCGCCGATATATTGAAACAGCGTGCAATCGTGCCTGACGATGTCGGGCCAGAAATTCGACGCCGAAAACTTCTCCGCGATCACCACCGAGCCTCCGGCGGCCAGCATGCTGCACGGCGCGACGATGCCGCCGACCGAATGGAACAGCGGCAGGCAGTCATACAGCCGGTCCTGCGGCGTCGCGCCGGCAAGGCCAGCAAACCAAAAGCCCCAATTGAGGATGCGGCGATGGCTGATGCTGGCGGCCTTCGGCAGCCCCGTCGTGCCCGACGTATAGATCAGCAGCGCGCGGTCATCGATGGTGACGTCGTCGCGCTCTGCAGGCGACAGCGCCCCGTCATCGAGCGCGGCGAGGGCAACATCGATCGCGCGCTCCCTGCGGGCATCGCCATGGGTCCAGATTTTCGCCTCGGTCTTTAGATGCGGAATCGCGCTCTCGAGCGTCTCCGTCAACGTGTGCGCGACGATGAGATGCGAGGGCTTTGCCACATCGATGCAATGCGCGAGCGACTGACCGACAAGTTTGGTGTTCAGCAGCGCCACCACGCCGCCAACCCGGCTGATGCCAAGCCAGGCCGCGACGTAATCGATGCCGTTCGGCATGATCAGGCCGATTGTGTCGCCCTTGACGACGCCAACCGAGCGCGCCCAGCGGGCATAGCTGATAATGCGCTTCGACAGACCGTCATAGTCGAGCGTGGCATCGTCCGTGACCAGTGCGACGCGGTCGGGCTGGCGCCGCGCCCAATCCTCGACGACGTCGGCGAACAGGCGGCCGGGCAGCGTCTCGATCCGCGCAGTCAGCTCGATCGCCTTCAGCCAGATCTTTGAGGCCGAAGGCGCGCGTCCGGCCTTGGCTTGCTCGATGACACCAGTGGTCATGCCGTTCATTCTTTCGCGCGGTATCCGCTTGGTCCCGGCAGCTTATCTCGCGCGGCCTGCTCAGGTGTTAAGAGACAAGGTAAAACCCGGTTAGCTCTCGATTAACCGCGATCATCCTTTACCAAGCCGGCGGGATCGGCGTGCGGCCGCGCGCGATTCTTGCGATAGCAAATCCAGTCATTCGGATGCGCGGCGCGCGCGATGAGCTGGAGGCCACGATGATCACCAGGCGACGTTTCCTTCAGACCGCGACCTGCGCTGTGGCTGGGCTCGCAGCGCCGCGCGCCTTTGCGATCGGCAACCCCTCCTATCCCTCGCGCAGCGTGAAATGGGTGGTGCCTTACGCACCGGGCGGGGCCACCGACGTGCTGTCACGGCTGATCTGCCAGCGGCTGTCCGACCGGCTCGGCCAGACATTCATTGTCGAGAACAAGCCGGGCGCCGGCAGCAATATCGGAACGCAGGCCGTGATCAGCTCCGCACCGGACGGATACACGCTGCTGCTGACCTCGACCGCGAACGCGATCAACACATCATTCGATCCGGCGCTGCCCTATGACTTCGCCAAGGGCATCGCGCCAATCGCCGGCGTCGCACGCATTCCGCTGCTGCTGGTCGTCAACAACGATTTGCCGGTGAAAAACGTCGCCGACTTCATCGCCTATGCCAAGGCCAATCCGGGCAAGATGTCGATCGCCTCCTCGGGCATCGGCACCTCGCTGCATCTCTCCGGCGAGCTGTTCAAGTCGATGGCCGGCGTGCAGTTCACACATGTGCCGTATCGCGGCTCCGCGCCTGCTCTGACCGACGTGATGAGCGGCCAGGTCCAGGGCATGTTTGACAACGTCACCTCGTCCCTCGAGCTGGTGCGCGCCGGCAAGCTGCGCGCGCTCGGCGTCTCTACGCGCGAGCGTTCGGACGTCCTGCCTGACGTGCCGCCGATCGCGGACACGCTGCCCTTCTATGAAACATCCTCGTTTTACGGCGTCGGTGCGCCCTATGACACACCGCGCGAGATCGTCGACCTGCTCAATCGCGAGATTGACACGGCGCTCTCCGATGCCGAGATCAAGGCGCGCATTGCCGAACTCGGCGCGATCCCGCTGCATGGCAATGCCGGCGAGTTCGGCGGCATGCTCGCCGACGAGACCGAGCGATGGCGCAAGGTGGTGGCGCTGTCGGGGATCAAGAAGGAATAGCTCGCCGCTTCAGTACATCTTCTTGTGACGCCTGCGTACCGGCGGCGGCTCATTGAAAGCGAAGTACGGATTGAGGTCGCAGCTGGCCGCGCGGCCCGATGCCGAGGCGCGGCACTGCTCCAGCGACGTGAATGTGCATTCGAACCAGCCGCCGCCACCGCCACCGCCGCTACCGGTAGCGCCCGAGTAGACGTGCATGCAAACCGGATAGTTCGGATCATACGTCTGGGCGCTGGCATCCGCCGCGACGAACAGCGCGGCAATGGCGGTGAGAGACAGGAGTGGGAGGCGCATCGGACATTTCCTCAAATCGGTGGCGTCGACGGATCCGACGCCGACGCCCTCCTATGGCACAACACCACGTCGGAGGCGACTGTTCCTGGGGACAATGACGGCAAGGTGAGCGCGGCTCGCACTACCCGCCCAGCCCCTGCAGCACCAGGCGGTTGAGCCTCGCCGCAAACGCTGCCGGATCTTCCGGCAGCTCACCATCCAGGATCTGCGCTTGTTCGAGCAGGAGCAGGCTGAGATCGTCGACCGTCGTCGAGCCGGCCTGGGCCCTGGTGATCGCCGTCACCATGGGGTGACGCAGATTGATCTCCAGGATCGGCTTGGTGCGCATGCCGCGGTTCTGCTGCGCCAGGATGCGCTCGAGCTCGCGGCTAGGGCCCTGGCTGTCGGCGACGAGGCAGGAGGCGGAGCTGGTGAGGCGGGTCGAGGCCTTGACGTCGCTGACACGCTCGCCGAGCGCCGCCTTGATCACCGCAATGGTGGCGGCCTCGTCCGCGGCAGGCTCGTCCTTCTTCGCCTCGTCCTTGTCGTCGACGCGCGGGATCAGGTCGAGATTGAGATCGCCCTGGCTCAGCGACTTCAGCGGCTTGCCCTCGAACTCCGATGGCATCGAGGTCCAGAACGCATCGACCGGATCGGACAGCAGCAGCACCTCGATGCCGCGTGCGGTCGCAGCTTCCAGCCGCGGGCTGGACTTCAGCCGTTCGATGCTGTCGCCGACGAGATAATAGATCTCGGTCTGGTTCGGCTTGAAATCGGCGACGACGTCCTTCAGCGCGCGCTTCTCGCCTGACGTCGTGGTGAAGCGCGACAGCGCCAGCAGCTTCTCGCGGCGCTCGAAATCCTCGTAGATTCCCTCTTTCAGCACTGCGCCGAAGGCGTCCCAGATCTTTGCGAAATTCTCCGCATCCTTCTCGGCGAGGCTTTCGAGCTCGTTGACGACACGGGTCGCCACGGCTTTGCGGATCTGCACCAGCTGCGGGTTGTTCTGCAGCATCTCGCGCGAGATGTTGAGCGGAAGATCCTCGCTGTCGACGACGCCGCGGATGAAGCGGAGGTAGCCGGGCAACAGATCTGCATCGTCGGTGATGAAGACGCGGCGAACATAGAGCTTGACCCGGCCCTTACGGTTCGGCTCGAACAGGTCGAACGGCTTGGTCGAGGGCGCAAACAGCAGCACGGCGTAGGAGTAGCGCCCCTCCGCGCGGTAGTGCAGCGTCATCGCGGGATCGTCGAAGGCGGAGGCGATCTGCTGATAGGCCTTCTTGTAGTCTTCCGCCGTCAGCTCGGACTTGGCGCGCTGCCACAGCGCGCTCGCCGAATTGATCTGGCGCGGCTCACCCTCTTCCGGCACCAGCTCGATGGGAAACAGGATGTTGTCGGAATAGGCGCTGACGATGCGCTCGATCTCGTAGGTTTCGAGATATTTCTTGGCATCATCCTTCAGGTGCAGGACGATCTCGGTGCCACGTGCGACGCGCGCCGCTTCCTCGTCACTGGCGCGCGCGATCTCGAAGCCGGAGCCGCCCGACGACGTCCAGCTCCACACGTCGCTTTCGCCGGCGCGGCGGCTGATCACGACGATCTTCTCGGCGACCATGAAGGCCGAATAAAAGCCGACGCCGAACTGGCCGATCAGGCCAAGCCCGTCCTTCGCCTCCTTCAGCTTCGACACGAAGGCCTTGGTGCCGGAGCGGGCGATGGTGCCGAGATGGTCGATCAGCTCCTGCCGCTCCATGCCGATGCCGTTATCGGCAATGGTCAGCGTCGTGGCTGCCTTGTTCGGGATGATACGGATCTTGAGCACATCGCCCTCGCCCAGCAGGGCCGGATTTGCGATCGCCTCATAACGCAGCTTGTCGCAGGCATCCGAGGCGTTGGAGACCAGCTCGCGCAGGAAAATGTCGGTCTCCGAATAGACGGAATGCACCATCAGGTGCAGCAGCTCGGAAACCTCGGCCTGGAAGGGCTGCGTATGCGTGGCGGTATCGGACGTCGTCATGCGTTTACCCGGTCAATCCAAAATGGAGAAAGCCGGGATATAACGCGATGGGAGAGCGGATCAAGTGGACGCGCAAAGCCGCCCCCCGGCAGGAGGACGTTTTTTGCGCGAGGGCCAAGTCGATCAGGTCGATCAGGTCACGCAGCGACCGGGCTGCAGCAGCTTGGCGACTTCGGTCAGGGAGCTGACCATCGGCTCGCAGGCGATCGTCGGCTTGCGACCGGGCGTCAGAAGCAACGACGCCGGCTTGGCGCTGCCGGTCTCAGTGGTCGCGGGGACCCGCAGCAGCACGGACGTATCGGCCAAGTCGTTCAACCGCATCGAGACCGTGCGAGTCGGAACTGCGGCTGGCTTCAGATCGGCGAGGCGGTCTGACTTGCTGGTGCGGTTGACGTTATGACTGGCGAGGTTGCGGCCCGACGTCTGGCCCGGCTGATCGGCGACCGCTTCCCAGCGGTCGGCCAGATCCTGGCCGGAAGCCAGTTGCACGGCGCCGACCTGGACGGCGCCAAGCGTCGCGGCGAGCGCGACGGCACCTAAAAATACCTTTTGAATCTGTGACATGATTATTGGTCCCTCGCCCCATGGCGATCGCGGGAACAACGCGAGGGAAGGACCGGAGTTTCCCAGAAGTTAAGATCACTTAACCGTGTGCCAAATTCACGCCAGAGCGCACAAAAAGCCGCATAAAAAATTTTGCCCCGGCTGGAACGACTCTCGTGCCCGGGAGTCGTCTCAACAGCCGGCTATTCCCCCCTGCCCCATAAGCCGGCGACGTAGGGCGCGACTGTGGTGATGCCAGTCGCGCCTTACTTTTGTCTGGGGCTCACTTTGCCTGCAGACTATTTGGCCTGCAGACTATTTGGCTTGCAGACTATTGGCCTTCCCCGCCAGCCAGTCCCGTGCCTCACCATAGAGCTTCTCGACCTCGGGACCGATCAGGCCCGGCATGTCGCGCTTGACCTTGTAGCCGATCAGCTCCTGCATGTAGGCGAGATGCCGATAGCCTTCGGGCAGTGCGGCGAGCGCCTGCTGGTCGAGGCGCAGGGTCGCGGCGGGGTCGACCGGGTCGATCCGGTCCTTCTCATAGATCGGCTGGCGGCGGACGATGCCCCACTGGCCCTTTCGCTTCTCCAGGAAATCGTAGAACCGCCCAGTGCAGACGACGTCGCAAAGCACGTCGTGTACCAGGGCCCGCTGCGAGATCGCCATCTTGGTTTGTGCAATGGCACGCACGCCCGAAAGGTCGATGCTGGTGCCGCCGAGGAAATGCAGGATACGGACACCCCTGGCAAAGCCCTCCTGGCTGACCCGCATGAACTCCCGCGCCGGCCCCTGAAACCAGGTCGCGGACATCCAGCCCTCTTCGTGCCAGACGGTGGCAAAGCGCTCCCAGTCGCCAGCATCGCGCCAGACCGCCCAGTTCTCGACGAGGTCGCGGATGGCGAGGCGGTCGAGGAGCTGCTGGTCCATGGTACGTCTCTCCCGGCGGCTTGAGGCTGCGATGGGTGTCATCGGCCCGAAATATCAACGAGGCAATGAGGTTGCCGTCAAGCACGCGCTGACTGCCCGTTTGTTCGAATTGCCCACAACGATGCAAACGCAATGCGAGCAGTAAGCCTTGCAATCAACCGCACCGCGATTAGTATCGGCATTGATGCAGATGAAATTTCCCCTACTGGTCGCGCTCCTTGGATTGCTGGCGACTTTTCCCGCACATGCACAGACTGACGCGACCTCCGAGAGCGCCAAAGCCTGGCGCGCAAGCATCGCGACACATATCGCCAGTAACAAGTATTTTCCAGCCAGCGGACTGGGGCAGACCGGCAACGCCAAGGTCGCATTTACCATCGACCGGTCCGGCAAATTGATCTCGCGGGTGCTGGCTGAAAGCACCGGCTCGCAGGCGCTCGACGACGCTGCGCTCACGATCATCGCTCGCGCTGAACCTTTTCCGGCACCCCCTTCGGAATTGAGGGGCGAGTCGTTCTTGTTCACCGTGCCGATCAACTTTACCGGCCGCCAATTTCAGGTGTCGCCCATCGCGATCCTGCTGAGCGAGCCGGCCTCCACTCCTACGGAGTCTGGTTTGATGGCCGCCTGGCGCAAGACTGTTACCGAGCATGTCTGGCGTCACAGGGCGTTTCCCCCAGAGGCTATTGGCCAACGGGCCGGTGCCGGCGTCACATTCGTAGTTGACCGTTCTGGCAAACTGATCTCGAACGCTTTGGTTGAAAGCACTGGCTCCGCACCGCTGGACGCGGCAGCCCTCGCCATGGTCGAGCGATCCGTGCCGTTCCCGAAGCCACCCACCGAGGCAAAGGACGATCTGCAGAGAGTGACCGTCCTCCTAGCTTTCGACGGGACGCAGCGTCCTCCGGCGGGGCCGTCGCCAGAACGCGAAAAATTTCTCCAATCCTGGATCGAGGACCAGGCCAAGGTGAATGCGAAATCGCCCGGGCCGAGCGACGTCAAGCTTAATTCAATGCTTCGCAGCATCTGCCGCGGCTGCTGAGGGGTCTAGGCAGCAAAAACGGCGCGCCCTGCGGCGCGCCGCTTATTTGGTGGATGCAGGTCCGATTACGCCGCCGGCGCCTTCGGCGCGCGGTTGCGCGAGTTGCGCTGGAAGAATAGCGCCTGGCTCGCCACCGCCGATACCATCGCGGGCTGGAACGGCTTTGAGATCAGGAACGCCGGCTCCGGCCGCTCGCCTGTGAGGAAGCGCTCGGGATAGGCGGTGATGAACACGACCGGCACCTCGAAGGTGCGCAGCAATTCGTTGACGGCATCGAGGCCCGACGAACCGTCGGCGAGCTGGATGTCGGCGAGGATGAGGCCCGGCCGTTTGTTCTTGGCCAGCGCCACCGCATCGGCATGGGTGCGCGCGACGCCGACGACATTGTGGCCGAGATTCTTCACCAGGCTCTCGAGGTCCATGGCAATGAAGGTCTCGTCCTCGATGATCAGCACGTCGGTTGCGATCTCCGCCGCCATCTCGCGGCCGGCGGCATCGGCCAGCCGGCGCGTCTCGGCAACATCGGTGCCGAGAATGAAGGCGACTTCCTCTTCCGAAAAGCCCTCGAGCGAGAGCAGCAGGAAAGCCTGTCGCGGCAGCGGCGTGATATTGGACAGCCGGCGTTCTGGCGGCATCGGCAATGTCGCCACCTCGGAATCGTCATTGACCGAGACCGAATTCCAGATCTGGGTGAACAGCCGGAACAGGCCGGCCCGCGGGCCATGGCTCTCGTCGAGCACCGACGGATCTCCCAGCATGGCTTCCAACATGGCTGCGACGTAGGCGTCGCCTGAGGCCTGGCTGCCCGTCAGGGCGCGCGCATACCTGCGCAGCAACGGCAAGTGTTCAGCAACGAGCTGTGAACGGGACATCCCCACTCCATTCATCATCGGACCAACCTTGAGAGACCAGGCAATATGAGGGGAGGCCCGGGTTCCCCTGCTGGGGCTGATTACGCCTCAGCATAAGAAAAGTTCCCATTGGCTGGGAACTTTTTGTCGAACGTCGAATTGAACTCGTCCAGGGAACGGCTCCCGGTTGAGAAAACTTCTCTATTTTGCAGTCACTTAACTCGGGGAAACGTGGAACAGGTCATGAAAGATCTCAAGTCTCAAGCCAGCAAAAGCACGACCCCCGGCAAGGGAGGCCTCACTCCGGAGATTCAATCCCGGATCGGCCATCAACTGCGCGCGATGTATGATGACGTCGTGCGGCAGGGGGTTCCGGACCGGTTCGCGGAGCTCATCAAAAAGCTTGATGCGCCGGGAGGTGGGTCTCCAAACGAGAATGGGGCTGGGGGCTCCAACGACAACACTGGGAGGGACTAATGCCTCTCACAAACTCCCTGCGTGACGACATTCTGGCGGCCGTGCCGAGCCTGCGCGCATTCGCCATATCGCTCAGCGGCAATGCCGACCGCGCCGATGATCTGGTGCAGGAGACGCTGCTCCGCGCGCTCGCCAACATCGACTCGTTCCAGCCCGGCTCCAATCTGCCGGCGTGGTTGTTCACGATCCTGCGCAACCTGTTCCGCTCCGACTATCGCAAGCGGCGGCGCGAGGTCGAGGATGCCGAGGGCAACTATGCCAAGACGCTGAAGACGCAGCCCTCGCAGAACGCCCATCTCGAGTTCGAGGAGTTTCGCAGCGCGCTCGACAAGCTTCCGCAGGACCAGCGCGAAGCCTTGATCCTGGTCGGCGCCTCCGGCTTCTCCTATGAGGATGCGGCCTCGATCTGCGGCTGTGCCGTCGGCACCATCAAGAGCCGCGTCAACCGCGCGCGCTCGAAGCTCGCCGCGCTGCTCTATGTCGACGGTGCCGAGGATTTCGGGCCCGACGAGACCGTGCGCGCCGTGATCGGCGGCAGCGGCGGATAGCGGCACGCGTCACCAGGCTCAAGGCGACAGCTCGCGAAGGCGGCCGTTTGCGCGGCCGCCTTGCATGTGTCTGGCTCACGTCTCGACGAAGGTCACGGTGTCGGCCACGCTCGCGCGCGAGGTGCGGTAGCTGTTGACCTTGTGCGCATGATCCGCATAACCGAACGAGATGCCGCAGACGACGCGACGATCGTCAGGCAGATTGAAGTGGCGGCGGATCAGGCCGGAATGGCGCGCCAGCGCGGCCTGCGGGATGGTCCCGAGCCCGAGCGCTTGCGCCGCGAGCATGAAATTCGAGACATAGGCACCGCAGTCGATGGCACCGTAGATGCCGAGCGGTTCATGGGTGTGAATGATGGCAACATGCGGGGCGCCGAAAAAGTTGTAATTCTCCAGCGCCTGTTTTGCATACGCGCTTCTGTCGCCGCGGGCGATCCCGAGCGTGTTGTAGAGCTGAAAGCCGCTCTCGCGGCGGCGCTCGAGATAGACGCCGACATATTCGCGCGGCGGGGTGAAATCATAGTCGTCGCCAAGGCCGCTTGAGGCCTCCTTGTAGATCGCTTGCCGGAAGCGCTCCTTGGCCTCGCCGCTGGCGATGACCACCTGCCAGGGCTGGCTGTTGCACCAGGACGCGGTGCGCTGCGCCGTGGTCAGCACATGCTCGATGGTGGCGCGGTCGACTTCCTTGGGCAGAAAGGCGCGGACGGAGTAGCGCTCGTTGAGGAGCTCTTCGAGCACGCCGATGCGGTCTTCGCTCGAGTAACGGGCGTTGGGTACTTTGGCATCCATCAATTTGCTCGCGCTCGTAGGGTGGGCAAAGGCGCATCGCGCCGTGCCCAC
This sequence comes from Bradyrhizobium sp. CCBAU 45384, assembly GCF_028128665.1. Lineage (NCBI taxonomy): Bacteria > Pseudomonadati > Pseudomonadota > Alphaproteobacteria > Hyphomicrobiales > Nitrobacteraceae > Bradyrhizobium > Bradyrhizobium sp. CCBAU 45384. The sequence goes on from NZ_LBIZ01000102.1 coordinate 49,608, forward strand.
CGACAGACCTTCCCCGGCACATCAGCATATGGTGGGCACGCTTCGCTTTGCCCACCCTACGATTCCTTGGCCAGATCACCGCCCCTTGGTCGGGATCTTGTTGTAAGGCACATCCTTGTCGACGCGGATGTCGCCCGGCAATCCCAGCACGCGCTCGGCGATGATGTTGCGCAGGATCTCGTCGGTGCCGCCGGCGATGCGCATCGAGGGCGAGGACAGCAGCATCTGCTGGAATTGGCCGTGCACCGTCTCCTCGTCGCTGCCCGTGAGCACGCCGGCCGCGCCCTGCAGGTCCATGGCATAGGTCGCGATGTCCTGGAGCATCATGCCCGAGACAAGCTTGCCGATCGAATTCTCCGGTCCCGGCCGCTCGCCCTTCGACAGCGCCGAGATGGCGCGGTAGCTGGTGTATTTCAGCCCGCTCGACTTCACGGCCCAGCTGGCGAGCTTCGAGCGCACCGCGGGATCGTCGATGGCCAGACCATCCTCCAGCATCAGGTTGGAGCAGAACTCGAACATCTCGGGCACGCCGGTCGCAAGCCGTGCCCCGATCGACATGCGCTCGTTCATCAGCGTGGTCAGCGACACGCTCCAGCCTTCGCCGACGGCGCCGAGCCGCTGGCTGTCTGATATCACCACATCCGTGAAATAGACCTCGTTGAACTCCTGCATGCCGTTGGCCTGCCTGATCGGCCGCACCTCGACACCGGGGCTCTTCATGTCCAGGAAGAACATGGTGAGGCCCTTGTGCTTGGGCACGTTCGGATCGGTGCGCGCGATCAACAGGCCATAGTCGGAATAATGCGCACCCGACGTCCAGATCTTCTGGCCGTTGACGACCCAGACGTCACCCTTCTTCTCCGCGCGGGTGCGCAAGCCCGCGACGTCGGAGCCGGCCGACGGTTCGGAGAACAATTGGCACCAGATCTCCTCGCCCGATGCAAGCTTCGGCAGGTACCGGCGCTTGGCGTCCTCGCTGCCCCAGGCCATCACGGTGGGGCCGCACATGCCCTCGCCGATCTGGAACGGCTGCGTCAGCTTGCCATAGACGCCCTCTTCCTGCTGCCAGATCACGCGCTCGATCGGCGTGGCGCCACGGCCGCCATATTCCTTCGGCCAGTGCAGGCAGGCCCAGCCGCCCTCCGCCTTCTTCTTCTGCCAGGCCTTGCCGACCTCGACCATGTCGTGTCTGGCAAGCCTGATGCGGCCGAGCGATGATTTGGACAGCTCCTGTTCGAACTCCTTTGGCGCATTGGCGGCGATCCATTGGCGCGCCGTCTCGCGGAATGCGGCTTCCTGCGGGGTGTCGTCGAAATTCATGGCGAACCTCTCTATCCTTGCGCGGTGCGTAGGGTGGGCAAAGCGAAGCGTGCCCACCACTTTCCCTCGATGGAATTCGTGGGCACGGCGCGTACCGCGCCTTTGCCCACCCTACGATTCTGCGCTTCGCGCAGTCGCAGGGCTAACCCACCCTACGATTCGAACTCATCTTCCCCTCGTCGGGATCTTGTTGAACGGCACGTCCTTGTCGACCCTGATGTCGCCGGGCAGGCCCAGCACCCGCTCGGCGATGATGTTGCGCATGATCTCGTCGGTGCCGCCTTCGACGCGCGTGCCCGGCGCGCGCAGCAACATCGCCTGGAAACGGCCGGCGAGCTCGGCATCCTCGCCGCTGACCACGCCGCTTGCGCCTTGCAGATCGAGCGCGTAGGTCGCGACGTCCTGGATCATCGAGCCCGCGACCAGCTTGCCGATGGAGTTTTCCGGCCCCGGTCGCTCACCCCGCGACAACGCGGAGATGGCGCGCATGCTGGTGTATTTCAGCCCGCTCGCCTTCACCGCCCAGTTCGCCAGCTTCGAGCGTACCGCGCGATTCTCGATGGCAGGGCCGTCGTCGAGCATCAGGCTGGAGCAATATTCGAACAGCTCCGGGAAACCGGTCGAGACGGCCGCGCCGATCGCGCTGCGCTCGTTCATCAGCGTGGTCAGCGACACGTTCCAGCCGTCGCCGACCTCGCCGAGGCGCTGGTGATCGGGGATGCGGACGTTGGTGAAATAGACCTCGTTGAAATCGGAGGCGCCGCTCGCCTGCTTGATCGGCCGCACCTCGACGCCCGGGCTCTTCATGTCCAGGAAGAACATGGTGAGGCCCTTGTGCTTGGGCACGGTGGGATCGGTACGGGTGAGCAGAATGCCATAATCGGAATAATGCGCGCCCGAGGTCCAGATCTTCTGGCCGTTGATGATCCAGTCGTCACCGTCCTTCTCGGCGCGCGTGCGCAGGCCCGCGACATCAGAGCCGCCGGCCGGTTCGGAGAACAGCTGGCACCACACTTTCTCCCCGGAGGCGAGCGGCGGCAGATACGTGCGCTTATGTTCCTCACGCGCGAACGCCATCATGGTCGGCCCGCACATGCCGTGGCCGATGATGAACATGCGGGAGAGCTGGCCGAACGGCCCTTCCTCCTGCTGCCAGATCACGCGCTCGATCGGCGATGAGCCGCGGCCGCCATATTCCTTTGGCCAATGCAGGCAGGCCCAACCCGCGTCGGCCTTCTTCTTCTGCCAAGCCTTTGCGACCTCGAGAATGTCTGCGTTCTTGAGCACGGTGCGGCCGAGCGAGGATTTGCGCAGCTCCTCCTCGTACTGCTTCGGCGCGTTGGCGCCGATCCAGGCGCGGGCGGTGGCGCGAAATTCGGCCTCCTGCGGGGTGTCGTCGAAGTTCATGTCTCTTTCTCTCTTCCGTCATTCCGGGGCGATGCGAAGCATCGAACCCGGAATCCAGAGGTTATCGACCCATCTCGAGATTCCGGGTTCGCGCTTCGCGCGCCCCGGAATGACCACAAGAATTTACGCCGCGTTCTTCCTGCGCATGCGGTCGATCAGCTGGTCTTCCCAATAGGACAGGCTGCCGAGCCCGAGCGCCATCGCGTTGGCGCGGCGGTAGTACATGTGGCAATCGAACTCCCAGGTGAAACCCATGCCGCCGTGAACCTGGATGTTGTTCTTGGCGCAATGCTGAAACGCTTGCGTCGCGCTGATGCGCGCGGCGGCGGCCGCCTCCGGCAATTCAGCCGCGTTGGTCGAGAGTGCCCAGGCGCCGTAATAGCTGTTGGAGCGCGCCAGCGTCGCCGAGACATACATGTCCGCGAGCATATGCTTGATCGCCTGGAACGAGCCGATCTGGCGGCCGAAGGCGATGCGGTCGAGCGCGTAGTCGCGGCCCATCTCGAGCGCACGGTCTGCGCCGCCGACCTGCTCGAACGCACACAGCACGGCGGCGCGGTCAAGCATCCGGGTGAGAATGCTCCACCCCTCCCCAGCCGAACCGAGCGGCTCCGCTTTGCAGTCCTTGAAAGTGATTTCCGCCTGCCCGCGGGTCGGATCGAGATTGGTGAGGCTTTTCACCTCGGCGCCGCCGTCCCTAAGATCGACCAGGAACAGCGAGATATCGCTGTCGCGCCCGCCCGAACCAGTACGCGCGGCCACCACCGCGAAGTCGGCGATCGCGCCGTCCGCGACCGGTTTCTTGACGCCGTTGAGCACGCCGTTCGCGGCCGTCAGCTTGACATTCTTCGGCGCGGGATTGCCCTTGCCCTCGAACAGCGCCAGCGTGCCGATCGCCTCGCCCGCGGCGATCGCGGGCAGCCACTTCTTCTTTTGCGCGTCGCTGCCGGCGATCAGCAGCGCTTCGGCGGCAAGATAGACGGTCGAGGAGAACGGCACCGGCGCATTGGCGCGGCCCATCTCCTCCGCGATCACGCAAAGCTCGAGATGGCCGGCGCCGGCGCCGCCGAACTCCTCGGGGATGGCGACGCCGAGAAAGCCCATCTCGGCGAGCCCCTTCCAGAGTTCCTTGTCGTACGGCGCCTTGCCATCGAGCACGACGCGCACGGCTTTGGGCGAGCATTTCTCGGCGAGGAATTTGCGCGCCTGGTCGCGGAGCTGCTTCTGGTCGTCGGAGAAATCGAAGTTCATGGCGGGCTTACCCTCGGTTATTCGTTGTCATTGAGACCGTCATTCCGGGGCGCGCCACTTGGCGCGAGCCCGGAATCCATTCTGCCGCGCGTATTGGGCCCGATGGATTCTCAGGTGCGCAATTGCGCACCATAGTTCGCGCTGCGCGCGCCCCGGGATGACGAATTCAGTCGCACTCATCGCAGCACGATCACATCCTGGTCGGGCTTGTCCGCATAAAGCCGCTCCACCAGCGCCGCGCGGCGCTCGAGGCCGGCGCGCTGGTTGATGTAGCCCTTGTCGGTAAGCTCGTTGCCGTCGATCGAAGGCGGCTCGGCCATCAGCATCGCGCGCGCAATGACGCGACTGCTGGCACCCTCGCATTCCTTGTTATGGGCCTGGAGCCCGCGCTTGAAGCATGCAATCACCTCGGGATGCTTCACCGCATCCTCGAAGCTGAGATCGGCATTGCCGACGAGCTGCCGGCAGGCATGCAGATTCGGCCAGGCAAGGAGCCCGATGAAGGCGCGATCCTGCCCCGCGACCAGCGCGTCATGCACGACAGGCGTCGCGGCAGCGATCGCGTCGGTGCGGAGCGAGCCGACATGCACGAATGTGCCGGTGGTGAGCTTGAAGTCCTCGACGACGCGACCGGCAAAGATGATGCCCTTCACCGGATCGTTGTCGTCGACGAAAATACCGGCATCGCCGATGCAGTAAAAGCCCTCTTCGTCGAACATCTTGTTCGTCAGATCAGGCTGGCCGAAATAGCCTGATGTGACGTTGACGCCACGCAGCCGCAGCTCGTATTTCGAGCCGCATGGCACCATCTTCAATTCGACGCCGGGGAACGGCAGGCCGATCAGGCCGACGCGTTCGGTGTCCCAATAGGTGCCGGTCGAGGTCGGCGAGGTCTCGGTCGAGCCCCAGCCGGTGTAGAACACGATGCGCTCGCCGGTGGTCTTCACCGCGAGCGCCTGCATGCGGTCGTAGAGATCATCAGGCAGCCGCGCGCCGCCATAGGCCATGATCGACAGGTTCTTGAAGAACGAGCGGCACAGCGCGTCGTCCTTCTCCATCGCAGCGGCGAGTGCGGCGTAGCCGGCGGGCACGTTGGCGTAATAGGTCGGCGAGATCTCGCGCAGGTTCCTGATGGTCTCTTCCAGCTGACCCGGCACTGGCCGGCCGTCGTCGATATAGAGCGTACCACCGTCGATCAGCACTGGATGGAAGGCGGCGTTGCCGCCCATCGTGTGATTCCACGGCATCCAGTCGAGCACGACCGGTAGCGGACCGCCAGGCGTGCGCGGCCGCACCTGCATCATCATCGCCGCATTGGCGCACATCATGCGTTGCGTGTTGATGACGGCCTTGGGCATGCCGGTCGAGCCCGACGTGAACAGCAGCTTGCCGATGGTGTCGGGCGTGATCTGGGCGATCGATACCTCAACGTCGCTGGTCACCGGCGTCGCGGCAAGTTCGGCAAAACTGACGCTCTTGACGCCCTCGCAGGGCCGCACCACGTGAACGACCGTGACGCCGGTTAGGTCGATCGCCTTCAGCGCCTTCTCGAAGGTCGGGCCGTCCTGCACCATCACGACAGCCGGCTTGATCAGGTCGAACAAATATTTCAGCTTGACGTGATCGTGGCTCATCAACGAGTAGGCCGGCGACACCGGCGCTGCCGGGACGCGCGCCTGCATCGCGGCTTGCGTCATCAGCGCATGCTCGATCGAATTGCCTGACAGGATCGCGACCGGGCGCCCATCGAGTTCGAGATTCAGCAGTGCCTGGGTCAGCGCATCGACGGTCCGCTTGGCTTCGCCGTAAGAGACTTTTCGCCAGTCGCGCTTCGGGCCGCCGCGCTGCGCGAGCCAGATCCGCTCGGGCGCTTCCCTTGCCCATTTTGCCAGCGAGGCCGGAAGATGCTTCTCATAGGCCTGCAACGGAATGCGCGACTTCAGCACCACCGTGCCGTCGGCGCGGCGCTCGACATCGATATCGCGTGCCAGCCACTCGACCTTGCGAAAGGCGGGCTTCGCCATCACCGCTGCCGCGCTTCCACTCATTTTGCGTCTCCCGGAATTACTGTCCTTTGCGGATCGTTCTCGTCTCAGCGCTTGATATAGACAGGCTTTCGCTTCTCAAGGAAGGCCCTGATGCCTTCCGAAAATTCCTCGGAGCGGCTGCACAGGACCTGGTTGCGGTCCTCCATCGCGATCGCCGCTTCCAGCGATCCCGCATCGACGCTCATGTTGAGACATTCCTTTGATAGCCGTAGCCCCACGGGTGACGCGGTCATCATCGCATCGATGTAGGGCTCAGCCGCGGCATCAAGCTTGTCCTCGTCGACGACCTCCGAGACAAGTCCCACCGCAAGCGCGCGCTCGGCGCCGATGAAACGTCCGGTCAGAATCAGCTCCGATGCCACGGAGACGCCGACGAGCCGCGGCAGGAAATAGCTGGTGCCGATGTCGCAGCCGCCGAGGCCAAGCTTGATGAAGGCGCAGTTCATCCGCGCGGATCTCGCCGCGATGCGGATGTCGGACGCAAGTGCCAGTGCAAAGCCGCCGCCGGCCGCCGCGCCCTGCACCAGCGAGAGGATCGGCTGTGGACAGCGCCGCATCAGCATCACGATATCGGCGATGCGCCGCTGCGAATCCAGCGACTCCGTGACACCAGGCGGCTCGTGCTGCCCGGCGCGCCGCGCCATCGCGGCCTTGAGATCGAGGCCTGCGCAGAAATTCCTGCCGGCGCCCTTCAACACGACCACGCGCGTGTCGCGGTTGCGCTGCAGTCCCTGGAAGTAAACATTGAGCGCATCAATCAGGGCAGGATCGAGCGCATTGAGACTATCAGGACGATTGAGCGTCACCCGGTCGACGCCGTCATCATGCTCGATCAGCAGCGGTTGGGACATGAGGCCTCGTACTTGCCGCGGGTCGCGGCGCCGATTGCTGCGCCCTCTCCCCTTGTGGGAGAGGGCATGTAGATCGCTAGCCGCATACTCGCTTGGGTGAGGGTCTGTCTCCGCGGATGCAAACCCCTCATCCGGCGCTTCGCGCCACCTTCTCCCACAAGGGGAGAAGGAAGAAAGTACCTACCGCGGAGCCATACGGATGGCGCCGTCGAGGCGGATGGTCTCGCCGTTGAGCATCGCGTTCTCGACGATGTGCACGGCGAGCGCGCCGTATTCCTTGGCATCGCCGAGGCGGGAGGGATGCGGCACCTGGGCGCCCAGGCTCTTGCGGGCTTCCTCGTTCAGCCCCATCAGCAGCGGCGTGAAGAACAGGCCGGGCGCAATGGTGTTGACGCGGATCTTCTGGCTGGCGAGGTCGCGCGCGGCAGGCAAAGTCAAACCGACAACCCCGCCCTTCGAGGCCGAATAGGCGATCTGACCGATCTGGCCTTCATAGGCGGCCACCGACGCCGTATTGATGATGACCCCGCGCTCTTCACCGATGGGCTCGATCGTGACGAGACGCTCGGCGAACAGACGCAGGCAGTTGAATGTGCCGATCAGGTTGACGTTGATGATACGCGCGAACTTTTCCAGCGGGTAGACGCCGTCGCGGCCGACGATGCGCTGTGAACCGCCGATGCCGGCGCAGTTCATCAGCACGCGGGCGACACCATGCGCGGCTTCCGCCTTCGCGATCGCCGCCTTGATCTGCTCCTCGCTGGTGACGTCGGCATGAAGCGCGACGCCCTTCACTTCCGCAGCGACCTTCTCGGCGTTCTCCTTGTTCTGGTCGATCACGCCGATCTTGGCGCCCTTGGCCGCCATGGCGCGGGCCGTGGCTTCGCCGAGACCCGAACCACCCCCGGTGATGAGAATGGCTACGTCTTTCAATTCCATCGCAATCTACCTTTCCTTGGGCGTTCCTTCTCTAGACTTGAAAGTTTCGACCGGATTATCCGGCAGCTGCAGCTTCCCCGGCTTGTGTGAGGATGCCGCCGCAGATCAGCGTTTCCATGTGCTTGATGTATTGCCGGCAGACTTCCTCGGTGACCGGGCCGACGCCGGTCGCGCGAGACATCGCGTGCCGGCCGAAGAACAGGTGATCGCAGGCGCCGATCAGGCTGGTGTAGAACAGCACCGGGTCGGTCTGACGAAACTCGCCGCGGCTGACGCCTTCAGCGAGCAGCCGGCGGTGAAAGTCGAGCAATGGCGCGACGAAAAACTTCGACACTTCGTCGGCAGAGCCCGCCTCGCTCTCATGCAGGAGATAGTGAATCAGCCGGTTCATGTAGGGGAACCGGTGATAGGCGCGGATGATGCCGGCGATGTGCAGCTTCAGCTTCGCCGTCGCGGTGATCGGCTGCGCCAGAAGGTATTCGAGGTTGGACATTTCGGTCGCGGCATCGCGCGCGAGCAGCGCCAGCAGCAGGCCGTCCTTGTTGCCGAAATGATATTTGACCAGCGCGGCGTTGGCGCCGGATTTCTGGGCTATGTCGGACAGCGAGATCTCGATCGACGAGCGTTCGATCATCAGCTCGCTCGCGGCCACGAGCAATTTCTCTGCCGTGGAATTCTTACCGCTCGGGAGCCTGTTCGGTACGCTGGTAGCCACGGAGATCCCTGTTTGGCCGCTGGAGCGGGCCGCAGATAAGCCCAAGCAGCGCCGCCCCACAAGAGTTAATTGATCGATTGACTAAATCATAGCCCACCCCTTAAAACCCCCACAACCCAATTCAGAACAATCCTGGGAGAGACCGAAATGGCCGAGGCATACATCGTCGCCGCTGCGCGGACCGCCGGCGGGCGCAAGGGGGGCCGCCTCGCCGGCTGGCATCCGGCCGATCTGGCCGCGAAGGTGCTGGACGAGCTGGTCGATCGCACCAAGGTTGATCCGGCCCTGGTCGAGGACGTGATCATGGGCTGCGTGATGCAGGTCGGCGAGCAGTCCAACAACGTCGCGCGCAACGCGATCATGGCCTCGAAGCTGCCGGAGAGCGTGCCCGGCACCTCGATCGACCGCCAATGCGGCTCCTCGCAGCAGGCATTGCACTTCGCCGCGCAAGCCGTGATGTCCGGCACGATGGACGTGGTGATCGCGGCCGGCGTGGAATCGATGACGCGCGTGCCGATGGGCCTGTCGTCACAGCTCCCGGCCAAGAACGGCTTTGGCAATTACAAGAGCCCCGGCATCGAGAAGAGATATCCGAACATCGTGTTCAGCCAGTTCACGGGCGCCGAGATGATGGCCGAGAAGTACGGCCTGTCGAAGGATGATCTCGACGAATATTCGTTCCAGAGCCATCAGCGCGCGATCGCAGCGACGCAAGCCGGCCACTTCAAGAAGGAGATTGTGCCGCTCGAGATCGTCAGAGCCGACGGCTCCAAGGATACCCACCACATCGACGAGGGCATCCGCTTCGATGCCACGCTCGAGGGCATCAAGGGCGTCAAGTTGATCGCCGAGAACGGTAAGCTCACCGCAGCCAGCGCCAGCCAGATCTGCGACGGCGCCTCCGGCGTCATGGTGGTGAACGAGCGCGGCCTCAAGCAGCTCGGCGTCAAGCCGCTCGCACGCATCCACCACATGACCATGACCGGCGGCGATCCCGTCATCATGCTCGATGCGCCCCTGCACGCCACCAGGAAGGCGCTGGATAAGGCCGGCATGACGATCGACGACATCGACCTGTTCGAGGTCAACGAGGCCTTCGCCTCGGTGCCGACAGGCTGGCTGAAGACCACCGGCGCTGATCCCGCCCGCCTCAACGTCAACGGCGGCGCCATCGCGCTCGGCCATCCGCTCGGCGGCTCCGGCACCAAGCTGATGACGACGCTGGTTCACGCCCTGCACCAGCGCGGCAAGCGCTATGGTCTGCAGACCATGTGCGAAGGCGGCGGCATGGCGAATGTGACGATTGTGGAGCGGCTGTAGGCCGAGGCGTCGCTACACAAACGGTGTCGTCCCGGACAAGCGCGCCATAAGCGCGCGCCGATCCGGGACCCATAGCCACAGGAGTCCGTGGTTATGCAACGCGGGAGCTACATCTCGTTTCAACAATGGGGGCCTGTGGTTATGGATCCCGGCCTTCGCCGGGATGACACCCTTGGTTTTGCGAGACCAACTTCATGACTCACCCCTCCATCTACGCGCGTATCACGCCAAACAAGATCGCCTACCAGATGGCCGGGACCGGCAAGGCGATTACCTATCGCGAACTCGACGAGCTCTCGAACCAGGGCGCGCAGCTGTTCCGCTCGCTGGGGCTGAAGGCCGGCGATCACATCGCGTTGCTGATGGAAAACCGCCTCGCCTTCATGGAGATCTGCTGGGCGGCGCAACGCAGCGGGCTCTATTACACCGCGATCAGCCGCTATCTGAAGCAGGACGAGATCGACTACATCATCGGCGATTGCGGCGCCAAGGTCGTGATCACCACGCCGAAATGCGCCGAGCAGATCAAGGACCTGATCAAGGGCAAGCCGGGCGAGCCCATCTTCTACATGGTCGACGAACCGCTGCCCGGCTTCCGCTCCTACGACAAGGAAGCTTCAGCGCAGCCGATCACGCCGATCGCGGACGAGGTCGCCGGTTACGACATGCTGTATTCATCGGGTACGACGGGTCGACCCAAGGGAATCAAGAAAGCCTTCGAGGGTAACAAGATCGACGTGCCGAACGCGTTCCTGCGGGTGCTCTGCGCCGACATGTGCGGCATGAACGCCGAGAGCACCTATCTGTCGCCGGCGCCGCTCTATCATGCAGCTCCGCTGCGCTTCAACATGATGGCGATCGTGCTCGGCGGCACCTCGATCATCATGGAACATTTCGACGCCGAGGACTTTTTGAAGCTCGTCGAGAAATACAAGGTCACGCAATCGCAGCTGGTGCCGACCATGTTCGTGCGCATGCTGAAGCTGCCGGATGAGGTCCGCACCAAGTACAATGTCTCGACCTTGAAGGGCGCGATCCACGCCGCCGCACCCTGCCCGGTCGACGTCAAAGCAAGAATGATCGAGTGGTGGGGGCCGATCCTGATCGAGTATTACGCGGGCTCGGAAGGCAACGGCGTCACCGTCTGCAATTCGCAGCAATGGCTGGAGCATCGCGGCAGCGTCGGCCGCGCCGTGGTCGGCAAGATCAAGATCCTGGACGAGAACGACGAGGAACAGCCGGTCGGCGAGATCGGCACGGTCTATTTTGCCGATGCGCCTGTTTTCACCTATCACAATGATCCAGAGAAGACGAGGAAGGCCTACAACGCCAAGGGCTGGTCGACGCTCGGCGATGTCGGTTATCTCGACAAGGACGGCTTCCTCTATCTCACCGATCGCAAGTCCTACATGATCATCTCGGGCGGGGTGAACATCTACCCGCAGGAGACCGAGGATGTGCTGATCACCCATCCCGAGGTTGCCGACGTCGCCGTGTTCGGCGTACCGAACGAGGAGATGGGCGAAGAGGTCAAGGCCGTGGTGCAGCCGCACGACATGAAGCGCGCCGGCAAGGCGCTCGAGGCGGATCTGATCGCCTATTGCAAGACCCGCCTCTCCGCCATCAAGTGCCCGCGCTCGATCGATTTCGAAGCCGAGCTGCCGCGCACGCCCACAGGCAAGCTCGTGAAACGGCATCTACGCGACCGGTATTGGCCGAAGACGGTGGCGAAGATTTAGCGCGGGATCTTTTTGGGTGGGCAAAGGCGCAAAGCGCCGTGCCCACCATCTCTCCCGACTATGACCGACTGGTAGGCACGCTTCGCTTTGCCCACCCTACGATTCCAGCGCAAGCAGCCTCAATCAAACAGGCTCGGCGTGTGGTTTACCAGCGCGCCTTCGATCTCGAGCATCTTCAGCTTCGTCACCACGCCGCCATTTGCCGAGAATCCGCCGGGCTTGTTGCCGGCCGCGAGCACGCGATGGCAGGGCACGACGATCGGGCACGGATTGCGGCCGAGCGCCTGGCCGACGTCGCGCGACAGCTGCACGCCGCCCAATTGCTTGGCGATGTCGCCATAGGTGATGGTCTTGCCGGGCGGGATGGCGCGGGCGATCTCGTAGACGCCGCGGTTGAACTCGGGCACGCCGTCGAGATCGAGCTCGATATCGGTGAGGTCGTCGTGCTCGCCCGCGAGCAGTTTTGTCATGCGGTCGATGGCGTGCTGCACCTCAGGCGTCGGCTCGGCTTCGGTGGCGTCGGCATGGCGCTGGCTGATGCGGGTGCGGATCTTCTGCTCGCCGCCCATCGGCAGCTGCGTGCCGTTGATGCCGCGCGGGCCCCAGGCGATGGCGCAGAGGCCGATCCTGGTGTCGAACAGGGCAAAATGCTGGTCGGTCATGACTTGGTTCCTGAGCTTGCGTCCTTCTCGCATGCCCCCATTGTGTTCTCGGCCTAAATCTAGGCTTGGAAATAGTTGCGATCCACCCGGTTTCCGGGAATCTTGCACAGGAGTTCCGCCCTCTTTCGCGAGCCCCCAATGCAAAGCCTGCACGTCAACGGTTACGACATGCCCTATCTCGACGTGGGCGAAGACAAGGGCAAGCCGCCGCTGGTCTGCGTGCATGGCTCGCTCTCCGACTTCCGCGTCTGGGGCTGCGTGCTCGGCCCGCTGACGCAGCGGCATCGGATGATCGTCCCCAGCCTGAGGCACTTCTTCCCGGCAAAGTGGGATGGCGTCGGCGACACCTATTCGATTGCCCAGCATGTCAGTGATGTCATCGGCTTCATCGAGAAGCTGGACCTCGGTCCGGTCGATCTGATGGGCCATTCCCGCGGCGGCCACATCTGCTTCCGCGTCGCGCAGCAGCGACCCGATCTGCTGCGGCGACTGGTGCTGGCCGAGCCTGGCGGCGAGCTCGATGCAAGCCTCGATCCAGACTATGCCGGCGGGCCTTCGCCGCTGCTGGCGCGCTTCACGGCCTCGGCCGAGAAGATCGCGGCCGGCGATGTCGATGGCGGGCTTGCGGTGTTCGTCGACACGCTGGAAGGGCCCGGCACCGGGCCGCGATTGCCGGCGATGGTGAAGCAGAATCTGCGTGACAATGCGTATACGCTGATCGGCCAGGTCCGCGACAACCGGCCTCCATTCTCGAAGGCGGATGCTGAATCCATCAAAATGCCGACGCTGTTCATCCTGGGCGCGCGGACCAAGGGCCTGCTGCCGAAGGTGCTGCACGCGCTCGCGGCGCATGTGCCCTATTCGAAGACGGCGATCATCCCGAACGCGACGCATCCGATGTTCGAGCAGGCACCGCAGAAATATTCCGAAGTGGTCCTGGACTTCCTGGCGAGCTGATCATGCAGAGCTTACGCGTCAACGGTTACGACATGGCCTATCTCGAAGTTGGCGAGGGCCCCCCGCTGGTCTGCGTGCACGGCACGCTCGGGGATTTCCGCACCTGGTATTCGGTGCTCGGCCCGCTGTCGAAAAATCATCGTGTGATCGCCGTCAGCCTGCGGCATTTCTTTCCTGAACATTGGGATGCCGTCGGTGACGACTACAAGATGGCGCAGCACGTCTCTGACGTGATGGCCTTCATCGAGCAGGTCAAGCCGGGCCCGGTCGACCTGATGGGCCATTCGCGCGGCGGGCACATCGCGTTTCGCCTCGCACAGGCGCGGCCTGATCTGTTGCGCAAACTGGTGCTGGCCGAGCCGGGCGGCGATCTCGACGCCAGCCTGCCGCTGCCGGAAGGCACGCGGGCGTATCCACCGCTCGCGGCCAAGACGACGCGTTCGGTCGAGATGATCCGCGCCGGCGACATCGAAGGCGCGCTGCAAAACTTCTATGAGGGTATCGAAGGCGACGGCTCGTGGCGGCGCGTACCGGCGGCGGCAAAGCAGCAATTGCGCGACAACACGCTGACCTTCCTCGGCCAGATCAACGAGCAGCGCCGGCCCTACACGCGCAGCGATGCGCAGGCGATCAGGACGCCGACGCTGTTGATCGGCGGCGGCGCAACGACGGGAAGTCTGTCGGTGATATGGCGCGTGCTGGCGGAGCACATCGCGGGCGCCAAGACGGCGGTGATCCCGAATGCCGGACACTGGATGTTCGAGCAGGCACCGCTGGAGTTCTGCGAAGTGGTGGATCGGTTTTTGGCGGAGTAGCGTCCGGCTCTGTCCCACAACTTCGAAAACAACCCCATGCACAGTAGGCCGCATCAATAAAATCAAAGGCTTACGCAGCCAAAACCGCCAATCATTGACGGCCTTCCCTCCGGCGATATCGTTGAATACGGAATTCCGTATTAGATGCGGCCGAACGCGCCGCGCTCGCGCATGCGCAGACGGCGGGACGGATGACTGAGGAGAGATTGAGGGCGACGGACGAGGTGGCGGCGTAGCGGCAAGCGCGCCGTCATTCCGGGCGCGCGATAGCGCGACCCGGAATCTCGAGGTTCCGGGTTCGATGCTGCGCATCGCCCCGGAACGACGAACAAAAACAAAATCGACAAAACAGGAGAAGACCCATGAAACTGTCCCAGGAGCAATTGGAGTTCTTCCACCGCGAGGGCTGGCTGTTTCTGCCCGAACTATTCAGCCAGGAAGAGGTCGATCTCCTGGCGCGCGAGGCGGTCGGCATTTACGACGCCAACCGGCCCGAGGTCTGGCGCGAAAAGAGCGGCGCGCCACGCACGGCGTTTGCCGCGCATCTCTACAACGAGGCGTTCCGCATCCTGGCTCAGCATCCGCGCATGATCGAGCCGGTCGAGCAGGTGTTCGGCGAGCCTGTCTACATGCACCAGTTCAAGATCAACGCGAAATCGGCCTTCACCGGCGACGTCTGGCAGTGGCACCAGGATTACGGCACCTGGAAGCGCGACGACGGCATGCCGGAGCCGCGCGCGATGAACATTGCGATCTTCCTCGACGAGGTGATGCCGATCAACGGCCCCTTGATGCTGGTGCCACGCAGCCAGAATGCCGGCGATCTCGAGGCTTCGCACGACCTCGCCACGACGTCGTACCCGCTGTGGACGCTAGACGAGGACACGGTGACGCGCCTCGTCAAGCAGGGCGGCATTGTCGCGCCGACCGGCAAGCCCGGCGGCATGCTGATGTTCCACGGCAATCTGGTGCACGGCTCGAGCGGCAACATCACGCCCTACCCGCGCAAGATCGTGTACCTGACCCTGAACGCGGTCTCGAACTACATCCGTAACCCGACGCGACCCGAGTATATCGCCCATCGCGATTTCACGCCGATCAAGACGGTGGATGATGATGCGCTGGTGCGGCTGGCGCGGGCACCACGGCAGGCGGCGGAGTAATCTGTCATTCCGGGGCGATGCGCAGCATCGAGCCCGGAATCCATTTATCCGCCGCCTCTGCGGCCCGATGGATTCCGGGCTCGCGCTTCGCGTGACCCGGAATGACGAGCTTTGGTTGTTGTACGCAGGACATTCCCCATGAACCTCTTCCGCATGCTCCAGGCCCGCGCGTCCGCCGGCAAGCCTGTCCGTGTCGCGCTGATCGGCGCCGGCAAATTCGGCTCGATGTTTCTGGCGCAGGTGCCGCACACGCCGGGACTGGAGGTGCCTGTTATCGTCGACATCGACCGCGAGCGCGCGCGCGAGGCGTGCCGCACTGTCGGCTGGAGCGCCGAGCGGATCGCCGCAACCGTTTTCACCGATGACGGCGCGCGTGCGATTGCCGGCGGCGCGATGGAGGTGGTGGTGGAGGCGACCGGCAATCCGGCCGTCGGCATCCGCCATGCGCGCGCCGCGATCGCGGCGGGCAAGCATATCGTGATGGTCAATGTCGAAGCGGACGTGCTCGCCGGCCCGCTGCTTGCCGAGGAGGCGCGCAAGGCGGGCGTGGTCTATTCGCTCGCTTATGGTGACCAGCCGGCGCTGACGGCGGAGATGGTCGACTGGGCCCGCGCCACGGGTTTTCGCGTCGTCGCCGCCGGCAAGGGCACGAAATATCTGCCCGCCTATCACGACGTGACACCTGACGGCGTCTGGCAGCATTATGGTCTCACCGCCGGCGAAGCCCAGTCGGCCGGCATGAACCCGCAGATGTTCAACTCCTTCCTCGACGGCACCAAATCGGCGATCGAGATGGCCGCGATTGCCAATGCCTGCGCCCTCGACGTGCCCTCGGAGGGACTTCTGTTTCCGCCCTGCGGCGTCGACGATTTGCCGCACATCATGCGGCCGCGGTCGCGCGGCGGCGTGCTGGAACGGTCGGGCGTCGTCGAAGTCGTCTCGTCGCTGGAGCGCGACGGCCGGCCGGTGTTTCGCGATCTGCGCTGGGGCGTCTATGTCGTGCTGGAGGCGCCGAATGATTACGCCGCCGACTGTTTCAAGCAATATGGCCTGAAGACCGATTCCAGCGGACGCTTTGCGGCGATGTACAAGCCCTACCATCTGATCGGGCTCGAGCTGAACATCTCGGTGCTGGCGGCGGCGCTGCGGGACGAGCCGACCGGGCAGCCTTTCGGCTTCCGCGGCGATGTCGCCTCCGTGGCCAAGCGCAATTTGCGCGCCGGCGAGATGCTCGACGGCGAAGGCGGCTACACCGTGTGGGGCAGACTGGTGCCGGCGGCCGCGAGCCTCAAGGCAGGCGCCCTGCCGATTGGCCTCGCCCATCGTCTCAAGCTGAAGCACGACGTCGCCCATGGCGAGATCGTGCGCTGGAGCGACGTCGAGTTCGACGCCAATAGCGAGGCGATCAAGACACGGAAGGCGATGGAGGCGACGTTCGCGGCATAGGGATGCGGATCCGATGGCGCTCGGCTGAAGCTCACAAACGAGTTCTTCCGAGCGATCCAACCAGCCGGATCGCTGGTTGCGCGGGAACCTCTCATGTGGTTGCGAATTACCCCCGTTCCGCCTCCTGAGTTCTCGTTGAATGAAAACAACCGCCGCCGCGGATCCTCAAAGCCTTGAGTTGCTGATCAACGGGATCATCGACTACGCCATCTTCATGCTGGATACCGACGGCCGTGTCAGGACCTGGAACAGGGGCGCTGAACGCCTCAAGGGCTATGCCGCCGATGAGATCATCGGGAAGCCTTTTTCGACCTTTTACACGCCTGAAGATCGGCAGAAGGGTTTACCCACCAAGGCGCTGGCAACTGCCGCGGAGACGGGACGCTTTGCCACTGAAGGCTGGCGCGTCAGAAAAGATGGCAGCCGCTTCTGGGCGCTCGTCGTTCTTGACGCCATCCGTGACGAGGAAGGCGGTCTGATCGGGTTCGCGAAGGTGACGAGAGACATCACCGAGCGGCAGCAGGCCCATAACGACCTGCTGGAAAGCGAACGACGATATCGCCGGCTCGTTGAAGCCGTCGTCGACTACGCGATTTTTCAACTCGATCCCTCCGGACATGTCGCGACCTGGAATCCCGGAGCCGAGCGCATCAAGGGTTATCGGCCGGAGGAGATCATCGGCCGGCATTTCAGCACCTTCTACACGCCCGAGGATCTTGAAAAGGAGGTGCCAAAACTGGCGCTGAAGGAGGCCGCGGAAAATGGGCGGTTCGAAGCCGAGGGCTGGCGCTTGCGCAAGGACGGCACGCGCTTCTGGGCCTCGGTCGTCATCGACAGGATTACCGACGAGAGCGGCACGATCGTCGGCTTTGCGAAAGTCACGCGTGATCTCACCGAGCGGAAGCAAACCCAGGACGAGCTTCACCGGGTCCAGGAGCAACTCGTTGCATCCCAGAAGCTCGAAGCGGTCGGACAGCTCAGCGGAGGCATCGCGCATGACTTCAACAATCTTCTGATGATCGTGCTGGGAAACCTCGAGAATGCAGAGCGCAACAGCCGCAATGTCGGAACACCGAATCTCCATCGCGCGCTGGCAAACGCGAAGCGTGGCGCTCAACGGGCGGCGGCGCTGACGTCTCGGTTGCTCGCCTTCTCGCGCCGTCAGGCGCTCGACCCCAAGCCGATCAACCTGAACGGCTTCCTGAGTGGCCTGCAGGAGTTCCTTCAGCGCACTTTGGGTGAACGCATCGAAGTGCAGACGGTGGGCGGCGCCGGCCTTTGGCAGATCGAAGCGGATGTGAACCATCTGGAATCGTCGATCGTCAACCTTGCGATCAATGCCCGTGATGCGATGCCTGACGGCGGGAAGCTGACCATCGAGGCGGCCAATGTCTCCGCCGACGAAGACTATTCGCGTGCCAACCCGGAGCTCGCAGCCGGCCAATATGTCGTCATCAGCGTGAGTGATACCGGCTCCGGCATGACGCCGGAGGTCCTGAATCATGCATTCGAGCCGTTTTTTACCACCAAGGAGCCTGGGCAGGGGACCGGCCTTGGACTGAGCCAGGTTTATGGTTTCGTCAAACAATCCGGCGGACATGTGAAGATCTACAGCGAGGTCGGGGAAGGTACGAGCATCAAGATGTATTTCCCGCGTTACGCGGGCAGTGCACAGCCCAGTTCCGAGCCTGCGGACGAGTTCGTAGCGGAAGGCATCGCTGTAGAGACCATTCTCGTCGTCGAAGACGATACCGATCTCAGGACCTACGTTTCGGACGTCCTGCGGGATCTCAATTATCGGGTTTTGTCTGCCAGCAGCGCGCAGGCCGCTTTGACCATTTTGTTGCAGGAAGATCAGCAGGTCGATCTGCTTCTGACCGATGTCGTCATGCCCGGCACCAACGGTCGCGATCTGGGACGGCGCGCGCAGCAGATCAGGCCCAAACTCAAGATTCTCTACATGACAGGTTACTCGCGCAACGCCGTCGTTCACCAGGGGAGGCTCGACGAGGGCGTGGAACTGCTGGAAAAGCCCGTCACTCAGGCAAGGCTGGCGCTGAAGATTCGCGAGCTTTTGGATCGAAGGTGAAACGGCGGCAAAGCCTGATGGAATGAGCTCGATCAGTGCACCGACGAAGGTGCATTCCCAGCACAAGGGCAGGGCTATCGCACGTGGTTGCACGATGCGGCGGCATCGGCACTGGGCTCCCTCTCCCGCAAGCTTGCGGGAGAGGCGGAGCAAGCCCGCAGACAGTCGCCATTGTGTCTGGCAGAGCGCTGGCAGAGCGGCAAGCTCAACGAGCTTGGCTGGCCCTTGGCATCAGGTCTATGAGGCCCAGATCCACGAGCGTGCGATGGAAACGGCGTTTCCGTTCGGAGCTTGAGGCGAAGTAGGCTTCCCGGCAATCATCCATCAAGCTCGCACGGGTGGCGAAGACCGGATCAAGCGCAAGGCCCGCCCGTTGCAACGCGACAGTACCAAGGAAGGCGATATCGAGGTCTACGCCTGGTCCGGGGCTGAAGTGAGGGATATTGAGGGCTTCTATCGCGTAGAAGGTACGAAAAGGGCTGCGCCCATCTCCCGGCCGCTTCAGCTGTCGATCGATCTGTTTCGTCAGCACGGGTTGATGATCGCCGTAATGCACGATGAGAACAGGCCGGTCAGGGAAGCTGCTGGCCAGCCTGGCTCTGGCGGTTTGCCAGGCTGACGCGGTCTCTGCCAGTCGCGTGTAGTACTCGGCATATCCGGCATTGGGGAGGCTGGCCATGGCAAAGGCGCGTTCCCTCTCGAAATGGCCTGAGGGCACAAGCTGCCTGCTGTGCGGACCGTGATTGAAGTTGGTCAGCGCATAAAGAAATCTCGGCGTCGGGTCGTGAGCGACCCTCTTGGCATACGCAGCGATGACCGCATCCAGAAACACCGCGTCGGAATTTGTTGCCTCGAAACGCCTGAGATCGAATGGCGGGGGAAGTTCATCGACGAAGATGCGGTCGTCGATGCCGATCGAACTGTAGAATTTATCGTAGCTGAGAAATCCGCGGCGACAGCTGGATATCAATGTCGAGTGGTAGCCGAGCGAGGCCAACGAACGCGGCAGGCTGCTATGAAAGCGGCCGGCGCCCTTCTTGAAGAGATAGTAGGCGCTTGAACCGAAGCTGGCACTTGAGAGGCCGGTCAGCAGGCTGAATTCGGATTGCCACGACCCTCCGCCGAAGATGTCGACGTTCAGGCCGCCAAATTCCGCATCTGGCGGGGACAGGAAGGCTTCGACTGTTGGATCGACCGGAAGGCCGAAAATGCGCGGGTCGAAGACGGACTCGTGCTGGATGACGATAATGTCGGGAGAACAGGCGGAGCGCGCCGGCATGGCCTCCCGCAAGGGCAGTGGTTCGTTGGCGATATCGCTCAGCGCCAGCGCACCGAACTGCCGCCAGCAAGCAGGGTCGACCAGCGAGGCCATGAAGGTTGAGTAGAAGCACCGCCCTTGCGTCAGAGTGAGCCGCAAAGACGTAACGCCCTTTGACGCGGAAGCCTTGGCAAAGCCGATGAGCGCAAGCAGGAGCAAGAGAACGCGAGGCGTGACGGGAATGGGAGAACCCGCGCCGTAGAGCAGAACCGCGCTTGAGGCGAACGCGAACAGCGCGCCTGCTGCCAGAACACCCAGCATCATGCGTGGGTATTGCAGGACAAAAAACGGGACCGTGCCCGCAAACGCCAGGGGCAGATCGGAAACGGTCAGCTTGAGCGCGCTGTGGTCGAATTTGACTGAGGATATGCCTGATATCGCCACGGCCAGCAGGCCGGACAGCAGGATCGCTCGCTCGACGTCGGCAACAAAAGCCAGCAGCAGGGCTGCATTGAAGAGAAGAGCTGCGACCGCAAACGGCAGATGTTCAACGCTCCGTTCGGTCAGCGCAACGGCGGCAATGACTGCTCCGAGAATGAAAATCAAAATCATGGATTGAGGATGCCCCGAGCTCTTGAATTTTGCAATTTGGGAGCTCGGATTCATCCGGGCATCATCTGGCGTTCTTCAAGGCAGCCGCCTCTCTTCCCTGGCCCTGGCAGTGAACACCCGCAAAACCACGGAAGCGGCGTTCGCAGCGCAGCATTGACGGGCGCCGGCAAAACGGGGGATCGCCGGGGCGACCAAAGTGCGCTTGATTTGCAGGTTTGCTTTGGTCATCCTGACCACGATCCGGAATTCTGAATTTCGGACACACGTCGGCCGCCGGCGAAGAGCAAAGCGACGACAAGATCGCGATCCCTCGTCGAGCTCTCGACACCACAGAGAGGGGACACGCATGGAACGTCGTAAATTCCTGACGGCAGGCGGATTGGGCCTGGCCGCGAGTGTGGTCGCTGCGCCGGCGATCGCGCAATCGATGCCGGAGGTGCGATGGCGGCTCGCCGCGAGCTGGCCGAAGGCACTCGATACGCTTTATGGCGGCTGCGAATATTTCTGCAAGCGCGTCGCCGAGATCACCGACAACCGCTTCCAGATCCAGCCCTTCGCGGCCGGTGAGATCGTCCCGGGCCTGCAGGTGCTCGACGCGGTCTCGAACGGCACGGTCGAGATCGGCAACACCGCGCTGTACTATTACTGGGGCAAGAACCCCGCCTTCACCTTCGGCACGGCGCTGCCGTTCGGGCTGAACACGCGCCAGCACATTTCCTGGCTGCAATGGGGCGGCGGCCAGGACCTGGTCAACGATCTGCTCAAGGAGCACAACATCATCGGCATCCCGACCGGATCGACCGGCGCCCAGATGGGCGGCTGGTTCCGGAAGGAGATCAAGTCGATGGCGGACCTGCAAGGACTGAAATTCCGGGTCGGCGGCTTTGCCGGCACCATCATCGCCAAGGTCGGCGGCGTGCCGCAGCAGATTGCCGGCGGCGACATCTATCCGGCGCTGGAGAAGGGCACGATCGACGCCGCCGAATGGGTCGGCCCCTATGACGACGAGAAGCTCGGCTTCGTGAAGGTCGCCAAGTTCTACTATTATCCCGGCTGGTGGGAGGGCACCGGTCAGGGCCACAACATCATGAATCTCGACAAGTGGAACGCGCTGCCGAAGCACTATCGGGCCGCGGTCGAGAGCGCCTCGCGTGACACCTTCACCTGGGTGACCGGCAAGTACGATGCCGTCAATCCGCCCGCGCTCAAGCGGCTGCTGGTGGCCGGCGCGATCCTGAAGCCGTTCCCGCAGGATGTGCTGGAGGGATGCTACAGCGCGGCCGGCGAGATCTACGCCGATCTCGCCAAGAGCAATCCGCATTTCGGCAAGATGTATGCGAGCCTGTCGGCCTATCGCAACGAATCGCTGGCCTGGATGCAGGTGGCAGAGCTGAGCTTCGACAGTTTCATGATGCGGATGCGGACGAGAACATAGTTGCCGGCGCGCTGCGAGCGATCAAATGACGAAAGCCCCGGAGATGTCTCCGGGGCTTTTTGTCTTTGCGGCGGCGGTGTCATCGCCCGGCTCGACCGGGCGATCAGAGGGCTGCGGTGGGTGTGCGCGCACTAGACGCACCACAATCCTCAATTCTGATCGTCGCCCAGTTTCGTAGGGTGGGCAAAGCGAAGCGTGCCCACGGCTTGTTTTTCGGAACGAAAGAGATCGTGGGCACGGCGCTGTCGCGCCTTTGCCCACCCTACGGCACTGACGGTGTCGTCGCCCGGCTTTTGCGGGCGATCCAGGAGTCCAGAGGCCTGCGTTGGAGAGCTCGCTCTCACCAAGTCCGCCACGGCGTACTGGAGCCGGGGCATGACAGCGATGGTTGTGGCGCGCAACACACCACAATCCTCAATTCTGATCGTCGCCCAGTTTCGTAGGGTGGGCAAAGCGAAGCGTGCCCACGGCTTTTTCTTCGGAACGAAAGAGATCGTGGGCACGGCGCCGTCGCGCCTTTGCCCACCCTACGGCATTGACGGTGTCGTCGCCCGGCTTTCGCGGGCGATCCAGGAGTCCAGAGGGCTGCGTTGGAGAGCTCGCTCTCACCACGTCCGCCACGACGTACTGGAGCCGGGGCATGACAGCGATGGTTGTGGCGCGCAACACACCACAATCCTCAATTCTGATCGTCGCCCAGTTTCGTAGGGTGGGCAAAGCGAAGCGTGCCCACGGCTTTTTCTTCGGAACGAAAGAGATCGTGGGCACGGCGCCGTCGCGCCTTTGCCCACCCTACGGCACTGACGGTGTCGTCGCCCGGCTTTCGCGGGCGATCCAGGAGTCCAGAGGCCTGCGTTGGAGAGCTC
>NZ_LBIZ01000102.1:77500-162979 GCF_028128665.1 Bradyrhizobium sp. CCBAU 45384
AGATAATGAAGGCTCGCGCAGCAATCTGCTACACGACCCAACTCGGATCGATCTCCTCTTTACGATGTCAGAAAACACGCATCTTGCTGTCTATCCAGACTAGCAGGATGCGAAGTGATGTTTCGCGGACGACGGTGCACGATCAGTCGATGATCAAACCATCTGGTGGAGCCAGACGGGATCGAACCGACGACCTCATGCTTGCAAAGCACGCGCTCTCCCAGCTGAGCTATGGCCCCGTAACCAGAAGACGAATGCTCACTCGATGAAAGTGGTGGGCCTGGGAAGACTTGAACTTCCGACCTCACGCTTATCAAGCGCGCGCTCTAACCAACTGAGCTACAAGCCCCTAACGCATATCCCGTTAAGGACCCTGGATCCTGCTGCGTGCAGGCCCAGCGCGTGTTCGTCCGCGAAGAAAGAGAAACGTAGACGGCGAAATCCCGCCAATGGAGCTCAACGATCTGGCGATCTGTTGGCCCCTGATGTTTCTAAAACAGCTCGATAGAAGCAAGCTTCTGAAGAGCCATCCTTAGAAAGGAGGTGATCCAGCCGCAGGTTCCCCTACGGCTACCTTGTTACGACTTCACCCCAGTCGCTGACCCTACCGTGGCCGGCTGCCTCCTTGCGGTTAGCGCACCGTCTTCAGGTAAAACCAACTCCCATGGTGTGACGGGCGGTGTGTACAAGGCCCGGGAACGTATTCACCGTGGCGTGCTGATCCACGATTACTAGCGATTCCAACTTCATGGGCTCGAGTTGCAGAGCCCAATCCGAACTGAGACGGCTTTTTGAGATTTGCGAAGGGTCGCCCCTTAGCATCCCATTGTCACCGCCATTGTAGCACGTGTGTAGCCCAGCCCGTAAGGGCCATGAGGACTTGACGTCATCCCCACCTTCCTCGCGGCTTATCACCGGCAGTCTCCTTAGAGTGCTCAACTAAATGGTAGCAACTAAGGACGGGGGTTGCGCTCGTTGCGGGACTTAACCCAACATCTCACGACACGAGCTGACGACAGCCATGCAGCACCTGTGTTCCAGGCTCCGAAGAGAGGGTCACATCTCTGCGACCGGTCCTGGACATGTCAAGGGCTGGTAAGGTTCTGCGCGTTGCGTCGAATTAAACCACATGCTCCACCGCTTGTGCGGGCCCCCGTCAATTCCTTTGAGTTTTAATCTTGCGACCGTACTCCCCAGGCGGAATGCTTAAAGCGTTAGCTGCGCCACTAGTGAGTAAACCCACTAACGGCTGGCATTCATCGTTTACGGCGTGGACTACCAGGGTATCTAATCCTGTTTGCTCCCCACGCTTTCGTGCCTCAGCGTCAGTACCGGGCCAGTGAGCCGCCTTCGCCACTGGTGTTCTTGCGAATATCTACGAATTTCACCTCTACACTCGCAGTTCCACTCACCTCTCCCGGACTCAAGATCTTCAGTATCAAAGGCAGTTCTGGAGTTGAGCTCCAGGATTTCACCCCTGACTTAAAAACCCGCCTACGCACCCTTTACGCCCAGTGATTCCGAGCAACGCTAGCCCCCTTCGTATTACCGCGGCTGCTGGCACGAAGTTAGCCGGGGCTTATTCTTGCGGTACCGTCATTATCTTCCCGCACAAAAGAGCTTTACAACCCTAGGGCCTTCATCACTCACGCGGCATGGCTGGATCAGGGTTGCCCCCATTGTCCAATATTCCCCACTGCTGCCTCCCGTAGGAGTTTGGGCCGTGTCTCAGTCCCAATGTGGCTGATCATCCTCTCAGACCAGCTACTGATCGTCGCCTTGGTAGGCCATTACCCTACCAACTAGCTAATCAGACGCGGGCCGATCTTTCGGCGATAAATCTTTCCCCGTAAGGGCTTATCCGGTATTAGCACAAGTTTCCCTGTGTTGTTCCGAACCAAAAGGTACGTTCCCACGCGTTACTCACCCGTCTGCCGCTGACGTATTGCTACGCCCGCTCGACTTGCATGTGTTAAGCCTGCCGCCAGCGTTCGCTCTGAGCCAGGATCAAACTCTCAAGTTGGACTTGAACTTTGAACCGGCTGATCACAACGTTTGACGAGGTCCCACCATTATCGACCGAAGTCGATGTGCTGCCTGCGATTCACATCGCGGGCAACGATGGTGTTTCCTTTGAAACGTGTACCGCCGAAGTCTTTCGTCCTCTCTCAGTACTTAAAAGCCGAAGCTCTCAAGTGGTCCGAGAGGCGCAAGGACTCCGCCGTCCACGTTTCTCTTTCTTCATCTTCACTTGTCAAACAGCCCGGGACCGTGGAGGCCCCAACCTTCCGGAGTGGAAGGGTTCCGACACCCTTACCGACGTCGAATGACTCCAACCGATTGTGTCGGCTGTTGTGTCACTCAACAAGGTGAGGAGCATCAGTGGCGCGTTCGCTCGCCTTGGTCAGTGACCCGGCGGCGCCGCGCTCAGTGGTTGGGGTTATAGGCCCCACCTTCCGGGCTGTCAACGCCAATCGTCAACAAATCGTCGCACACTGGATTGTCATAAAAAATCCAACGATTCCAGTCGATTAGAAGGACGGAGAGCAAGCGAAGGCGCGCCGTCCGGCAAAAAATCTGAAAAAAAGTTTGGCCCCCGACGGGCTCCTGAGGGGCTCGGAGGGGGCTCCTGAGGGGGCCGAAAGCGACCCCGTCCGTCCCCCGCCCGTCCGCCATCCGTCCCTGGGTCCGGGCTTTCCGCGAGCGGCCGTTCAGGAAACTTTTTCCATATTAGGCGCCGTACTAGAGCCACAATCCCGCGGCGTTCTGGTATGAGACAAGCTTGAATCGCTGGTGCCAGTGGGGGCTGCCAGCGATTTGGGGTTCAGAGAAGGCGATCTGACGATGACGCGGCCTTCTTCGGACATTCGAAAGACATCGCGAGACCTTTCACCTGCCTAGCTGTTCGTAATTTCGGCCGGGTCTCATCCGAGGCCTTCTGAGTGCGAGCATCTGCGCGATAAGGCTTTTTCCGAGATGCCCCTGCAAGAGGGCGACCGGGATGAGGCGCTGAAAGGGAAGGTTTCGGGTCGTTGATTGGGGGACTTGGGTTGAACCAGAGGACATCACGCGGCGCTTACGGGCGTGAGACCGGGATCATTGATCTCGGCCACGAGCCGCCGCTGTCCGTCGACGGTTCGGAAGCTGCCGTCATCGATCGCCGTCGTGTCTCGGTGCAATGGTTCAGCGGCACAATTCTGACCGGACTCTGCGGCGCAGCCCTGATCGGCGGCGCCGTTTTCGCGTCTCTCGACGGCGAGATGACTTTCGCCAAGGTGCCGGAACGGGTCGAGGGCGCACTGCGTGGCGCCTTTGGTGCGGCCGATCGCACCGCGACGCTGCACAAGAGCGATCGCCTGCCGCCGCCCAGTGACTCGACCGCCTCGCGCAACATCGTCCGCGTCTCCACCGTCGCCCGCGTCGGCAACCGCGACGTGATGCGGGTGCGCCCCTTCATCCGGATCGCCGGCAATCTGTCGATGACGACGAGCGATTTGTCGGCGAAGATTCCGCCGTTCAACGCGCAGCGCATGCTCACCGACGTCGGCTCCGATCCGAAGACCGCGACCGACGATCCGAACAATCCCGAGGCCGTCGAACCCGACGCCGAGGTCTCCTTCGTCACCAAGGACCTCTCGCCGGTGCTGCCGAAGGCCAAGATTTCCGCGGTGGTTGCGCTCGACGACATCCTGATGCGGGTGCGCGATGCCGCCAATTGGCGCGGCAATGGCGGGGTGCGCTACGCCTCGCTCGCCAACGCGACCGCCGACGTCTCCGGCGCGGCCGGCCCGTCCGACATGAAGATGGCCTACGCCACCGAAGCGTCGTCGTCCGATCCCTATGCCGGCTTCGAGACCCGCGTGGTGCCGGAAAACGTGACGCTGCTGCCGAAGACCAAGGAGCAGATCACCGGCGGCAATCCCAACGGCGAGCGCGTCCATGTCGTCAAGAAGGGCGACAGCGTCGGCTCGGTGCTGCGCGATCTCGGCGCCACGGCCGAGGAGATCAAGGCGATTGCCGCAACCCTCGGTC
The DNA here is from genome assembly GCF_028128665.1 of Bradyrhizobium sp. CCBAU 45384. Classification (NCBI taxonomy): domain Bacteria; kingdom Pseudomonadati; phylum Pseudomonadota; class Alphaproteobacteria; order Hyphomicrobiales; family Nitrobacteraceae; genus Bradyrhizobium; species Bradyrhizobium sp. CCBAU 45384. The sequence continues at coordinate 81,533 of NZ_LBIZ01000102.1, forward strand.
CCCGCGGCCGCGACGGCGGGCTGAAGGAAGGCGAAAAGCTTCGCATCCTGATGGCGCCCGCAAGCCCCGGCGCGCGCTTGCAGCCCTATCGCGTCGTCGTCGCCAACGACACCGTGGTCGAGGCGATCGCGGCGCTGTCCGATCTCGGGAAATACGTCGCGGTCGACGTCTCCAGCATGAATACCGTCGCCGACGCTACGGCCAACGCCAGCAGCGAAGACGATGACGATGATGACGGCAGCGGCGTGCGGCTCTACCAGAGCATCTACGAGACCGCGATGCGCAACAAAGTGCCGATGCCCGTCATCGACGACATGATCAAGATCTACTCCTACGACGTCGACTTCCAGCGCAAGGTGCAACCGGGCGACTCGTTCGATGTGTTCTACGCCGGCGAAGACGAGGGCACGACGGCCTCGGACAAGAGCGAGGTGCTGTTCGCATCCCTCACGGTCGGCGGCGAAACCAAGAAATATTATCGCTACCAGAGCCCCGACGACGGCGTCGTCGACTACTATGACGAGACCGGCAAGAGCGCGAAAAAGTTCCTGGTCCGCAAGCCCGTCAACAGCGCCATCATGCGCTCCGGATTCGGCGGCCGCCGCCATCCGATCCTCGGCTACGTGAAGATGCACACCGGCGTCGACTGGGCCACCGCCTACGGCACGCCGATCTTCGCCGCCGGCAACGGCGTGATCGAGAAGGCGCAGCTCGAGGGCGGCTACGGCAAATACGTCCGCATCAAGCACAACAACGGCTACGAGACCGCCTACGGCCACTTGTCGGCCTTCGCCAAGGGCATGGAGCCGGGCAAGAAGGTGCGGCAGGGCCAGGTGATCGGCTTTGTCGGCTCGACCGGCCAGTCGACCGGCCCGCATGTGCACTACGAAATCCTCGTCAACGGCCGCTTCGTCGACCCGATGCGCGTGAAACTGCCGCGCGGCCGTTCGCTGGAAGGCCCGATGCTGGCCAGCTTCGAGAAGGAGCGCGACCGCCTCGACGGCATGATGAGCGGCCGCGGCGGCGCCATCGCCCGCATGTCGGACGCGACGGGCGGGCCGCTACAGGTCACGAATCGGTAAACCGGTAATTCCCTGACATCGCTCACAACCGGCTAGCCCAAAATCCGGGCCCTCACGATCACGAAAACGCTTCCGATCGCCGTCAGAACGGCGCGCGCGACTCGTGGTGGAACAGTTGGGTGATGCTCACGGTTGATGGGTCCAGTCCGTCAAGAGGAGACCGATCATGCAGCACCTCTCACGCGACGACGTCATCAAGGCGGTCGGCAGCGCTGACGACGTGACCATTGCAGAGATTATCGGAACCGGCGCGACCGTCGAGGAGCTCGCCGAAGCCCAGGCCTGGCTCGCCAATGACGAGCCCATGATCAATGACCTCAGGCCGCTGGCCCAAGGGCGCGTGCGCACGCTGGTGGATATCCTGTCGGAGCTCGAACAGGAGGATGACGAGCCAGGCCCACCCGGACCCGCCTCGGCATCTGCAATCAGCTAGGCGCCCAACCCGACGATGAATCGCCCCGGAGAGAGGGACCTCTCCGGGGCGAATCTGTTGGCGGGTTACGCTGCTGCTCAGTTCAGCTTGCGCTTCGACACCGGCGCCTCGAACTGGGCAATTTCCGCGGTCTGCGGCGCCTTGCCGTTGAAGGTCAACACGTTGCCTTCGGACGAGATCGCCACCGTGTCGCCATCCCTGACGTCGCCGGCCAGGATCATCTCGGCGAGCGGGTCCTGCAGGTAGCGCTGGATCACCCGCTTCAGCGGGCGAGCACCGTAGGCGGGATCCCAGCCCTTGGCGGCGAGCCAGTCGCGCGCGGCGGCATCGAGCGTCAGCACGATCTTGCGATCGGTCAGGAGCTTCTGCAGCCGGCCGAATTGGATCTCGACGATCCGGCCCATCTCGCTCTTCTGCAAACGGTGGAACAGGATGATCTCGTCGACGCGGTTGAGGAACTCGGGGCGGAAATGTGCCCGCACCATGCCCATCACCTGCTCGCGCACGGCCGAGGTATCCTCGCCCTCCGGCTGGTTCACCAGATACTCCGAACCGAGGTTCGAGGTCATGATGATCAGCGTGTTGCGGAAATCGACGGTACGGCCCTGACCATCGGTCAGCCGGCCGTCGTCGAGCACCTGCAACAGCACGTTGAAGACGTCGGGATGCGCCTTCTCGATCTCGTCGAACAGCACCACCTGATAAGGCCGGCGTCGCACCGCTTCGGTGAGCGCACCGCCCTCGTCATAACCGACATAGCCCGGAGGCGCGCCGATCAGCCGCGAGACCGAGTGCTTTTCCATGTACTCGGACATGTCGAGGCGGACCATCGCGGTCTCGTCGTTGAAGAGGTACTCCGCAAGAGCTTTCGTCAGCTCGGTCTTGCCGACGCCGGTCGGCCCCAAGAACATGAACGAGCCTGTGGGGCGGTGCGGATCCTGCAGGCCCGCGCGCGAACGACGCACGGCGGTCGCGACCGCACGCACGGCCTCCGCCTGGCCGACGACGCGCTTGCCGAGCTGCTCCTCCATCTTCAGCAGCTTCTCCTTCTCGCCCTCCAGCATCTTGTCGACGGGCACGCCGGTCCAGCGCGAGACCACCTGCGCGATGTGGTTGGCGGTAACAGCCTCCTCCATCATCTCACCGGAGCCTTCGCGCGCCTCGATCTCGGCGAGCTGCTTCTCGAGCTGCGGGATCCGGCCATAAGCCAGCTCGCCTGCCTTCTGGAATTCGCCGCGGCGCTGCGCATCGGCCAGATCGACGCGCAGGGCGTCGAGCTCCGACTTCAGCTTCTGGGCGTTGGAGAGCTTGCTCTTCTCCGCGCTCCAGCGTGCCGTCAGCGCCGCAGACTTCTCCTCGAGGTCGGCTAGCTCCTTCTGAAGCGACTCAAGTCGGGATTTTGAGCCGAGATCACTTTCCTTCTTGAGCGCTTCCTGCTCGATCTTGAGCCGGATGATCTCTCGGTCGAGCGAATCCAGCTCTTCCGGTTTGGAATCGACCTGCATCTTCAGCCGCGCCGCGGCCTCGTCCATCAGGTCGATCGCCTTGTCGGGCAGGAAGCGGTCCGTGATGTAGCGGTTGGACAGCGTCGCGGACGCCACCAGCGCGGAATCGGTGATCCGCACGCCGTGGTGCTGCTCGTACTTGTCCTTCAACCCGCGCAGGATCGAGATGGTGTCCTCGACCGAGGGCTCGCTGACGAAGATCGGCTGGAAGCGCCGCGCCAGCGCGGCGTCCTTCTCGACGTGCTTCTGGTACTCGTCGAGCGTGGTCGCGCCGATGCAGTGCAGCTCGCCGCGGGCAAGCGCCGGCTTGAGCAGGTTGGAGGCGTCCATCGCACCGTCGGCCTTGCCGGCGCCGATGAGCGTGTGCATCTCGTCGATGAACAGGATGAAGGTGCCGTCGCTCCCGGTGACCTCCTGGAGCACGGCCTTCAGCCGCTCCTCGAACTCGCCGCGGTATTTTGCACCCGCAATCAGCGCGCCCAAATCAAGCGACAGCAGCTTCTTGTCCTTCAGGCTCTCGGGCACATCGCCGTTGACGATGCGCAACGCCAGCCCTTCCGCGATGGCGGTCTTGCCGACGCCGGGTTCACCGATCAGGACGGGATTGTTCTTGGTCCGCCGCGACAGCACCTGGATGGTGCGACGGATCTCCTCGTCGCGGCCGATGACCGGATCGAGCTTGCCGTCCCGCGCAGCCTGGGTCAGGTCGCGGGCATATTTCTTCAGCGCGTCATAGGCGGTCTCCGCCGTCGCGGTGTCCGCGGTGCGGCCCTTGCGCAGCGCCTCGATCGCAGCGTTGAGATTTTGCGGGGTGACGCCGCCCTTGTTCAGGATGGCGCCGGCTTCGCTGGTCTTCTCCAGTGTCAGCCCGAGCAGCAACCGCTCGACGGTGACAAAGCTGTCGCCCGCCTTCTCGCCGGCCTTTTCGGCCGCGTCGAAGGTGCGCGCGAGCTCGGGCGCCAAATAGATCTGCCCGGCGCCGCCGCCGCTGACCTTTGGCACCTTGGTCAGGGCGTCCTCGGTCGCCTTCAGAATTGCGCGGGAATTGCCGCCGGCGCGGTCGATGAGACCGGCAGCGAGCCCCTCATTGTCGTCGAGCAGCACCTTCAACAGGTGAAGCGTGGAAAACTGCTGATGCCCCTCGCGCATCGCAAGCGACTGGGCGGACTGGATGAAGCCCCTGGAGCGTTCGGTATATTTGTCGATATTCATGTCTTTTCTGTCCCTCGGCCTGCCCTCGGGGCCCTCTAAGGCACCCCAAACGGCATCTTCATTGGGTTTCCGCCTGATGCGTTGACGTTCCTCAACCAGCAAGCGGTCGTTATCAGCCGGCGCTGGCGCCGACCTGACCCAGATGTGGGAAGCGCACCTTTCGATCGGAAGAGGCACGTTCACAATTTCGTGCGCAGATCGGCCGGCTTGGCGGGTACGGGTCGAATCCCTTAAGTAGCCGCATGACAGCCAGCCAGACCGCCGAAATCACCGGCCTTTACCGCTACCCGATCAAGGGCCTGACGCCGGAAGCCCTGCTCCGGGTCCCCTTGCGGTCCGGTCAGACCCTGCCCGCCGACCGCCGCTATGCCATCGAGAACGGGCCCAGCGGGTTCGACCCGGAGGCGCCCGAGTGGAAGCCGAAAATCCAGTTTCTGATGCTGGCGCGCAATGAGCGGCTGGCTTCCCTCGACAGCCGGTTCGAGGACGCGACCAACCGCCTGACCATCCGCAAGGACGGCCACACGGTCGCCAGCGGCGACCTCGAGACCGCGGCCGGGCGCGCTGCGATCGAGGCCTACTTCACGGAGAATTTTCAGCCGGAGTTGAAGGGCCCGCCGAAAGTCCTGTCCGGCCGCGATCACAGCTTTTCCGACGTCGCCCGCAAGGTCGTGTCGATCATCAACATCGAGAGCGTCCGCGCCATCGAGGCCATGCTCGGCGGCACCGCCGTCGATCCCCTGCGCTTCCGCGCCAATCTCTACGTGAAGGGCTGGCCGGCCTGGTCCGAACTCGATCTCGTCGGCCAGACGCTTGCGATCGGGCAGGCCCGGCTGAAGGTGGTCAAGCGCATCGTCCGCTGTCCGGCCACGAATGTGGACCCGGTGACGGCGAAGCGCGATCTCGAAATACCGCCGACGCTGTCGCGCCATCTCGGCCACATGGATTGCGGCATCTATGCCGAGGTGGTGGCCGATGGCGAGATCGGCGTGGGAGATGCGGTGGCGGTGGAAGAGCCGACACTGGTGTGACGAGGCACCGCTGCCGTAGGGTGGGCAAAGCGCAAGCGTGCCCACGCATTTTCCGCGATCGAGAGAAATGGTGGGCACGGCGCTTCGCGCCTTTGCCCACCCTACTGCACCTTCACTCCATCAATTCGGCATCACATACGCATAGATCCGGCCGCGCGAGATCGGGGCTTCGCGGACGCGGTTGCCATTGTTGCCCGAGATCATGATCGGATTCCCCTGCGCATCGATGCCGGTGATGATGCCGACATGACCGCCGCGGCCGCCGCGCGACATCACCGCGATGGCGCCGACCTGCGGGCCGGAGACGCGCGTGCCGTAATGCGCGAACGAGTTCGCCATGTCCGATCCGGTGCCTTGGTGGCCGGTTTTCTCAAGCACCATGTTCATGAAGCGCGCGCACCACAGGCTGCCGCGCCCCGTCGGGTTGCCGCCGAGATAGCGGCGCGCCTCGGACACGAGGCCTGAACCGCCGCCGAAGCCGCCGCTCATCGTCGCACCGCCGCTGCTGGCGCTCGGATCATAGCTGGCCTGCGTGTTGGCGAATCCACCTGCCTGCAACTGCGCCGCGCTGCGCTCGAAGCGCGAACTGCGGGCCGAATACCTGATGTGATGATGCCTGCTGGCGTGATGCACGTAAGCGTGCCGCTCTGCGCTGTGACGATGATGCGGCCGCGCTGAGGCCGGAGAAACGAACGCGGCAATGGCCGTGAAGAACAACGCCAGCGCGACAACACGACGCGACAGGCGGGACGCAAACAACTCAAACATACTTCATCCTTCGTTGACACCCCCACTTCCCAAGGTCGGCCCGTGCGACGGCCAACATCGATGGGGCCGTTAAGCCGTCGGATGTGGCGAGAAAAAGACGCGGTGGCCCGCGAATAGCTGCGATGATTTTGCGGCAATGCTCTGATAGAGCTGCCTTATTGCGGACATCTGCATTAACTGCGATCCTGAACTTGCGGCTTGCAGAGAGGGAAACAGTTAATGCCCCACGCCACCACCAGGGACGACGTCCGCATCTATTTCGAAGAAGCAGGTCAGGGAACGCCGATCATTTTTCTGCACGAATTCGCGGCCGACTATACCAATTGGGAGCCGCAGATGCGTTACTTCTCACGTGGCCACCGCTGCATCACCTATTCCGCGCGCGGTTACACGCCGTCTGATGTGCCTCACGGCGAGGTCTACACTTACAAGCACTTCTACACCGATGCGCTCGCGGTGCTCGATCATCTCGGAATCGAGCGCGCGCATCTCGTCGGCCTGTCGATGGGCGCCTACTCGTCGCTCCAGATCGGATTGAACGCACCACAGCGCGCGCTGTCGATGACGCTCGCCGGCGTCGGCTCCGGCTCGGAGCTCGAGAATTTGGAGGCCTGGCGCAAGCAGTGCCGCGCCAATGCCGAGCAGTTCGAGACGCTGGGCTCGGCAGAAGTCGCAAAGGTCACGCGCGAGGCGCCGAGCCGGATTCCCTTCCTGGTGAAGGACCCGCGCGGTCATGCCGATTTCTATGCTGCACTGGCGCGGCACGATGCCAAGGGTTCGGCCAACACGATGCGCGGCTTCCAGGGTGGCCGGCCGTCGATCTACACGCTGACGGAAGCGATCAGGAACGTGACGACGCCGGCGCTGATCATCTGCGGCGACGAGGACGATCCTTGCATCGGCGCGAGCCTGTTCCTGAAGAAACATCTGCCGGCCGCGGGCCTCGCGATGTTCCCGAAGTCGGGCCACGTGCTCAATCTCGAAGAGCCGGCACAGTTCAACGAGAGCGTGGAGCGGTTCGTGACGCTGGTGGAAGCCGGCCGCTGGCCGGCGCGCGATCCGAGGTCGGTGGCGGCGCATTAAGAGGTCGCGTAGCCCGGATGGAGCGAAGCGTAATCCGGGATGCCCGGAAGCGGCGCGACCTGCCCCGGATTGCGCTTCGCTCCATCCGGGCTACAGGCAGCAAACTATTTCCCACCGCCCCGGCTCAGCAGGAACACGCCCTGCTCGCCGAACAGATTCCACACCCACCAGGGCAGCCGCAGCCGCAGCGGACGGCCGTAGAGATCGAGTGCCTCGGCGCGCTCCATCTTGACGTGGATCTCGTCGCAGAGCTCGACGAAATCCTTGATGGTGCAGAAATGGATATTGGCGGTGTCGTACCAGCTTGCCGGCAGGTTCTCCGTGCGGGGCATGTGGCCGCCGATCAGGAGCTGCAGGCGCATCCGCCAGAAGCCGAAATTCGGGAACGAGACGATGGCGCGGCGGCCGATGCGCAACAGATTCTCCAGCACGACCTTGGGCTGACGCGTCGCTTGCAGCGTCTGCGACAGGATCACGTAGTCGAAGGCATCATCGGGGTAATTGACGAGGTCGGTGTCGGCATCGCCCTGCACCACGGCGAGACCCTTGGCCACGCAGCGGTTGACACCCTCGCGCGACAGCTCGATGCCGCGGCCGTCGATGCCGCGGGTCTCCAAGAGCTGGAGCAGATCGCCGTCGCCGCAGCCGACGTCGAGCACCTTCGAACCCGGCTTGACCATTTCGGCGACCAGCAGATGGTCGGCGCGAAATGGGCCCGACTGTTCAGCCGCGAGGCCGTTCAGCGGCAGGACTTGCTGCACAGACATCGCTAGCCGTCCTTGTTCGTGAGTCCGCGCGCCTTGCCGGCGGATTGCAGGAAGGCGCGGGAGATGTCGAAGAATTCGGGCACGTCGAGCAGGAAGGCATCGTGGCCGCGATCGGTCTCGATCTCCGCGAACGACACCCGCGCGCTGGACGCATTCAGCGCGTGCACCAGCGCGCGCGATTCCGAAGTCGGGAACAGCCAGTCGCTGGTGAAGGAAACCACGCAGAAGCGCGTTTCGATCCCCGCGAACGCCTTCGCCAGCACGCCGCCATGGTCGGCGGCGATGTCGAAATAATCCATCGCGCGCGTCAGATAGAGATAGGAATTGGCGTCGAAGCGCTCGACGAAGGACGAGCCCTGATAGCGCAGATAGGACTCGACCTGGAAATCGGCGTCGAACGAGAAGGTCGGCAGCTCGCGGTCCTGCATGCGGCGGCCGAACTTGCGATGCAGCGCAGCGTCCGACAGATAGGTGATGTGCGCGGCCATGCGCGCGACCGCGAGGCCGCGATGCGGATGGATGCCCTGATCGGCATAGGCGCCATTGTGCCAGTCGGGATCGGCCATGACGGCCTGGCGGCCGAGCTCGTGGAAGGCGATGTTCTGCGCCGAGTGCCGCGTCGAACAGGCGATCGCCAGCGCGGAGTAGACACGCGCAGGGTACGCCGCGGTCCATTGCAGCACCTGCATGCCGCCCATCGAGCCGCCGACGACGGCAAACAGCGTATCGATGCCGAGCCGGTCGATCAGCATCGCCTGCGCGCGCACCATGTCGGGAATGGTGATGACAGGGAAATCCAGGCCCCACACCTTGCCGGTGGCAGGATTGATCGAGGCAGGCCCGGTCGAGCCCATGCAGCCGCCGATCACGTTGGAGCAGATGATGAAGTATTTGCTCGGATCGAGCGGCCGGCCGGGGCCGACCAGCGTCTCCCACCAGCCGGGTTTGCCGGTGACCGGATGGACATTGGCGACGTGCTGGTCGCCGGTCAGCGCATGGCAGATCAGCACCGCATTGGAGCGATCGGCGTTGAGCTCGCCATAGGTCTTGTAGGCAATTTGGAACGGGGTGAGATCGACACCGCAATCGAGCCGCAGCGGTTGGTCGGCGCCGAACCGCGCGACCTCTGAACTCGGATGATCGACCTCATGCGACCGATCGTCGGCACTGATCGCAGGACTTGGGATCGCACGACTTGGGATCGTAGGACTTGGGATCGTAGGACTTGGGACAGACTTGACGCCAACCATCTCTGACCATCGACCTCGTTTGCGATCGGACGTGAGACCGCGATGAAATCAGGCCATGAAAAACCCGGCCTGAACGATAGGTTCGGCCGGGATCAGAAGCGTCCCCGGCCTGTTTAGCGAGTTTTTTAACGTGGCTGCAAGCCGGCCGGCTCAAATGACCACGGAACGGGCAAAAACCTACCGGCTTGGCCCGATTTCGTCAAGTCGCAGCCGGATCGGCCAAAATCGTCTCTCAACCGGCTGCCTTGCAGGCCGTCATTTCTCTTTGCTTTCGCCGCCCCGACTGCCTAATCAGGACACTCCTCCGAAGCCTCATAACCAGCTAGTCAGATATGTCCCAACGTCCGCCCGCGCCACCATCGCTGCAGGAATTGCGCAAGGAGATCGACGCGATCGACGAGGCCATGCATCGCCTGTTGATGCAGCGCGGCGACATCATCGACCGCCTGATCCAGGTGAAGCAGACCCAGGAGGTCGGCTCGGCGTTCCGGCCGGCGCGCGAGGCTTCGATGATGCGCGAGATCGTGCAGCGGCATCGCGGCATCCTGCCGCTCGACACGGTCGAAAGCATCTGGCGCGTCATCATCTCGACCTTCACCTATGTCCAGGCGCCGTTCTCCGTGCATGCCGACATCTCGGCGAGCGAGCCCGCGATGCGCGATTCCGTGCGCTTCCATTTCGGCTTCACGGTGCCGTATGTCGCGCATTTCAGTGCGCAGGCGGCGGTCGAGGCGGTGGCGAAATCCAAGGGTGACCTCGCGCTGGTCTCGGCGACATCGAGCCGCACGCCGTGGTGGCTGGAGCTGGAAGCCGTGGGCGCGCCGAAGATCATTGCGCGCATGCCCTTCGTCGAGCGCGCCGACCATCCGGCGTCGCTGCCGGTGTTCGCGATCTCGCGCGTCGCCGACAGCGCCGTAGTGACGGAGGTCGAGACCTTCAGCGTGCGCGTGTCGGGGTGGAACGCCGAGGTCGCGCGGGCGCTGTCGCCGCTCGCCGAGATCGTGGCGGTGCCCGATACCGCCTTCGACGGCGCGGCGCTGCTGGTCTCGGTCACATCAGCCACCAGCATCGACAAGATCAAGGCTGCCCTGATCGAAGCGGGGGCCTCGGTGCGCTCCACGGCCCTCGTCGGCAGCCACGCAACGCGCTATACGGTGCCCCCGACCGGGTCGTAGATCGCGTACCGCCCAAAGCCTATCCGGAGTTGAAGATGTCCCGCCCCATGCCGAATCCCGGCATTCTCGATATTGCGCCCTACACGCCCGGCAAGACCCCGGTCGCCGAGCCCGGCCGCAAGGTGTTCAAGCTCTCGGCCAATGAGACGCCGTTCGGACCTTCGCCCAAGGCGATCGAGGCCTTCAAGCACGTGGCGGATCATCTGGAAGACTATCCTGAGGGAACCTCGCGCGTGCTGCGCGAGGCGATCGGCCGCCACTACGGGCTCGATCCCAACCGCATCATCTGCGGCGCCGGCTCGGACGAGATCCTCAACCTGCTCGCCCACACTTACCTCAGCCATGGCGACGAGGCGATCTCCACCACACACGGCTTCCTGGTCTACCCGATCGCCACCATGGCGAACGGCGCCAAGAACGTGGTGGCGGCCGAGAAGAACCTGACCGCCGACGTCGACGCCATCCTGAAAGCGGTGACGCCGAAGACGAAGCTGGTCTGGCTCGCCAACCCCAACAACCCGACCGGCACTTATATCCCGTTCGACGAGGTCAAGCGCCTGCGCGCCGGCCTGCCCTCGCATGTGCTGCTGGTGCTGGATGCGGCCTATTGCGACTACGTCTCCCGTAACGACTACGAGATGGGGATCGAGCTGGTCGCCACCACGGAGAATACGGTGGTGACGCACACCTTCTCCAAGATCCACGGCCTTGCGGCGCTGCGCGTCGGCTGGATGTTCGGCCCCGAGCACATCATCGACGCCGTCAACCGCATCCGCGGCCCCTTCAACGTGTCGACGCCGGCGATGTATGCCGCGGTCGCCGCGATCGAGGACACCGCGCATCAGGCGATGTCGAAGCAGTTCACCGAGACCTGGCGCAACTGGCTCAGTGAAGAGATCACCAAGCTCGGGCTGAAGGTGACGCCGGGCGTTGCCAATTTCGTGCTGATCCACTTTCCGGAAAGCGGCAAGACATCGGATGCGGCCGACGCCTATCTCACCAAGCGTGGCCTCGTGCTGCGCGCGCTGAAGAACTATGGCCTGCACCATCAGCTGCGCATGACCATCGGCACCGAGGAGGCAAACCGCCTCGTCGTCGAGGCGCTGCGCGACTTCATGGCCGGCAAATGAGCGTGGACCCGCATTTCCAGCGCGTCGCCCTGATCGGCTTCGGCCTGATCGGCGGCTCGATCGCGCGCGCCGCGAAGCTTCAAGGCTTGGCCGGCGAGATCGTCACCACCGCGCGCTCGGAGAAGACGCGCGCGCGGGTGCTCGAGCTCGGTATTGTCGATCATGTCGTGGCGACCAATGCGGAAGCGGTGAAGGATGCCGATCTCGTCATCCTCTGCATCCCCGTCGGCGCCTGCGGCGAGGTGGCGCAGGAGATATCGGCGCATCTGAAGCCGGGCGCCGTCATCTCCGACGTCGGCTCGGTCAAGGGCGCGGTCGTCAAGGACATGGCGCCGCATCTGCCGAAGACCGTCCATTTCGTGCCGGCGCACCCCGTGGCGGGCACCGAGCATTCGGGGCCTGACTCCGGCTTCGCCGAGCTCTTCATCAACCGCTGGTGCATTCTGACGCCGCCGGAAGGCACTGATGCCGATGCCACCGCGCATTTGCGCGCGTTCTGGGCGGCCATGGGTGCCAAGGTCGAGGTGATGACCCCGGATCATCATGATCTCGTGCTCGCGATCACCAGCCATCTGCCGCATCTGATCGCCTACACCATCGTCGGCACCGCCGACGAGCTGGCGCAGGTGACGGAATCCGAAGTCATCAAGTTCTCCGCCGGCGGCTTCCGCGACTTCACCCGCATCGCGGCCTCCGATCCGACGATGTGGCGCGACGTCTTCCTCGCCAACAAGGACGCGGTGCTGGAGATGCTCGGCACCTTCACCGAGGATTTGGCAAAACTCACCCGCGCGATCCGCCGCGGTGACGGCGAGGCGCTGTTCGACCACTTCACCCGCACCCGCGCCATCCGCCGCGGCATCGTCGAGATCGGCCAGGATTCGGCAGCAGCAGACTTCGGCCGCCAGCATGGGCAGCTCGACAAGAAGCCGTAGCGCCGAAGTAGCCCGGATGGAGCGGAGCGTAATCCGGGACCGCTGTCGCGTCCGGTAAGATTGCTGGACTGCGCTTCGCTCCATCCGGGCTACGAGTCCATGTAGCTTCTGACTAGAACGGGTAATACCGGATCTGCGTCATGACGATGTTGTCGTCGGTCTTGGGCGCGCCACTGACGCCGGCGAAAGCGAAGCGTCGCGTGTAGGAATATTGCACGCCGGCTTTGAGCGTGCCGTAATTGCCCTGGTAGATGGTGTCGTAGATGCCCGCGGTGATCTGCCGGACTTCCCTGGTGTGCCATTGCAGGTCGCGGCCGGCGTGTTCTCGGTGAAGCAGCCGGTGTTGTTGTAGAGCGGATTGCCGTAACCGAACGGCACCGTCCCCACATTGGCGAAATTGGCCTTGGCCTTTTCAAGGCCCGCATAGCTGTAGACATCGAGTTCAGGCGTCGCGTGCCAGATCAGGCCGACCGCGGCGGCGGTGATGGTGAGCGGCAGCACGGTGCCATCCTGCGCCAGTGCGGCATCCGGGAACGGCGTCGCCGTGAAGCGCCCGAGCACGCCATGCGCGCCGTAGAGCTGGAGGTCGAGGGTCTTCGGGATCAGCTCGGCAAACACGTGACCGCCGAAGCTGCCGGTGTCGTAGGTATGGTTGGCGCCATTGAAGCGATCGAACAGCTGGCGATAGAGCGCCCAGGCTTCGACATGCAGCTTGTAGGGCCCGAGCCGCGGATCCCACGCCGCCTTGGCGGTGACGTCAGGCACCTGGTTCAAGCTGACATTGTTGAGGCTGTTGAAGAAGCTGCCGCCTGGTCCGGTCAGATTGACCTGGACATTCGGGTTGATCACGCCCTGCGGGCCGACCGCGGGTGTACCGACCGCCGGCGTGTTGCCGCCGAAGAAGGCGGTCTGCGGATTTTCGACTGATGCCGCGATCTTGAACTCGGGCCCGATATCCTGCCAGACGCGCAAGCCCGGTTGCCGGGCAGCCAGAAATCCCGGAACGGATTCGAAATCGATCACGCCGGGCGCGTCGACGCCGCGCGGATCGATGCCCGACTTCGTCGGCGCATTCAGCGACCAGGATTGGCCGGCCAGGACGTGCAGGCCGAGATCGGTGCGGTCGAGCTCGAGGCTGAGCTGCCGCATCCGCGGATTGAAGGAGTTGGTCGCAACCGAGCTCGCCGTCTGCGCCGCGCCCTCGAAGTCGATTTCACCGTAGCCGGCGAGATGCGTATCGGGATTGGCGTTGCCTTCGGCGAGCACCGAGAACCTGCTCTGCCGCGCCGAGAAGCGCGTCTCCGGCACGAAGAAATTGTGGGCCTGCTGATAGGGAATGAAATTGTAGACCGAGCCGGTGTCGGAGGCGATGTTGCGGGAACGGTAGATGCCGGTGAGATCGACCCAGCCGCCGAATGTCAGCGTGATTCCCTTGTAGCAGATCTTGCCGGACGCGCAGGGATCGACCGGGAGCGCCTTGTAGGTTGCCGCCATCGGCGCGGCCTTCGCCTGCGCTGCTTCGACCTGGCGCGTCTTACGCGCCTGCGAATCGACCTTCTGCTGCAGCTCTTTCAGCTTTGCCTTCAGCGCCTGGATTTCTGTTGCGACATTGTCGTCGGCACGCGCCTGTCCCGAACAGGCAGCGAGTAGTCCCAGCATCAGTCCGCGTGTGATGATCCGCACGTAAGCCTCCCTCCACCTGGGAAGCAGGCCCTGATGTTCGCGCCCCCGGCGCGCGCATGCTTCCCTGGTGTGGAGTGATGCGAATAAGCGGGCTGTTATTCGCAGGGCCCGTGCATCTTCTGCATCACGTTTTCCTGACGATCATGGTCGGAATATTTTGGCCGCTTCCGCGATCCGCACGCGCGATGATTGCGGGCCTCACGCAACGCGGCTCCGCATTCCCGATGCGAAGCCGCTTTGTCACCACGACGGCGCCGTGACCGAAAATCAGTACAGCGGCGGGATCTGGCCGACCTTGAACGGGCCGAGCAGCACGGCGCCGTCGGCAAATTTCAGCGGGAAGCTGCGCGCCTTCTTGCCCTCGAGCGTGCTCTCGGTGCCGATCGAGTTGATACCGGCGGCGACGCCGGCATTGGCGTTCTGCTTGATGACCTTGCCGAGGCCGGGAACGGCACGGTCGAGCGCGCCGAAGAGATTGTTGAGGTCCTGCGACTTCACGCCGGGCGCGACGCGGTCGAGCGTGGCCTGGGGCACGCCCTCTTCCAGCATCTTCTCGATGCCGAGCGCCGGAATGACGCGCTCGAGTCCGGTCACCGTCATCTGCAATTCGCCGTCCAGTCGGCCATTGGCCGAGAGGCCCAGCGTGCCGGCCGCGACCGCGATCATCTCGCCCTGCTGGATGCGCGACTGCACGATCTCGATATGGCCGCCGGCGGCCTGGATCTCGCGAAAGCGCTGCGGCCAAGGCTTTGGCGTGAGATCGGAAAGGCCGGTGATCTTGGCGCGCGTGTCCGCTTCGAACGGCTCAGCGAGCAACGGATGCACGCCCTGGACGCTGCCTTGCGAGACCTGGAGCACGGTCTCGATCACAGGATGAGCCGACGTCGATCCATCGGCGAGGCGACCATGCAGCTCGATCTGCCTGGCGCGCGCGAGCGGCACCTGCACGCTGCCGTCCATCCTGTTAAGGCTGGGATCGTCGAACACGATGGAGGCGCGCTCCGGCACCGCCGGCAGACCGATCACGCTGCTGCGGCCCTTGCTCCAGTTCACCACGAAGGTGTTTTGCGTCACGCCGTCGACCAGCGTTGCCGGCGCAGCGAATTCCGCAATGACGTGCTTGGGATCGTAGACCTGCCCGACGACCAGGATGTTGTCGAGCCTGGCCGTGAACGGCGTCTTGCTCGCATTCTGCGACACCAGGGCGACGCTGGCGCCGGAGCACTGGACCTCGAAGCGGAACGGGAAACCCGCGATCGAGCGCTTGGCGCAATCATAGATGCGGCCGGCTTTGGCTTCCTGCGCGCGCCAGGCATCGACGGCGATCGCGGCCTGCGAGGCCGCATAGAACCAGAAGCCGCTCCAGGCGGCCGCGAGGATCAGGAGGAGGACGGGGGCAATGAAGAGGCCCCAGCGGGAGCGTCGGCCTGCGGCAATGGTCATATTGGACATGCGGCGACCCTTTGACCCCAGATTTTGTCAAATGTAAGCGAGGTTGGTCCCCGACAAAAGGCGGAGAAATGACTTCGCTTCGGAGCCGGGTTCTGGTAGCCGTGCCCGAAATGTCGGAAATCATCCTTCCCACCGTCACGTCAGCCAAGGGCGACCTCTGGGTGTTCGGCTACGGATCGCTGATGTGGCGGCCGGGCTTCGAATTCGAGGAGCGCGTCCCGGCGCGGCTGGTCGGCGAGCACCGCGCGCTCTGCGTCTATTCCTTCGTGCATCGCGGCACGCCGGAGCAGCCGGGCCTCGTGCTCGGGCTCGATCGCGGCGGCGCCTGCCGCGGCATCGCGTTCCGTGTCGCCGAAAAGAACCGCGCCGATGTGGTTGCTTACTTGCGCGCGCGCGAGCAGGTAACGTCGGTCTATCGCGAAGTGATGCGCTCAGTGTGGCTGGAGAACGATGCGCGGCAGCGCGTCAGCGCGCTCGCTTATGTCGTCGACCGCGGTCATGTGCAATATGCCGGCCGGCTCTCGCTCGCCGAGCAGCACCGCCACGTGCTCCAAGGCCATGGCCAATCCGGCGCCAACCGCGACTATGTCACCGCGACCGTGAAGGCGATCGAAGCCGAGGGCTTTCGCGACAAGCAACTGCATCAGCTCGCGATGATGCTGCATGGCGAGGCGCATTCGTCGCACGCTCGGGCTCCGAGCGAGGGACGGTCGCTAAAGCGCAGACCAGGCATGCTCTGAACACGTTGCCGCCCACGAACCCCGCCCAGGCTCGCAATCACTTTGAGCCCGTCTGAATCCCTCCGCGACGGGGCATGCGCTACAGCCGTCCAGCCCACGACCTCTCCTCCACGTTCAGGTGAAGGACGATGTGTGATTATGGATCATCTGATCGTATAATGGGTTTGGCGAATGCCGGGATAACCGGTTCTAGCAGTGTTGTTGCGACGCATGATCGTGGGGGCGACAGTCCTCACTGGAAGGACCAACCGCATGGCCCAGATAGCGAATTTGGCTGTACTCTCATCCCTGGTCTTGTTGACGTCGGGGGTGCCGGGACCGGCGCAAGCCCAGCAAAGCAGCATGAGCTTCTTCATAACCAGTGTGGGGCTCGGCAAGGGCGGGGACCTCGGTGGGATCGACGGCGCCGATCGACATTGCCAGACCCTCGCCGAGGCCGCAGGCGCGGGCGGCAAAACCTGGCACGCCTATCTTTCGACGCAGGGGCCGAATGCGATCAACGCCAAAGACCGGATCGGGAGCGGTCCCTGGTCCAATGCCAAGGGTACACAGATCGCGGCAAGCGTGGCCGACCTGCACAGTGACAATAACAAGATCAACAAAGAGACCGCCCTCGACGAGAAGGGAATGATGGTCAAGGGCCGCAGCGACACTCCCAATCAACATGACATGCTCACCGGCACACAACACGATGGCACGGCCATTCCGGGCGCAGACGCGACCTGCAGTAACTGGACCAACAGCACTGACGGACAGGGTAGCGCGATCGTCGGACACCATGACCTGATCGGCAACACTCAGGGTCCGAATTTCTGGAACTATTCGCACAAGACGCCGGGTTGTTCCCCGGCGAACTTGCAGCGCGTCGGTGGAGCGGGTTTGTTTTACTGTTTCGCCACCAACTGAGTTCGGCCGACTGTTTCTGGGCCGAGGAATCAGAGCGCCCGCGTTTATCGAGGTTGTTCGTGCTTATGGGCGCTCGATCGCGACGCTGAAATAGCCGACGCCAGATGTCGTCGTTCGCTTTTTCGCCCGATCATGTTTTCGGTCAACCCTCTCGTTCGCATCTCGTCGCACTGACTCGGTCGCGCTCCCGATCGACGAAACAGCCCATATGCTTGCCGAAAGACTTGCGAGAGGTCGGCTAGGAGGCACAAGCCGTCGGCGACGATACAAAAGGCGATCTAGCTGCCCGAGGCCCCGTAGCTCGGCGAGCTGCCGATCAACCGCTCCTGCTCTTTCCGGCCGGCTTCGACGATGCGGCTGGTCGCATCCTCGATCACGGTTTGCACGCGCGAGAGAAACTCATCCTTGGGCAGGCCCGGCGGCAGCGGGTCGAGGAACTCGACGACCAGCGTGCCGGGATAGCGCATGAAGGTGCGGCGCGGCCAGAACAGGCCGGAATTGAGCGCGATCGGCAGGCACTGCACGCCGCAGGATGAATAGATCTGCGCAAAGCCGGTCTTGTAATCCGGCGGCGCCCCCGGCGCGCGGCGCGTGCCTTCCGGAAAGATGACGAGCTGGCCGCCGGCGCGCACCGCCTCGCGCGCGCGCCGCGTCATGTCGAGCAGCGCCTTCACGCCGGCTTTGCGGTCGATCGCAATCATGCCTGTCTTGACCAGAAACTGACCGAACACCGGAATCTGCATCAGCTGGCGCTTGAGGATGAAGATCGGGCGCTCAAAGAAACCCGGCAGCACGAAGGTCTCCCAGAACGATTGGTGCTTCGCGACGATCACCAGCGGCCCTTGCGGAATCTTCTCGACGCCGCGGAATTCGACCTTGATGTTGCAGACCACTCGCATCAGGACAAGCGTCGCCTTCGCCCACCATTGCGCAACCGTCAGCATGGCGCGCGGCGGCAACGCGAAGGTCGGCAGCGCCACGATCGCAAGGCACACCAGCACGGTGTAGAACAGCACGTTGAACAGCAGCGAGCGCAGGAAAATCAGGAACATCAGGAATCCGATCAATTGGCCTGAGCGGTGGCGGGCCGCCTGGATTGCAGACCAAGAGGCTGCTCCGACATCTCGGGCGAAAGGTCAATCCCGAAATCTTCCAGCCGTACCCTCACCTCGGCCGCGACGTATTTGACATATTCGGACAACAGCAGCCGCAGCGTCGAGGCCGAGGTCCACCACGGCTCCTCGCGCCATTTGTCACCGACCACGGCGAATGGGACCAGCGTGGTCTCCGGCATCGCATGCGAGAATTCCACGAGCGCGCGGGGCATGTGGTAATTCGAGGTGACCACGATCAACGATTTGAAGCCGCGCCCCTGGGCCCAGCGCCGCGCCTCCGCCGCGTTGCCGCGGGTCGTGAGCGCGGTGCGGTCGAGATCGACGCAGCAGGTCATGAAGGACTGGTTCTCCGGCAGGGTCCGGGAGATATCGCTCGCGGTCGAGGTCGGGTGCACGCCCGAGATCAGGAGCCGCTTGCCGTAGCCGGCCGCGAGCAGCTCCATCGCGTCCGAGACCCGCGAGGAGCCGCCGGTGAGGACCACGATGCCGTCAGCCTTGCGATCGGGTGCGATCTCGGCGCCGCGCAATTGCGACAGGAAGGCGACGAAGCCCGCCGCCGCGCCGACAAAGGCGAACGCGATCGTCGACACCACGGTCGCACGGAGCCAGCCGTGCGGCAGTTTCGGCGATCGATCGTCGGTCGGCGAGGTCATGTGATGTCGGTGATCCCTTCCCCGGATGATTTTAAGACGTTTTGAGGCGAAGTGGAGTCCGGTTTGTCGGGCTCAATCCACATCGTTCAGCGTCGCGAACAGGGTCTGGCGCGAGGCGACCGCGGTGATTGCGCCGATCAGCACGGCCTGCACCGCGAGCACGACATAGCCTGACGGCCGCAGCGAGAAGGTGCCGAGCAGCGCCGCGAACTGGTCGCCGACGGGGGTGCCGGAGAACCAGCCGGCGATCGATTCGGAGAAACCGAATAGCAGCATGGCGACGCCGCCGCCGATGACGCCGCCTTCGAGGCCGAGCCGGAGGAAATGCCGCAGGAAATGATTGGCGATGTAGCGGTCGCCGGCGCCGACGAAATGCAGCACTTCGACGATCGGCCGGTTCGCTGCCATCGCGCCGCGGGTTGCGAACGAGACCGAGATGATGGTTGCGACGATGACGAGTGCAAGAATGCCGATGCCGGCCAGCACGGTGGCGTTGGTCATCGAGCGCATCCGTTCGATCCAGGCGCGATGATCGTCGACGCTGGCGCTCGGCGCCACTTGCGTCACGCGCGCACGCAAGCTGCCGAGGTCGAGCGCCGTGCCCGGCTGCACGCGCGCGATGATCATGCGCGGCACCGGCAGATCGTCCATCGACAGGCCGGTGCCGAGCCAGGGCTCCAGCAGCTTGCCGCTTTCGTCCTTGGTGAACGGTTTGACCTCGACAATACCGGGTTGCGCGCGCATCGCCTCGGTGACGGCGGCCGTGTCGCGCTCGAGGTCGCGTCCCGATTGCGGGCGGACCTGGATGGTGATTTCGCTGGCAACATCGGACTGCCATTCCGCAGCCGAAGCGCTCACCAGGAGCACCGCGCCCGTTGTCATCGAGGCGAGAAAAGTCATGATGGCGACGACGGCGACCAGCGCACGGCCATGGATCGAGGCGCGCGGCACGATCGGCGAGGTATTGCGCGCCTTGGCCGGCAGCGGCGGACGCTCCTGTCCGAGGTCGACCAACACGCCGCGGTCATCTGGCCTACTCATAGACGTGCAGCCGTCCCTGATGCAGCACGAAGCGGCGCGCTTCATACTGATCCATCAGCGCAATATCGTGGGTGGCGATGATGACGGCGGTGCCTGACTTGTTGAGCTCGATGAAGAGCCGCAGCAGGCGCCGCCCGAGCGTCGGATCGACGCTGCCGGTCGGCTCGTCCGCGAGCAGGAGCTGCGGCCGCGAGATTACCGCGCGCGCGATCGCCGCGCGCTGCTTCTCGCCGCCCGACAGGATCGGCGGCAGCGCATCCATGCGGTCACCCAGACCGACCCAGCGCAAGAGGTCGATGACCTCCTTGCGATAGCTGGATTCGCTGCGGCCCATGACGCGGAACGGCAGCGCCACGTTCTCATAGGTCGTCATGTGGTCGAGCAGGCGGAAGTCCTGCAGCACGATGCCGATGCGCTTGCGCAAGTCCGCGATCTCGTCCTTGCCGAGCGTGGAGATGTCGTGGCCGAACAGATTGACGAGGCCGCGCGTCGGCCGGTGCGACAGAAACAACAGGCGCAGCAGCGACGTCTTGCCGGCGCCGGACGGGCCGGTGAGGAACTGGAAGGAATGCGCCGGGATCTGGAAACTGAGGTCGCGCAGGATCTCCGGCCCCAGGCCGTAACGCAATCCGACATTTTCGAACCGAACCAAAGCTCAGCTCCGTTCGAGGGGACGTAGCCGCATCGCCAGCGAGGCTTCGCCGCATGCGATCAAGGGGTTGTGCGACCGTTATGGTTTCCGGTTCGTTAACGGTCGCCCTGTAGCATCTCGGGCAGCATTCTTAGAAGTCCCTTCTCGGGCGAACCTTGTCCCAGGAGAATCCTGGGCCGGGTTCCCCGCGCCAAGGTCATTGTCGAGGCCGTCCATGCATATCGTCTGCCCCCATTGTATGACATCCTACGCCATCAAGCTTGCGAGCCTGGGGACCAACGGGCGGACGGTCCGCTGCTCCCGCTGCAAGAAAACCTGGATCGCCCATCCCGAGGACGCCATCGAGGAGGCCGCCGTGCCGGCCATGGCGGCAGCCCGCCAGGCCGACGACCAGTCCGACCTCGCCGAGCAGTGGAACACTTACGCCCAGGACGATAACGCCGCCGAGACGCCCGTGGTCGACAGTCCCTCGATCGCCAGCGACTGGCCGACGGAGGATGCCGCCGAGGCTGAGGACGAATGGTCCGCGGCGGCTCGGGCCGTGGAAGAAGAAGTCGTCGGGGCCCAGCATCAATCCTGGTTCCGCGGCCTGTTCAGCCGTCGCGGCGCCAAAGTGAGGCGGCCGACGCCCACTGTTGCCCCGCGCAGATCCTATTACGGCCTGCCGGTCGCCTGCGCTGCCATGGGCGCGCTGGTGCTGGCCCTGGTGATCTGGCGCGGCGACATGGTCCGCCTGCTGCCGCAGACCGCGGCCTTCTACAAGCTGGTCGGGCTGGAAGTGAACCTGCGCGGGCTCGCCTTCAAGGACGTCAAGCTCTCGACCGAGACCGTGGACGGTAAGCAGGTGCTGGTCATCGAGGGCGTGATCGTCGGCCAGGGCAGGAAGCCGCTTGATATACCGCGCTTGCGTTTTGCGGTGCGCGACGCGCAGGGCGCCGAGATCTACGCCTGGAATTCGGTGCTGGAGCAGACCGTGCTGCAACCCGGCGAACGCGCCTTCTTCCGCTCGCGCCTCGCCTCGCCGCCGCCGGAAGGCCGCAATATCGACGTTCGCTTCTTCAACCGGCGCGACATCGCTGGCGGTAGCGTATAATCAGGCCTTGTAGAGTCCGCACGGGAGGGTTGGTCCCAAGGATCATCCCAAGGATCGTCTCATGCCAAAAGTGTTGATCGCCGACGACGAGGATTCGATGCGCCAGCTGGTGGCACGCGCCATCGCCATGGACGGCCACGAAACCGTCACCGCGCAGGACGGCGCCGAGGCGCTGGAGATCCTGACCCGCGAGGACGGCGCGTTCGATCTGTTGCTCACCGATATCCAGATGCCCGTCATGGACGGCATCGCGCTCGCCCTCTCCGCCGCGCGCGACTTTCCGCAATTGACCATTCTCTTGATGACGGGCTTTGCCGACCAGCGCGAGCGCGCCTCGAATTTGAATGCGCTGGTGCATGACGTCGTGACCAAGCCGTTTTCGGTCGCGGATATCCGCACGGCGGTAGCGGATGCGCTGGCGGCGAAGAAGGGGTAGCGGCAACCTAGCCAAGCACTCTGCTGTCATGCCCCGGCTTGCCGCCTTCGCTGAAGCTTCGGCGCGCCTAGCAGCTCCATGGCCTCGGCGTAGCCTTGGCGGAGCCGGGACCGGGGCATCCAGTACGCCGTGACCTCTCGTTTCAACCGCAACCATCTCTGGAATACTGGATCGCCCGATCAAGTCGGGCGATGACAGCGAGATTGTGGTTATGGGTCCCGGCCTTCGCCGGGACGACGTGGGGAGATAGCCGGGCTCAAAAATCCTTCAGCAGCCGCTCGATATAATCGAGCTCGATCTGCGGGCGCGAGGGGTCGCCGAGGCGGCGGCGGAGTTCTTCGAGAATGCGGCGGACGCGCTGGACGTCGATCTCGCCGGGGATCCTGACCGTGTAATCATCGCCATATTCGTGGCCACGCAGCGGACGGCCGAGCGGGTCGGTCTGGTTGCCGCCGCTTTGCTGGCGACCGGCACGGTTGCCGGGACCGTCACCCTGGCCATCGCCGTCACCCTGCTGCATCGCCTCGGCCATCTTCTGCGCACCCTTGCGCATCGCGTCCAGCGCCTTGCCCTGGGAATCGACCGCGCCGTCGGCATTGCCCTCGCCCAGCTTCGAGCCCGCATCACCCATGGCGTTGTCGGCGGAATCGAGCCCGCCATCATCATCACCCTGGTCGGCATCCTGATCGCCGTCCTGACCGGACTGCGCCTGGTCACCTTGCTGGCCCTCCTGGCCCTTTTGTCCCTTCTGGCCTTTCTGACCCTTCTGCGAGAGGCCGCGCTTGGCCATTTCATCCTGGAGCTTCTTCAAGCGATCGCGCAGCGCCTGCTGGTCCTGCTGCAGATCCGACATCGACTGGTCGCCCTGCTGCTGCTTGCCGCGCATACGATCGCGCCGGGAATCCTGGCCCTGCTTGTAGGTCTTGTCGCGCAATTGCTGCTGCTTGCGGATCATGTCGCCGAGCTCGTTGAGCGCCTGCTCCATGTCGCTCTCGCCGGACTGCCCCGGCTGCGCCATCTGGAGGCCCTCCAGCATCTGCTGAAGCTGGTCGAGCAGCTGCTTGGCCGCATCCTTGTCGCCCGAGCGTGACAGGCGCTCCATGCGGTCGATCATGTTCTGCAGGTCCTGCTGGCGCAGGATCTTGGTGTTGGGATCGAGCGGACGCGCGAGCTGCTGGGCATCCTTGTTGTTGCGGAACTGCTCGGCAA
Organism: Bradyrhizobium sp. CCBAU 45384; assembly: GCF_028128665.1. Taxonomy (NCBI): domain Bacteria; kingdom Pseudomonadati; phylum Pseudomonadota; class Alphaproteobacteria; order Hyphomicrobiales; family Nitrobacteraceae; genus Bradyrhizobium; species Bradyrhizobium sp. CCBAU 45384. The sequence goes on from NZ_LBIZ01000102.1 coordinate 104,884, forward strand.
GCTGGCGCATGAAATTGTCCAGCGCCGCCCTCAGGTCCTGCGTGAGCTTCTTGATCTCCTCGTCGCTGGCGCCGCGGTCCAGCGCCTGCTTCAGCGCGTCCTGCGCTGCGCGAAGCGCCTTCTCGACATCGGAGATGTTGCCGTCCTCGATCGTCACCGCGAGCGCCCACAGGCTCGCCACCACCTCGCGCAGCGCATCATCGGTGCGCGCCGCCTCGAGCTGGCGGGTGACGCTGTAGAGGCCGAGATATTGCCCGGTCTCCTGCGTGAACAGTTCGGGCGCGATCATCAGCGCATCGAGCGCGGTGTAGACGTCGGAGTTCTTGTTGGCGTCGAGCGCGAGGATGCGGCGCTGCTCGATCAACGCGCGTGCGAGCGGCTTGGTGAAGAGACGCTCGGGCAGGCGCATGTGGAACGGCTCGCTTCGCGCCTCGTTGCCGGCCTCATCCTTGGCAGTGAGCGTCAGCCTGACATCGGCACCGGCATAGGGATCTTCGCTGAGATCCTTCACGGTCTGGCCGACGCCGTTGCGGGTGCGCGCGTTCGGCAGCACCAGCGGAAACTGCGGCGGCTGGAACAGCGGCCGCGCCGCGGTCTTGGCATCGCCGTCCTTGCTCTCGGTGGGCCGCACGGCAACTTGCGCTTCGGCGCCGGTGACGCCGTAATCGTCCTCGATCTTGTAGACGAGCTGCAGCGCGCCGCGCGCCTGGCGCTCCGGATCCTTGGCGAGCGCGATCGTCGGCGGACGATCCGGCGTCGCTGCAAAGGCCCATTGCGGCTGGCCCGAGGGCGCGCGGACATGCGCGGTGCCGTCGCCGGTGATGGTGAAATGCTTTTCGTTGGTACCCTTGGGCGCAGCTTCCTTGGACTCGGCTTCCTTGAGGCCGCCGGAGACCACCACATCCAGGCTGCCGCCGGACGAGCGCACGATCAGGGTCGAGCCGGCGGGAACGGCGAGCGGGCCGCTTGCTGGCAGCGCGGCCGCCTCCTTGTTGGCGGCCGACAGGATCACCGGCGGCTTTCCGGTGTAGAGCGGCGGGGTGACCCAGGCGTCGACGCGGATATTGGTCGGCGCCAGCACGCCGTTCCAGTCGAACGCCGCCCCTAACCGCATCGCGCGCTCGTCGCCGGCCGCGAAGAAGGTCGCGACCAGCATCACCATCACCAGCGCGCGCAGCGCCCAGGGGTCGTGGATGGCCAGGCGCGGGTGCGGCAGACCGGCACGGATACGCTTGAGCGAGGCCAGCGTGCGCTCGCGTTGCGCCTGCCACAGCGCGAGTGCAACCGGATCCTGCGAGGTCAGCGTGTCCGTGAGCGTGGTGGCGGGACGATGGCGAATGCCCGAACCGCGGTCGAGCCGGGCGAGCGCCTCTTCGCGGCTCGGCCAGCGAAACCGAATCAGCGGGAACAGGGCGGCAACCGCCAACCCTGCGAAAATGACGAGGCCGATGGCGCGGGCGACGAAGGGCAGCGCCAACCAGAGACCGGCCCAGGACACCACCAGAAACAGGCCGACAACGGTGAGAACACGCGCCAAACCCGGCCAGGCTCGCTCCCACGCGATGGCATAGGTGGACCGCTCAAGGGCCTGCGCCAGCTTCAGCCGCGACAGATCATCGCCATCACGGATCGGGTCTGACGGGTCGGGGGTGACGCCGTTCAATCAACTCTCCAGGTTACCCGGCGGAGTGGAGCGTACCACAACGGCGGCAGTGAGGCATCCGTTCCTGTACGGGAGACACCCCTTTTCCCGCATAACACGAGGACGTGACTGGCGAGGGGCAACCCCGTAATTTCCGCGGCGCCGCCTGAGGGAAACGAAGGAAACGCCAAAGGAAACACCATGGACAAGAAGATGCATGACAAGGGCCTGGAGGTCCGCAAAGCGGTGCTGGGCGAGGCCTATGTCAACAACGCGCTGAAAAACGTCGACGACTTCAACCGTCCGTTCCAGGAGATGCTCAACGAATATTGCTGGGGCACGGTGTGGGGCCGCGAGGAGCTGCCGCGCAAGACCCGCAGCATGCTCAACATTGCGATGATCGCGATCCTCAACCGCCAGCACGAATTCCGCGCGCATCTGAAAGGCGCGCTCACCAACGGCGTCACCCGCGACGAGATCCGCGAGATCCTGATGCAGGTCGCGATCTATGGCGGCATGCCGGCCGCCGTCGACAGCTTCCGCATCGCGCGCGAGGTGTTCGCGGAGATCGATGGGAAGGTGTGAGCGGGCGACAGCATAGAGTGAGGGACGTAATGTCCCTCCTCACCGTCGTCCTGGCAAAAGCCAGGACGACACCGTGGGTGAGCAGCGCTGATCAACAAACAACGAAAAGAAACAAGGAAACACCATGGACATTGGATTCATCGGCCTCGGCAATATGGGCTTCCCGATGGCGCGGCGGTTGATCGAGGCCGGCCACAAGCTCGTCGTGTACGACACGCGCAAGGAGGCGATCGAAAAGCTTGTCGCGCGCGGCGCGACCGCTGCGACCTCGCCGAAGGATGTCGCCGACAAGGTCGAGACCGTGATGGCGAGCCTGCCGTCGCTGAAGGCCTCGCTCGAGGTTGCCACCGGCGCGAACGGCGTGATCGAGGGCAGCCGGGCCAAACGCTTCATCGATCTGTCGACGGTCGGCTCGCAGACGGCTGCGAAGATTCACGGCCTGCTGGCCAGGCGCAACATCGTGCAGATCGACTGCCCCGTCTCCGGCGGCGTCGGCGGCGCCGAGAAGGGCACGCTGGCGGTGATGGTCTCAGGGCCGAAGGCGGAGTTCGAACTGCTCAAGCCTGTTCTCGACGTGATCGGAAAGGTGTTCTTCATCGGCGAGAAGCCGGGCGCGGCGCAGACCATGAAGCTCGCCAACAATTTCCTCTCGGCCACCGCGATCGTGGCGACGTCGGAGGCCGTGGTGATGGGCGTCAAGGCCGGGCTCGATCCCGCCGTGATGATCGACGTCATCAATGCGGGCTCGGGCATGAACACGGCGAGCCGCGACAAGTTTCCGCGCGCGGTGCTGCCACGCAGCTTCGACTTCGGCTTCGCCACCGGATTGATGGTGAAAGACGTGCGGCTGGCGCTCGAGGAGATGAAGCAGCTCGGCCTGTCGATGGAGGTCGCGGATGCGGTCGGACGTCTCTGGGAGACCGTGATCGCCGCGGAAGGCGCCGAGTCCGATTTCACCGCGGCGATCAAGCCGATCGAGAAGAAGGCGGGCGTGGTGGTGGGCGGAAAGGTGGGGGGACTTGCGGGGAAGTAACGCCTCACAACTGCTCCGGTAGCCCGGATGGAGCGCAGCGTAATCCGGGATTGTTGCGGCGGGCGAGAACCCCCGGATTTCGCTTCGCTCCATCCGGGCTACGATCAATTGCTCACAGCCACGGCGCCGGCGTGTCCATCGCAATCAGCTGCTCGACCTCGATGCGCGGGCGGACCACCGCGTATTGATCGCCCTTGACCAGCACCTCCGGCACCAGCGGCCGCGTGTTGTAGGTGCCGGCCTGGACGGCGCCATAGGCGCCCGCGGTCATGATGGCGATGAGGTCGCCCGGCTTCGGCGTCGGCAGCGTGCGGTCGAGCGCGAGATAGTCACCGGTCTCGCAGACCGGACCGACGACGTCGGCCATGATGGTGGGCGCCCCCTTCGCCGGCTGCATCACCGGCAGGATGTCGTGATGCGCCTCATACAGCGTCGGACGGATCAGGTCATTCATTGCGGCGTCGATGATGACGAAGTTCTTGCCGTCGCCGTGCTTCACATAGATCACCTTGGCGACGAGGATGCCGGCATTGCCGACGATCATGCGGCCCGGCTCGAACATCAGCGTGCAGCCGAGATTGTGGCTGACGCGCTTGACCATGGCGGCATAGGCATCCGGCGCCGGCGGCGCCTCGCGATCCATGTAATAGGGAATGCCGAGCCCGCCGCCGAAATCGACGTGGCTGATGTTGTGGCCGTCGGCGCGCAGCGTCTGCACGAATTCGGAAAGAATGCGGAATGCCGTCTCCATCTTGGAGAGGTCGGTAATCTGGCTGCCGATATGAACGTCGGTACCTGTGACCACGATGCCGGGCAGCTTCGCAGCGCGGGCGTAAACTTCGCGCGCATGCACGATCGGAATGCCGAACTTGTTCTCGGACTTGCCGGTCGAGATTTTCGCATGCGTGCCCGCATCGACGTCGGGATTGACGCGCACGGAGATGCGCGCGGTCTTGCCCATCTCGGTTGCAAGGCGCGACAGCAATTCGAGCTCGGGCTCGGATTCGACGTTGAGGCAGAGGATGTCGGCGGCGAGCGCCGCGCGCAGTTCGGTTTCCGTCTTTCCTACTCCGGAGAACACGATCTTGCTGGCGGGAATGCCGGCCGCGAGCGCGCGCTTCAATTCACCGCCGGAGACGACGTCGGCGCCGGCGCCAAGCTTGGCCAGCGTGCGCAGCACCGACTGGTTGGAGTTCGCCTTCATGGCGTAGCAGACCAGCACCTTCTCGCCGGCAAAGGCATCGGCAAAGACGCGATAGTGCCGCTCCAGCGTCGCGGTCGAATAGCAATAAAATGGCGTGCCGACCGTCGCGGCCAGCTCGGACAGGTTCACCGCCTCGGCGTGCAGCACGCCGTTGCGATAGTCGAAATGGTTCATGGCGTTGGCTCAGTTGCCCCGGCTCATTGCTTGCCGGGAGGTTCGTCCAGGAGCGGGTCGAGGACAAACGGTTTTTTCCTGCCCCTGGTCGCCGCCGGCGCGGCATCCGCGCCGTAGGTCGGATTGAACACGCTCGGCGTCTTCTGGGCCTCGGTCTCGGTGTCACCAGGCGCGGCGACGTTGGCCGTGGACGCGCTGGAGGCGGTCGGCGGCAGGTCGAGCGGGCCCCTTCGGCCGCAGCCGGCGAGCGCAAGCGCCGTCAGGCTAAGGACAATGATGGCCCACCCCGAGCCGGCCGGGCGAAACTTTGACGTCACGACGAAATCCCCAATATGCGGCCGCACCATACAGAGGTTGGCCCCCGCTGGCGAGTGCCGGAAGGCCACGGAAGGCCGGCGAATTTTCGGCCCTCAGCCCAATTTTCGCTCTTTTTCCAGCCGCTTGGCCCAGGCCTTGGCTTGCGAAGTCACGTTCTTCGGCGCGGTGCCGCCGTAGCTGGTGCGGCTCTTGACCGACGATTCGACCGAGAGCACGCCGAGCACGTCCTTGGTAATCCGGGGCTCGATCGCCTGCATCTCCTTCAGCGGCAGCTCATGCAGCGCCACGCCGTCGCTCGCGGCCGTGGCGACGATGCGGCCGGTGACGTGATGGGCCTCGCGGAACGGCATCTTCAGCGTCCGCACCAGCCAGTCGGCGAGATCGGTCGCCGTGGCATAGCCCTCGCCAGCGGCCGCCTTCATCTTGGCCTCGTCAGGCACGAGGTCGCGAACCATGCCGGTCATGGCGCGGATCGCCAGCGACAGCGCGGCAAAGCCTTCCATCGCGCCCTGCTTGTCCTCCTGCATGTCCTTTTGATAGGCGAGCGGCAGGCCTTTCATCACGATCAGAAGGCCGTTGAGGGCCCCGATGACGCGGCCGGTCTTGGCGCGCACCAGCTCAGCGGCATCAGGATTGCGCTTCTGCGGCATGATCGAGGAGCCGGTGGTGAACTTGTCGCTGAGGCGGATCATGCCGACCAGCGGCGAGGTCCAGATCACGATCTCCTCGGCAAAGCGCGACATGTGCACGGCGCAGATCGAGGCCGCCGACAGCGTCTCCAGCACGAAGTCGCGATCGGAGACAGCGTCGAGCGAGTTCGCCATCGGACGATCGAATGCCAGCGCCTTCGCAGTAGCGTGCCGGTCGATCGGGAACGAGGTGCCGGCAAGCGCGGCGGCGCCAAGCGGGGATTCATTGAGCCGTTTGCGCGCATCCTGGAAACGGCCGCGATCGCGCGCAGCCATCTCGACATAGGCGAGCAGGTGATGGCCGAAAGTGACGGGCTGCGCGGTCTGCAGATGGGTGAAACCGGGCATCACGGTTCCGGCATGCTCCAGCGCGCGCGCCACCAGCGCCTGCTGGAACGCAGCAAGCGCCGCATCGGTCTCGTCGACGATGTCGCGGACATAGAGGCGGAAGTCGGTCGCGATCTGGTCGTTGCGCGAGCGCGCGGTGTGCAGGCGGCCGGCCGCGGGGCCGATCAGCTCCGACAGGCGGCTCTCGACATTCATATGGATGTCCTCGAGCGCGCGCTTGAACTCGAAGCCGCCCTTGCCGATCTCTGACAAAATCGTGTCTAGACCCTTGCCGATATTTTTCGCATCAGAGGCCGTGATAATGCCGTTCGCGGCCAACATCGCGGCGTGGGCCTTGGACGCGGCAATGTCCTGGGCGAAGAGGTGACGATCGACGTCGATGGAGACGTTGATCTCTTCCATGATCTCATCGGGACGCTCCGAGAACCGGCCGCCCCACATCTTGTTGCTCATGATTCCCTGCTCACGCCTTGCTTTGCCGCATGTTTGCTGACTGATGCCAGCCGTATTAAGAGGCCCCTGATAGCCATATCTGCGACCGGATGACAAACGATATGCTCGACCAGAAGCCCTCCGCCACGCGCCGGATCCCCATCGTCATCGCCACCGTTGTGGTCGGTGGGCTGGCCGGCTTCGTCGCGCTGTATGGGCTCGGCCTGAACCGGGCTCCGTCAGGCGATCCGGCCTGCAAGCCGGCGGTGGCCAGGGCCCAGAAGCTCGCGCCGCTTGCTCATGGCGAGGTTGCCGCGCTGACCATGGCGAGTGCCCCCCTGAAGCTGCCGGACTTCACTTTTGAGGACGCCGACGGCAAGCCGAGGAAGCTGTCGGATTTCCGCGGCAAGACCGTGCTGGTCAACCTCTGGGCCACCTGGTGCGTGCCCTGCCGGAAAGAGATGCCGGCGCTGGACCAACTCCAGGCCGAGCTGTCGGGCCCTGACTTCGAGGTGGTGGCGATCAATATCGACACCCGCGACCCCGAGAAGCCGAAGAATTTCCTGAAGGATGCCAACCTGACCCGGCTCGGCTATTTCACTGACCAGAAAGCCAAGGTTTTCCAGGACCTTAAGGCGATAGGCCGGGCCCTGGGCATGCCGACCTCGGTGCTGGTCGACCCACAAGGCTGCGAGATCGCGACGATCGCGGGGCCGGCCGAATGGGCGAGCGACGATGCGCTCAAGCTGATCCGGGCCGCGTTAGGTCCGGCTGCCGCATCGCTCTAGGGAAGTTCAGGCTGTGACGTTGAGGTTGCCGCCGACACCGGGGCCGACATTGGCAAGGGATGGCTGACCTGCGCCCAGCAGCGTCAGGACAGTGGATTTCTCCATGTCCATGTTCTGCTTCGTCAGCGTCGCCGCGATGTTCGACTGCAGCGCGCCCTGCTGAGAGGCCAGCATGGTGCTGACCATCGCCATCATGTCCATTACGCAGACCCTCGTACCGGCCGTAACCTAGCCGCGAGGGGTTAATGGGACATGAATTGCCGCAGGTCCCGTAGGGTGGATTAGCCGCAGGCGTAATCCACCTCTTCGGTTTCCGGGGAGACAAACAGTGGTGGATTACGCCGAGCAATTGCGCTTCGCGCAACTGCAGGGCCAATCCACCCTACGGCAGTGCCGCCTTATCTTGTCGGAACCGGCTTGGCGCCGCGGTAATCGTAAAAGCCGCGTTGGGTCTTGCGGCCGAGCCAGCCGGCCTCGACGTATTTCACCAGTAGCGGGCACGGGCGATACTTGGAGTCGGCAAGGCCCTCATGCAGCACCTGCATGATCGACAGGCAGGTATCGAGACCGATGAAATCGGCAAGCTCCAGCGGGCCCATCGGATGGTGCGCCCCGAGCTTCATCGCCGCGTCGATCGCCTCGACATTGCCGACGCCTTCATACAGCGTGTAGATCGCCTCATTGATCATCGGCAGCAGGATGCGGTTGACGATGAAGGCCGGGAAATCCTCGGAGACAGCGACCTGCTTGCCGAGTTTGGCGACGAATTCCTTGGACGCCTCGAAGGTCGCATCGTCGGTGGCGATGCCGCGGATCAGTTCCACCAGCTCCATCAGCGGCACCGGATTCATGAAGTGAATGCCGATGAAGCGCTCGGGCCGGTCCGTGGCGGCGGCAAGGCGGGTGATCGAGATCGAGGATGTGTCGGAGGCGACGATCGCCTCCGGCTTCAGAATCGCGCAAAGGTCGTGGAAGATCCTGCGCTTGACCTCTTCCTTCTCGACCGCGGTCTCGATCACGAGATCGCAGTCGGCGAGGTCGTCCAGCTTCTCGGCGAGCTTGATGCGCGCCATCGCCTTGGTCTTGTCGTCCTCCGTGACGGCCTTCTTGGAGACCTGCCGCGCCAGATTGCCGTTGATGGTGGCCATACCTGACTTCAGGCGGTCGGCCGAGACGTCGTTGAGCACCACGTCGAAGCCGGCCAGGGCCGCGACATGCGCGATGCCGTTGCCCATTTGACCCGCGCCGATCACGCCGACCTTCTTGATCACTGCCGCCATAATGCCATCCACCGGAACGGCGCGCATATCGCGCCTGCCTATCCCCTGAGCCGGGAGGTCTGATTTGACCAGAAGCCCGATTTAATCAGAACCTTGGCTCGAAACCTAGATTGGATCGCTTCAAAGGCGTGCCCCACGCCAAAGAAAACGCCTCAGAAATGAAACACCGGCCGGAGTTTATACCTCCGGCCGGTGTTTTTATGGGGTTTTACTTGCCGAGCTTGCCGAGTTCGGCGGTCAGCTCCGGAACCGCCTGGTAGAGGTCGGCGACAAGGCCGTAATCAGCCACCTGGAAGATCGGCGCGTCCTCGTCCTTGTTGATCGCGACGATCACCTTGGAGTCCTTCATGCCGGCCAGATGCTGGATGGCACCGGAAATGCCCACCGCGACGTAGAGCTCGGGGGCGACGACCTTGCCGGTCTGGCCGACCTGCCAGTCGTTCGGCGCATAGCCGGCGTCGACCGCCGCGCGCGAGGCACCGACACCGGCCCCTAACTTGTCGGCAAGCGGCTCGATGTACTTGGCGAAGTTCTCGCGGCTCTGCATGGCGCGGCCACCGGAAACGATGATCTTGGCCGAGGTCAGCTCCGGACGGTCGCTTTTGGCAACCTCCTCGCCGACGAAGGTCGACAGGCCGGGATCGGCCGCGGCCGCGACGCTCTCAACCGGCGCGCTGCCACCGGCCGCTGCCGCCGCGAAGGTCGAGGTCCGGACCGTGATGACCTTCTTGGCATCCTTCGACTTCACCGTCTGGATGGCGTTGCCGGCATAGATCGGACGCTCGAAAGTGTCGGGCGCGACCACCTTGATGATCTCCGAGACCTGCATGACGTCGAGCAGAGCTGCGACGCGCGGCATCACGTTCTTGAAGCGCGAGGTCGCAGGCGCGACGATCGCGTCATAGGACGGGGCCAGCGAGACGATCAGTGCGGCCAGTGCCTCGGCGAGATCGTGCGCGTAGGCCTCGCCTTCAGCCACCAGCACCTTGGCGACACCGGCGAGCTTCGAGGCCGCTTCGGCGGCAGCCTTGGTGCCCTGCCCGCCACCGGCGACCAGCACGTGGACGTCGCCGCCGAGCTGAGAGGCCGCGGTCAGCGCCTTGTTGGTGGAGTCCTTGAGGACCTCGTGCTCGTGTTCAGCAATCAACAGCGCAGTCATCAGAGCACCCCGGCTTCGTTCTTGAGCTTCGACACCAGCTCGGCGACGTCCTTCACCTTGACGCCGGCCTTGCGGCCTGCAGGCTCAGCCGTCTTCAGAACTTCGAGGCGCGCAGTGACGTCGACGCCGTAATCGGCGACGGCCTTCTCCGCGATCGGTTTCTTCTTGGCCTTCATGATGTTGGGCAGCGAAGCATAGCGCGGCTCGTTGAGACGCAGATCGGTGGTGACGATCGCCGGTCCCTTGAGCTTGACGGTCTGCAGGCCGCCATCGACTTCGCGGGTGACCTTGAAATCCGAACCTTCGACCTCGAGCTTCGAGGCAAACGTCGCCTGCGCCCAGCCCAGCAGCGCAGCCAGCATCTGGCCGGTCTGATTGCTGTCGTCGTCGATCGCCTGCTTGCCGAGGATGACCAGGCCAGGCTGCTCTTCTTCAGCAACCTTCTTCAGGATCTTGGCGACGGCGAGCGGCTCGACGGTGCCCTCGGCCTTCACCAGGATGCCGCGATCGGCGCCCATCGCAAGACCGGTGCGGATCGTCTCCGATGCCTGCGCCGGCCCGATGGAGACCACCACGACTTCGGTCGCCTTGCCGGCTTCCTTCAGACGCAGCGCTTCCTCGACCGCGATTTCGTCGAAGGGGTTCATCGACATCTTGACGTTGGCGAGTTCAACGCCCGATCCATCACCCTTGACGCGGACCTTGACGTTGTAATCGACCACCCGCTTTACCGGCACTAAGACCTTCATCGATCCTCTTTCACTCAATTTGGGAGGGGGGTATTTCAACTGGCGCGGAACCTAAAGGCCTGATCCGGCCCGGTCAACGCGCGAAGGCCTAATTTTAGTCCCCTGAAATGCTGATCTCAATGGGTCAGCGATTCTGGCCCGGAACCCAGAGCACGTCGCCGGCGCCATCATGGTTAGCGGCGCGGCTGGCCACGAACAGGAAGTCCGACAGGCGATTCATATATTGGATGCCAGCGGCGCCTACGGGCTCGCCGGGCTGGGCTGCCAGCTCCACCATCATGCGTTCCGCCCTGCGGCATATCGTGCGCGCGACATGGAGATAGGCGGCGGCCGGGGTGCCGCCCGGCAGCACGAAAGAGGTGAGCGGCGCCAGCTTGTCGTTGAGCGCGTCGATGTCGTGCTCGAGCCGCTCGACCTGACCCGCCACCACCCGCAGCCGCTCCGCTTTGCCGTCCCGTTCGGGCACCGCGAGATCGGCGCCGAGATCGAACAGATCATTCTGGATGCGGCCGAGCATCGCATCGAGCTCCAGTGCATCCCTGGTGTGAAGGCGCGCCACGCCGATTGCGGCATTGGTCTCGTCGACGGTGCCGTAGGCTGCGATGCGCCGATCATATTTCGGACGGCGCTCGCCGGTTCCGAGCGCTGTCGTGCCGTCGTCACCGGTCTTCGTATAGATGCGGTTCAGAACAACCATGAGAGTGTCCTTGTTCTTCGGGCATGATCTAATCGGAAAACCGCTTCACTTTTTGCGCAAGCGCGGCCCTTCGGGTCCGGATCATGCCCTATCGCCCTATCGCCCCATCGCCCAGACCGCGACCATGGCAATGACGATCGCGATGAACTGCAGCAGCACGCGCCAGCGCATCAATTTCTGCGACGTGTTGGGCGAGCCGCCGCGCATCATGTTGACGAGGCCGAGCAGCAGCACCACCGCCACGGCGGCCACGGCAATCGGCAGGATGAAAGTACTCAGGAGAGATGCCATTTGGGGGTGATAACACCGTGTGCGGCGCTCCGCCATGGCGTCGCGGCAACCCACCGCCGTCATTCCGGCGCGCGCAGCGCGAGCCCGGAATCCATTGGGCCGCATGACGAGTGGAAAAAAAATGGATTTCCGGGCTCGATGCTTCGCATCGCCCCGGAATGACGACGGGGCGCTTCGCGATCTGGCTTTTCCGCCAATAATATCAGATGGTAGCGAGATGATTTCCGGTCCGAGCCAATTGCCCGGCTTCTCTGCCTCTCCCCGCGCAAGGGGCGAGCGAGCAACAGCTGTCGTGTAGGCTGCGCGTGAAAGCCGTTCGCACCATCTATGTCATCGTGGAGGACGCCTTCTACACGTTCCTGGCCGACGACGGCTGGGCGATCGCGAGCCATATCGCGCTGTCGACGCTGATGGCGCTGTTCCCGTTCCTGATCGTGCTGACGTCGCTGGCCGGCTTCTTTGGCTCCAAGGAGCTCGCCGACCAGGCCGCCAGCCTGATGCTTCAGGTCTGGCCCAAACAGGTCTCCGATTCGATTTCGGGCGAGGTGCACGACGTGCTGACGACGACCCGCTCCGGCGTGCTGACCATCGGCGCGGTGCTGTCGGTCTATTTCGCCTCGAATGGCGTCGAGGCACTCCGGGTTGCACTCAACCGTGCCTATGCCGTGGTGGAGATGCGGCGCTGGTACTGGCTCCGGCTGGAATCGATCGGCTACACGCTGGTGGCGGCGTTCACTGCGCTCGCCATGGCATTCCTGATCGTGCTCGGGCCGCTGCTCATCGAAGCTGCCCGGCGGCACATTCCGCTGTTCGTCGAATCCAACGAGAGCATCCTCACCTGGCTTCGCTATGGCATCACTATCGCCGCTTTGGTGGTGGCGCTGTTCATCCTGCACGCCTGGCTGCCGTCGGGACGGCGCAGCTTCTTCCAGATCCTGCCCGGCATCGTCTTCACCGTGGTGGCATCGCTGATCTCGGGCATCGTGTTCGGCCAATACCTGGCGCGCTTCGCCAACAATTACGTCACGATGTATGCGGGACTCGCCTCGGTCATCATCGCGCTGGTGTTCCTGTATTTCATTGCCGCGATCTTCGTCTTCGGCGGCGAACTCAACGCCGCGATCATCAAATCGCGACTTCCTCACGGCGTGTCGCTTCAAGCAGCGCAATCGCTAACGCCCGCGGGGACACAGGCTTGACGAGGAAGGCATCGGCGCCGGCTTCGCGCGCGGCCGCCTCGTCCTCGCCGCGGCCAGACACGCCGATGATCGGGATCCGGGCCAGCGGCGCCGGCATCTTGCGAACCCGTCTGATCGCCTCGACGCCGTCGATGCCCGGCAACACCATGTCCATCAGCACCGCATCGAAGCCGCCCTGCGCGAGCCTGTTCACTACATCCTCGCCGCGCCCGATGAACTCGGCATGATGGCCGAGCTCGGTCAGGATCGTGTTGAGCACGACGCGGCCGAATGGATTGTCCTCGACGCTGAGCACGCGCAGCGATGTCAGCGGCTCCGCTTCGCCGCCTTCGGTCTTGCCGGCCTTCGCCGGCCCGGCCGCATCGAGCGTGACAGTCAGGGTGAAGGTGGCGCCGCCACCTCGCCGCGGTGCGACCGTGATGTCGCCGCCCATCGCTCGGGCCAGCTGCTTGACCGAGGACAGACCGAGCCCGGCGCCGCCGAAGCGCGAGGCGATGGTGACATTGGCCTGGGTGAACGGGCGGAACAGCCGCTTGATCTCGGCCATGGTCAGCCCGATGCCGCTGTCGGAGACCGAGAAGGCGACGCCGACCCGGTGCTTGTCCTTGGCTTTGCCGCTAGCTTTGCCCTTGGCCGGCCGCCAAGGCGCAGCCGAGATGGCGACGGCCCCCTGCTCCGTGAACTTGACCGCATTGTCGATCAGGTTCTCGAGCGCGGCCCGGAGGCGAACGGAATCCCCGACCACGAGGCCCGGAAGCTTGTCGGAGATATCGACCTCGGCCTGAAGGCCCTTGGCAGCGGCACGACCGGCGAGCGAATCGCCGGTGCTGCGGGCAAGCGCGCGCAGATCAAACAGATCCTGCCGCAGCGTGCCGCTCTTGCCGGCACCCTTGCCGGTCTTGGCGGCATCGACAAACAGCGTGGCGAGGTTCGCCAGATGCTCGGCACCGGCCTTGATGGTGTCGGCCCAGCGCCGCTCCCGCTCGCCGAGGTCGGAGGTCGAAAGCAGGTCGCTGATCGCCAGAATGCCGGTCAGGGGCGTCCGAACCTCGTGGGCAAAGGCCGCGAGCGCCGCCTGGATCACGTCGGGTGCAACGTTCCCGGTGCTGCGCTGGCGCACTTTCCCGACCGCCCCGGACCGCTTCCGAGGCGGCTGCCTGGACTTTCGCGTGGTGCGCGCTGCGCGCGTTTTCGCCGCCATAGCTCCCCTTCGAAGTCTCCGCTTCGAACCCCCCGGGCTCAAAGGCGAGCATGGCATGGCCGCCACCCCGGAGTCACGGCACTGCCGTGCTAACCCCCAGAGAAACTTAGCCTAATCCCACGGTCGTGCGGATGCCAGCGGGCGAGATGCCGGCCGCACGCAGCTCCCGGAGGCCAGTCGAGCGGTTCGATTTCGACAGCTTCCCGCCATCGGTGCCGCGAATCAGGCCGTGATGGCGATAGATGGGCTCGGTCAGGCCGAGCAGAGCCTGAAGCAGCCGGTGAACCGAGGTGGCGTGAAACAGGTCCTGGCCACGCACGATCTCGGTCACCTGCTGGAGCGCGTCGTCGACCACCACGGATAGATGATAGCTGGTCGGCGTTTCCTTGCGGGCCAGGATCACGTCGCCCCACGCCTCGGGCCGGGCGGCGACCAGGCCGCGCTCGCCGTCGGGCCCCTCGCCCTGCTCGTTCCAGGTCAGACCGGAGACCTGCCGGCAGGCCGCCGCCATATCGAGGCGCAAGGCATAGGGCGCGCCGGAGGCGATCAGGCGCGCTCGCTCGCCGGCTGGCAGCGAATTCGCATCGCCAGGGTAGAGTGGAGCGCCATCGGGATCACGCGGCCATGGCCCATCCCCCTCACGGGCCGCGACCAGCTTTGCGATCTCGGCGCGGCTCTCAAAAGCTGGATAGACGAGACCGAGCGCAGAGAGTCTTTCAAGCGCCGCGCGATAGTCGGCGAGATGCTCCGATTGCCGCCGCACTGGCGTTTCCCAGGCGATCCCGAGCCAGGCGAGATCTTCGTAGATCGCGGTCTCATATTCAGGCCGGCAGCGCGCCACGTCGATGTCTTCGATGCGCAGCAATAGCCGTCCACCGGTCTCCTGCGCGCGGTCGAAGTTCAGCAGCGCCGAATAAGCATGGCCGAGATGAAGGTGGCCGTTCGGGCTCGGGGCAAATCGGAAAACGGGTGGCGGCATCAGATGAATCTCGTCATGGCCTGGCTTGTCCCGGCCATCCACGTTGTTCGGTATCACAGACCGATCGTGTCACCGTCATGGACGAACACGATGACCGCGGCCCATGCTAAACAATGTCCTGCGGTTAGAAAGACGTGGATGGCCGGGTCAAGCCCGGCCATGACTGCGGAGAGAGTTTGCCAAACTGCCATGACCATCCACCTCGAATCCCAATCCGATCTCGAAGACGCTGTTCACACGCTGGTCAAGCGCGATCCGCGCCTCAAGTCCGTGCTCGAGATCGCGGGCATGCCGGCGCTCAGGCGGCGCGAGCCGGGCTTTGCGGGGCTGGCGCATATCGTCTGCGGGCAGCAACTGTCGACCGCGAGCGCGGCGGCGATCTGGGGACGGTTATCTGCGGCCTTCGATCCGTTCGATCATGAGGCGGTGCGCCGCGCCCGCACCGACCGGCTCGGGCGGCTCGGACTGTCAGCGGCCAAGATCAAGACGCTGAAACATCTGGCGCGCGAGATCATCGCCGAGCGGCTGAACCTCGACGTGCTCGCAGAGGAAGACGCCGACGCCGCGCATCACACGCTGGTCTCGCTGCCGGGCATCGGGCCGTGGACGGCCGACCTCTATCTCCTGTTTTGCCTTGGCCATGGCGATGCCTGGCCGGCCGGCGACCTCGCCGTGCAGGAGGGCATCAGGATGGGTCTCGGCCTGAAGGCCCGACCGACGGAAAAGCAGATGGCGCCGCTCGCCGAACCCTGGCGTCCTCTGCGTGGCGCGGCCGCGCATCTGTGGTGGAGCTACTACCGCGCGGTGAAGAAGCGCGAGGGTGTGCTTGCGGGATCGAACTAGCCCCGCAACCGTTCGCGGTCGGCCCGGGCACATTCCGCGACATAATCCACCACGGCGCGCACCGCGGACAGCTCGACCAGATCGGGATGGGCGAGCAGCCAGAGGTCGGCGACGCTGACGAGTTTTTGCGGCGCGACGCGCACGAGGTCCGGATAGCTTTCCGCAACGAAGCAGGACAGCGCGGAGATCCCGATCCCCGCGCGTACCGCCGCCAGCATGTCGCCCTGCGAAGAGCAGCGCATCACCACGGTGCCCTGGCGCGTGATCGCATCGCTCCAGCGCGCCAGCTGCGCGTTCGAATCCTGATCGGCAAAGCCGATGACGCTGTGCCCCTTCCACTCGCCGCTCCGTTCCGGCAGAGACCGGCCGGCAGCATAGTCGCGCGAGGCGTAGAAGCCGGTGCCGAGACGGCCGACCTTCCTGCCGACCAGATTCTCCTCGCCGCTGTCGACCGGCCGCAGCACGACGTCGGCCTCCCGTCGGCGCACGCTGGCCGGAAACGGATGGGTGATGATCTCGAGCCGGACGTGATCATGCGCGCCGAGAAAGGAACGCAGCCGCGGCATCAGCCAGTGCGAGGCCAGCGTCGCGCCGATCGACAGCTTGACCGTGCCGCGCGCCTTGCGCCCGCCGGCGCCAACCGCCGCCTCGGCCCGCAGCGCCGCGGCGGCCATCGCCTCGGCATGCTCGCGCAGAGTGCGGCCGTCGGCGGTGAGCACAAAACCATCCGCGGCACGCGCCAGCAGCTTTGTGCCGAGCTGCGCCTCCAGCGCCGCGATCTTGCGGCTGACGGTCGGATGGCTGGCGTGCAGGCGCTTGGCCGCGGCGGTGAAGCTGCCGGTATCGGCGACCGCGACGAAGGTCTTGCAGAGATCCCAATCCACCGCCGCGCTCCGTACAAATCTGAATATACGTGTGTTCAATATTGAACGATCCGCCGCCGGCCGTCCAATCCTATAGTGGGGTCAAAGCGCCGGCCGGCGGAAAGCCGCGCCGGCGCGACAATCGACAGGGAAGCGCTCAAGCTTCGGCCGGCAGGCCGACGACGCGTCGTCAGGAGGATCGGATGGCACTGCCCGCTCTGCTCAGGAACAAGCTGGAGCTCCCCGTCGTCGGCTCGCCGCTTTTCATCGTCTCCGGCCCGGAGCTGGTGATCGCCCAGTGCAAGGCCGGCGTGGTCGGCTCGTTTCCCGCGCTCAACGCCCGTCCGGCCGAAAAGCTCGACGAATGGCTGAGCCGCATCGAGGACGAGCTCGGCGAATACAGCTCGCGCAATCCCGGCAAAAAGGTCGCGCCCTACGCCGTCAACCAGATCTGCCACGCCTCCAACGATCGGCTGATGAAGGACATGGAGACCTGTGTGAAGCACAAGGCGCCCATCATCATCACCTCGCTGCGGCCGCCGGCGGAGATCGTCGAGGCCGCACATTCCTATGGCGGGCTGGTGTTCCACGACGTCATCAACGTCAAGCATGCGCGCAAGGCCGCCGAACAGGGCGTCGACGGCCTGATCCTGGTCTGCGCGGGTGCGGGCGGACACGCCGGCACGCTGTCGCCCTTCGCGCTGGTGCGCGAGGTCAAGCAATGGTTTGGCGGCGCCATCCTGCTGTCGGGCGCGATCAGCGACGGCTATGGCATCGCCTCGGCGCTGACGCTGGGCGCCGACCTTGCTTATATGGGCACGCGCTTCATCGCGACGCGGGAAGCCAACGCCGATGAAGCC
This sequence comes from Bradyrhizobium sp. CCBAU 45384, assembly GCF_028128665.1. Classification (NCBI taxonomy): domain Bacteria; kingdom Pseudomonadati; phylum Pseudomonadota; class Alphaproteobacteria; order Hyphomicrobiales; family Nitrobacteraceae; genus Bradyrhizobium; species Bradyrhizobium sp. CCBAU 45384. The sequence continues at coordinate 122,218 of NZ_LBIZ01000102.1, forward strand.
TACAAGTCGGCGCTGACGCAGCACGCCGCGCACGATATCGTCTACACCAACCTGTTCACCGGCGTGCACGGCAATTATCTCGGACCGTCGATTGCGGCCGCCGGGTTGGACCCGGACAATCTCCCGGTCGCCGACAAGACGAAGATGAATTTCGGCTCCGGCGGCAACATGAAATCCAAGGCATGGCGCGATATCTGGGGATCCGGCCAGGGCATCGGCCAGATCACCGACGCGCCTCCGGTCGCCGAGCTCGTCGAGCGGATGAAGGGCGAGTTCGAGCAGGCCCGACAGGATTTCCTGATGCGCGCCAGCGCCTGACGGTTCAGACTGACAAGAAAAGAAGAACGGGAGGACATCATGAAGCTGGCAGCCGCACTGATCGGCCTATCGATGCTGGCGCTCGCGGCTGAAACCGCCCACGCCGAAGGCAGCGACGAGATCCGCATCGGGCAGACCCTGCCCTATAGCGGACCAGCCTCCGGCTTCGGCGCGATCGGACGGACCCAGGAGGCGTTCTTCGAGAAGGTCAACGCGGAAGGCGGCATCAACGGCCGCAAGGTCAAGTTCATCTCGCTGGACGATGCCTACTCGCCGCCGAAGACGGTCGAGCAGACCCGCAAGCTGGTGGAGCAGGACGAGGTGCTGATGATGTTCGGCTCGCTCGGCACCGCCACCAATAGCGCCGTGCAGCGCTACCTCAACGCCAAGAAGGTGCCCCAGCTGTTCGTGCTCTCGGGCGCGACCAAATGGGCCGATCCGCAGAAGAACCCGTGGACGATGCCGGGCATGGCGGCCTATGAATCCGAGGGCGCCGTCTATGCCAAATACGTCCTGCAGTCCAAACCCGACGCGAAGATCGCCATCCTCTCGCAGAACGACGATTTCGGCCGTGACTATGTCGCAGGCTTCAAGCGTGCGCTCGGCGCCAAAGCCGCCAGCATGATCATCGCGGAAGCGAGCTACGAGACCAGCGCACCGACGATCAGCTCGCAGCTCTCGACGTTGAAAGCCTCGGGCGCCAACGTGCTGTTCGGCGTCGTGCTCGGAAAGTTCACCTCGCAGGCGATCAAGGGTGTGGCCGAGATCGGCTGGAAGCCGGACCTGTTCTTCGTGCCGACCTCGGCCTCCTCGATCTCGTTCCTCGAGCCGGCTGGGCTGGACAACGCGGTCGGGCTGATCTCGTCGAGCAACCAGAAGGACACGATGGACCCGCAATGGGTCGACGATCCCGGCGTGAAGGAATATTTCGCCTTCATGAAGCAGTACATGCCGAATGCGGACCTCTCCAACTCCAACCACGCGGCCGGCTACCACTACGCGACGCTGCTGATGACGGTGCTCCGAGCGTGCAAGGACGACGTCAGCCGCGACAACATCATGCGCCAGGCTGCCTTGCTGAAGGAGGTGAAGTTGCCGCTGCTGCTGCCAGGCATGTTCGTCACGACCGGCCCTGATGATTATTTGCCGTTCCAGCAGCTTCAGCTCCGCCGCTTCAACGGCAAGAGCTGGGTCGGGTTCGGCGACGTGCTGGACGATCGCTAGGCTCGCGCGAAACAAGGACACGCCATGATCATCAGCGGTGAACGCCGGATCGGCTATGACGAGATTCAGACCCGCATCAGGCGGGCCGCGAGCGGGCTTCGCAGCCTGGGCCTCGCCGACGGCGCGCCGGTCGCCATGATGCTGCGCAACGATTTTGCGCTGTTCGAGGTGGTCGCGGCCTCGGCCGCGCTCGGCAGTCCCGTGGTCCCGATCAACTGGCATCTCAAGGCCGAGGAAGTCCGCTACATCCTCATCGACAGCGGCGCGAAGATCCTGGTCTGCCATGCCGATCTGCTGCCGCAGATCCGTTCCGGCCTGCCTGCGGACGTCCGCCTCCTCGTCGTGGCAACCCCGCCCGAGCTCATGTCGACCTTCGCAATTCCTCCGCAACTGGCTGAGGTGCCCGTCGGCCTGACCGATTGGGACAGCTGGCGCAACGGTCATTCGGAATTGCAGGAACCGCCGCGGCGTGCCGCAGCGATGATCTACACGTCGGGGACCACGGGCATGCCGAAGGGCGTAAGGCGCATGCCGATGCAGCCCGAGCAGGCCGCCGCATCCGAGCGCGTCGGCGCGATCGCCTATGGCATCAAGCCGCGCGAGGACCAGGTCGTGCTGATCAACGGGCCGATGTATCACTCGGCGCCGCATTCCTACGGCATGCTGGCGTTCCGCAGCTTCTGCACCATCGTTCTGCAGGCGCGGTTCGACGCGGAGGAGCTGCTGGCGCTGATCGAGCGCCACCGAGTCAGCCACATCCACATGGTGCCGACCATGTTCGTCCGGCTGCTGCGGCTGCCCGATGCAATCAAGCGGCGCTACGACCTCTCGTCGCTGCGTTTCGTCGTGCACGGTGCTGCGCCCTGCCCACCCGAAATCAAGCGCGCCATGATCGACTGGTGGGGACCGGTCATCAACGAATATTTCGGCTCGACCGAGACCGGCATTCCGGTGTGGCACTCGGCCGAGGAGGCCTTGAAGAAGCCGGGCACGGTCGGCCGCGCCATCGAAGGCGGCATCGTCAAGATCTTCCGCGAGGACGGCAGCCTCTGCGGCGCCGGCGAGGTCGGCGAAATCTACATGCGCCAGACGGCGGTACCGGACTTCGACTATCACGGCAAGGCGCAGGCACGCGCCGAGGCCGGGCGCGACGGCCTCGTCAGCGTCGGCGACGTCGGCTATCTCGACCAGGACGGCTATCTCTTCCTGTGCGACCGCAAGCGCGACATGGTGATCTCGGGCGGCGTCAACATCTATCCCGCCGAGATCGAGAACGTGCTGATCGCCATGCGAGGGGTGCGCGATTGCGCCGTGTTCGGCATCCCCGACGCCGAATACGGCGAGCGGCTGTGCGCCTGCATCGAGCCGGAGACAGGGGCGCAGCTCTCCGCCGCCGCCGTGCAGGCGTTCCTGCGCGAGCGGCTGGCAAACTTCAAGGTGCCGAAGGAGGTCCAGTTCCTGGACGCGCTGCCCCGCGAGGCGACGGGGAAGATTTTCAAGCGCAAGCTGCGGGATCCCTATTGGGCAAAGGCCGAGACGAACAACGTTTCAAACTATGTTGCGGTTGCAAATGGCCTGCGGCTGAACGATTGAGATGCCGGCAAGGACACAAGCCGGGATCGACATCATGATAGCCACCGACTTCATCGTTGCGCGAGACGATTTCGAAAATTGCAAGACGATCGCGACCGAGCTACCGGCTGCGGACGCGCTGCCGCAGGATGCGCTGCTGGTGCAGGTCGACCGTTTTGCCCTTACCGCCAACAACATCACCTATGCGGTGCTCGGCGACGAGCTGAAATACTGGCAGCTGTTCCCCGCGCCAAGCGGCTTCGGCAACATTCCGGTGTGGGGCTTTGGCGAGGTGATCGCCTCGAACCATCCGAACGTGCCGGTGGGCGAGCGCCTGTTCGGCTATTTCCCAATGGCGACGCATCTCGTGATCGAGGCCACCGACGTCAGCAAGCGCGGCCTGCGCGATGGCGCTGCGCACCGGCAAGGCGTGGCGCCGGTCTACAATGCTTATGCGCGCGTGGGCGGCGATCCCGCTTATGACGGACGGCAGGGCGACTACCAGGCGCTGCTGCGACCGCTGTTCATGCTGTCGTTCCTGGTCGACGATTTCCTCGCCGAGAACAACGATTTCGGCGCAGGTGCTGTGCTGCTGTCGAGCGCATCGAGCAAAACCGCATTCGGGCTTGCCCATCTTCTGCATACGCGCGGGCGGAAGGTGATCGGGCTGACATCGTCAGGCAATACCGGCTTCGTCACCTCGCTCGGCTGCTACGACGACGTCGTCACCTATGATCGCATCGAATCGCTGCCGGCGGATGCGCCGGTCGCTTTCGTCGACATGGCCGGCAACAGCGCGATCCGCGCCGGATTGCACCGGCATTTTGGCGAGCAGATGAAATGCTCCGTGCGCGTCGGATTGACGCATCGCGCCACCGACGCGGATGAGGGCGTGCTGCCCGGCGCAAAGCCGCGCTGGTTCTTCGCTCCCGACCAGATCCGCAAACGCGCCAAGGAACGGGGCCCGGGTGGCATCGAGCAGCGCTTCGGCGCGGCATGGTCGGGCTTCGCCCCGATGCTGGAGCGGTGCCTGAGCGTGGTCGAGAGCTGCGGCCCCGACGCCGTACGGCAGGTCTATCTCGATACGCTGAAGGGGCGCATTCCGCCTGAGCAGGGCCACATGCTCACGCTGCTCGGGTAAAGCGCTTTTGACATGGCCAGATCCAGTATAGCGTTCCTCTCAAGGGAGGTTGCGCATGCTGGATCGCACGAAGGATATCGCCGTCTCCGCGCAAGCCTGGCTCGATGAATTCGAGGGCTCGCTGATCAAGCCTGATGGCGCTGCGCTGGACTGCCTCTTCCTCACCGATAGCTTTTGGCGCGATGTGCTGGCACTGAGCTGGAACCTGCAGACGTTTGCGGGCCGCGATACCGTCGTGCAAGCGCTGGTCGCGCTCGCGCCCAAGGCGGTGCCGACAAATTTCAAGATCGCGCCGACCCGCGCGGCGCCGCGCTGGGTCACGCGCGCCGGCACGAACACCATCGAGGCCATCTTCAATTTCGAAACCGCGCTCGGCCGTGGCAGCGGCATCGTGCGGCTCGCGCCGGACCCCGCGGACCGTGACAGGCTGAAGGCCTGGACACTGCTGACAGCGCTCGAAGAGCTCAAAGGGTTCGAAGAGCAGCTCGGCACGTCACGGCCGCGGGGGCAGGCCTATTCGCGCGACTTCCGCGGTCCGAACTGGCTCGACCTGCGCAATTCCTCGCGCGACTATGCCGATCATGACCCCACCGTGCTGGTGGTCGGCGGCGGCCAGGCGGGACTCGCAATCGCAGCGCGGCTGAAGCAGTTGCAGATCGACACGCTGATCGTCGATCGATGGCCGCGGATCGGCGACGTCTGGCGCAAGCGCTATCATGCGCTGACCCTGCACAATCAGGTGCAGGTCAATCACATGCCCTACATGCCGTTCCCGCCGAACTGGCCGACCTACATCCCCAAGGACAAGCTCGCGAACTGGTTCGAAGCCTATGTCGACGCCATGGAGCTGAACTTCTGGACCGGCACCGAGTTCGAAGGCGGCGCCTATGATAAGGCCAAGGACCAATGGACGGTGACGCTGCGCCGTGCGGACGGGAACAAGCGCGCGACGCATCCGCGCCATGTCATCATGGCGACCGGTGTCAGCGGCATCGCCAACATCCCCGACATTCCGACGCTCAATCGTTTCAAGGGCACGCTCGTGCACTCGAGCCGCTACGAGGATGGCGAGAACTGGCACGGCAAGCGCGCGATCGTCATCGGCACCGGCAACAGCGGTCACGACATCGCGCAGGATCTCTACTCCAGCGGCGCCGAAGTGACGCTGGTGCAACGCTCGCCGACGCTAGTGACCAATATCGAGCCGTCGGCACAGCTGGCCTACGCGACCTACAATGAGGGCACGCTGGAAGACAACGATCTGATCGCCGCCTCGATGCCGACGCAGCTCGCGAAGAAGGCCCATATGATGCTGACGGAGCAATCGAAAGAGCTCGACAAGGAGCTGCTCGACGGCCTCCGCCGCGTCGGCTTCAAGCTCGACTTCGGCGAGGCCGGCACCGGCTGGCAGTTCAAATATCTCACCCGCGGCGGCGGTTATTATTTCAACGTCGGCTGCTCCAACCTGATCGTCGAAGGCGAGATCAAGCTGAAGCAGTTCGAGGACATCGAAAGCTTCGCGGCTGACGGCGCGCGAATGAAGGACGGCACGAGCATCGCCGCCGACCTGATCGTGCTCGCCACCGGCTACAAGCCGCAGGAATACCTCGTGCGAAAGCTGTTCGGAGAGGCCATCGCCGACCGCGTCGGCCCGGTCTGGGGCTTTGGCGACGGCTATGAGCTGCGCAACATGTACGCGCGCACAAACCAGCCCGGCCTGTGGTTCATCGGCGGCAGCCTCGCACAGTGCCGGATCAACTCGAAATTCCTCGCGCTTCAGATCAAGGCGATCGAGGAAGGGATTTTGCCGCGTGAGGCGGGCACAGCCTCGCATCACGACAGTGAATAAAGGGAGACCACCAATGCCAGCCATTCTCGGCACGGGCGAACACCGCTACCGTGTCGTCGAAAACTTCGCAAAGCTTCCCGACGGCTGGCAGCTCACCGACGTCGCCTCCGTCGCGGTCGACAGCAAGGACCGCGTCTACGTCTTCAACCGCGGCGAACATCCGATGGTGGTGCTCGACCGCGAGGGCAATTTCCTGCGCAGTTTCGGCGAAGGTCTGTTTTCGCGTGCGCATGGGCTGCATATCGATAGCGACGACAATCTCTATTGCACCGACGACGGCGACCATACCGTGCGCAAATGCACCACCGACGGCAAGGTGCTGCTGACGATCGGTATCCCCAGGAAGCCCGCGCCGTTCATGAGCGGCGAGCCCTTTCACCGCTGCACCCACACCGCGCTGTCGCCGAAAGGCGAGATCTACGTCTCCGACGGCTACGGCAATGCGCGCGTGCATAAATTCACGCCGGACGGCAAGCTGATCAAAAGCTGGGGCGAGCCCGGCACCGATCCGGGCCAGTTCAACATCGTGCACAACATCGCCACCGATGCCGACGGCTGGGTCTATGTCGCAGATCGCGAGAACCATCGCGTGCAGGTGTTCAATGGCGAAGGTAAATACGAGACCCAGTGGAACAATCTGCATAGGCCTTGCGCGCTGTGCTGTTGTGGCGGCGCCGAAAATCCGACCTTCGTGATCGGCGAACTCGGCCCCGGCCTCGACATCAACCGCAATGTTCCCAATCTCGGGCCGCGGCTCTCCATCGTCGACGCGCAAGGCAAGCGCCTCGCTCGGCTCGGCGGCGAAACGGGTCCGGGCATTGCGGCCGGCAAGTTCCTGGCGCCGCACGGCCTCGCGCTGGATTCGCGGGGCGACATCTATGTCGGCGAAGTCGGCGTCACCAATTGGACGACCAGCTTCCCCAACGAGGAGTTGCCGGCCGTGGTGCGCGCGACGCGGTGCTTGCAGAAGCTGGAGCGGGTGCGGGAGTAGTTGAGCCGGCAAGGTCCACATAGGCGATTGGAGCGGCGCCTTGTCCGGGCCATAGGCGCCCCGCCCCATTTCGAGCTCCCAAATCGCGGCATTTTTGGGCGTTTGCCACCCCGCCGCCGTATTGCTTGCACCTGAATAAGTCGCTCAACGGGCTTCACAATCCCGTCACGCTGCATGTAGTATGTCAGTACATGCTGCTTCGCAGCGTATATTGGAGGCCGGGAGCGTTACTTGAACGCACATGTCTCGCAAGGCAGTTGGCCGGTGCTGGTCCTGAACGCGGACTTCCGGCCGCTGAGTTACTACCCACTGTCTCTGTGGTCGTGGCAGGACGCGATCAAGGCGGTGTTCCTCGACCGCGTCAATATCGTAGCGCATTACGACCAGGCGGTTCACAGTCCCACGCTGCAAATGCAGCTGCCGAGCGTGGTTTCGCTCAAATCCTTCGTCAAGCCGACCACGCATCCCGCCTTCACCCGGTTCAACGTCTTCCTGCGCGACCGTTTCGCCTGCCAATATTGCGGCTCGCCCGACGATCTTACCTTCGATCACATCATCCCGCGCAGCAAAGGCGGCCAGACCACTTGGGAGAACGTGGTCGCAGCGTGCTCGCCGTGTAACCTGCGCAAGGGCAATTTGACGCCGGCCCAGGCAAAAATGTTTCCGCGCCAGAGCGCGTTCGCGCCGACGGTGCACCAGCTCCACCGCAACGGTCGCCTGTTCCCGCCAAACTATCTGCACGACAGCTGGCTGGACTACCTCTACTGGGATACGGAGCTGGATCCGTAGCGGCGTCGGTCACACTCCAATCGCATTCCGCGCCACCACGTCGTGATAGAACGCCGCACTCAGCTTGGGCGTCCTCGCTTGCGTCTCGAAGTCGACGCGGTAGAGGCCGAAGCGTTTGCCGTAGCCAAAAATCCATTCGAAATTGTCCATCAGGCTCCAGAGAAAATAGCCGCGGATCGGCGCGCCCTCGGTGATGGCGCGCTGCATCTGGGTCAGATAGTTGCGCAGGAACATGATGCGGTCGAGGTCGTAGACCTTGCCGTCGGCGGAAATCCTGTCCTCGGATGAGGTGCCGTTCTCGCTGATGTAGATGTTCTCGATGTTCCATATCTTCGCGGCGAGGCGCGGCGCCCAGTAGATCACCTCGGGGCCGATCCGCAGCCATTCCGAGTTCATGTGGGGGAACGAGGTCGGGAACGGCAGCACGTGGAAGCCCGGCGCGCGATCGGAGGCGGTTACGTAGAATTGCGGGGCGTAGATGTTGAGCCCGACGAAATCGTTCGGCGCGCCGATGATCTTCAGCTCCTCCGCAGTGAATTTCGGCGCGTCCGCACCGGAATAGGCAAGGAAGCCGTCGGTGTATTTGCCCTCCAGCACCACGCCGAGGAATCCAGCGTTGAGCTCGCGCGTTGCGATCTCGGCGGCGCGGATGTTTTCCGGCGTCGCGATCGCCGGGACGCAGGCGGCGATGTTCTCGGCTGCGCCGACACGGGTACCGGCGCGCCCGGAGGCGCGGATCGCCTGTACGGCAAGCCCATGCGCCAGCGCGACGTGATGGCGCGCCTGGTTCAGCTGCGCGGCCGGCAGCTTGAGGCCGGGCGCGTCGATGCCCCAGCCATAGCCGAAATTCACGAAGCGCCCGACCTCGTTAACGGTAAAAATGCTTCTGACGCGATCGGTCAGGCGCGCGGCGACTAAAGCGGCGTAATCGGCAAAGGCCTTTGACGTATCGCTCGACGACCATCCGCCGACGCGATCCTGGAGCGCCTGCGGCAGGTCCCAGTGATAGAGCGTGGCATAAGGCTCAATGCCGCTCGCGAGCAGCTCATCGACGAGGCGATTGTAGAAATCGAGTCCCTTGGGATTGGGTTGCCCCGTCCCTTCCGGAAACACCCGCGGCCATGCGATCGAGAAGCGGTAGGCCTTGACGCCGAGTTCTTTGATGAGCCGGACGTCGTCCTTATAGCGGTGATAGTGATCGTTGGCGCGGTCGCCTGTGGAGCTATCCTCGATCTTGCCGGGCGTGTGGCTGAAGGTATCCCAGATCGACTTGCCGCGGCCGTCCTCATCGACGGCGCCTTCGATCTGATAGGCGGATGTCGCCGTGCCCCAGAGAAAATCCTTCGGGAACGGCGCAGCCATCCCGACCTCGGCAGCACCAGCGCGCGTCGTCAGGCCGAGGGCGGCAAGGCCGGCAAGCTTCCCGAGCGAGCGGCGCGAGATGGAAACCGACATCGTCACCTCTGCGCCTGTTGCTGGTCGATCTGATAGGCAGAAATCCGGTCGATCTCGAACGCGACGGTGGGTGGCGTTTCCGCATCGACGGGACCGACGCCAACGAAGAATTTCGATCCGATCGCGAGATTGACGATCATGTACATGGGATCGTCGAAGCCGATCGGCACCTTGATGTCGGAGACCGGCCTACGGTCGATGAAATAGACCAGGCGATCCTCCTCCCACAGCACACCGTAATTGTGGAATGCGCGCGAAGCATCGTCGACCGCAAAATCGAAGCCGCAGGACTGGATCTTCTGGGTCGACGGAATCCGCCAATGCGTGGTCATGACGAGATCGCCGGGCCGCTCGCCACGGCCTTCCAGGACGTCGACCTCAGGTGGCCAGCCGCCGTCATCCGCCAGCATCCAGAATGCCGGCCACACCGCATGGCCGACCGGGAGCTTGGCACGGATCTCGAAATAGCCGTGCTTCTGCGCGAACGTGCCCTGAGAGGTCAGGATTCCCGAGATGTACTCGTTGTCGAAGAGCACCGGCTTCAATTCCGGTGGCGTACGGCTCGCGACGATCGACAGCACGCCATTGTTGACCTTGAACGGATCGAGCCCGAGCGGCACCCCCGCACGTCCGGCGTAGCGCGGATCGACATAGATCTGCTGCTCGCCGTTGGCGCTGGTCTTGCGCTTGAAGTCGGAGCCGTCGCCGCCCCAATAGCGCGCCTCCGGCCACGCCGCCCCGCCCGCGTAATGCGGGGCCCAACGTCCGTGCGAAAGCGGATGCTCGTCGAAATCGTCGTTGAAGGTTCGACGCAGCGGCAGGAAGATCAGCGAAGCGGGATTGACCGTCTCCAGCCTGCGGCACTCGATCGTGGAAGGATCGGTGGTGACTTGCAGCGACAGGCCGTGCGGTGCGTCTTGAAGCTCGTCCTGCGCGACACTCAATGCCGGCAAGGCCAGCAAGCCGATCGCAACCAGAGCGCCTTTCGTCCCACGGTCGATCATCGCCGCCCATCGAATATCTCAGGAACTTCGCGGACGTTAGCTCGCCCGTCACCGAACCGGCAAGCGCGGCCATCCGAGGCCCACGGGCGATTTCGAAAGGATATCGCGATCTCTCACCAGGACCCGGCCGAAAATCGCCTCACCTCGGCGCAAAACCGGTCGCGTCTCCATTCCGCCGGTCAGGCGCTATCAGCCAAAATCCTTCCCTATTCGTTACCGTCCCTTAAGCCTCCGATGGCAGTTTGGCCGGGGATCTGCGGGCCTGCACGCCGCTGATCGGGTCAGGGTCGGGTCGTCGCTCATGTTTGCCGAGGCGCTGGAAGCGGTTCAATTTTCGCCATCGAAACGGATCGCCTATGTCCGCTTCGTGCTGGCGGCACTGGCCGTGATGGTGCTGTTCAAGACGTTGAGGTTTGGGCGCTGGGGCGTCTTCCAGATCCGCGAGCTCTCGGATTTCGACGCCTTTTACATCGCCGCGCAACAGGTGTGGCGCGGCCAGGTCGATCTGGTGTACCGGTTCGAAACGCTGATGCAGCTCCAGGCCGAGGCTGCGCATGGAGCCACCGGCTTCATGCCCTGGACCTACCCGCCGCAGTTCGACCTGCTCGTCGCACCGCTGGCGCTGCTGCCGATTGGCATCGCCTATCTCGTATTCATCGTCGCAACGCTCGTGGCCTACCTGCTGATGCTTCGCGCCATTGCGGGCGCGAATTTCGCCCATGTCCTGGTCGCACTGTTTCCCGCGCTTGCGATCACGATCGGCGGCGGACAGAACGGCTTTCTCACCGGCGCCCTGGTTGGCCTGGCCTGCCTCAACGTGGAGCGGCGCCAGCTTGTCGCCGGCCTCGCGCTGGGTGCGATGGTGGTCAAGCCGCATCTCGCCATCGCCGTCGGCGTCTACATGCTGGCGACACCCCGCTGGGTGGCGCTCGCGACCGCCGCCATGGTCGTGCTGGCAAGCTCCATGGTCTGCACACTGGTGTTCGGCTGGCAGATCTGGACCGCATGGCTTGGCGCGATCGGGGAATCGGCGCGCTTTCTCGATCAGGGCATTTACCCGCTGCTGCGAATGATCTCGACCTACGCGGCGCTTTCCCGTGCGGGCGTTCCGCCAACTCTTGCCTTCTGGGCGCAGGCAGCGGTCGCGAGCCTTGCGCTCTGCGCGGTGGTGCTTGCCGTTTGGCTTGGCGCGGCGCGCAAGATGTCGCCTCGATTCGCCCTCGGCATCACCGCCATGGTCTCGGTGATGATCAGCCCCTACGCCTATGATTATGATCTGCCCATGATCGGCATCGGCCTCGCCTTGCTGCTTCCCGATCTGGCGCTGCTGGCGAGCGCGCGCGAACGCGGCATCGTCTACGGGCTGATCCTGCTTGCCGGCGCCTACGGTATGCTTCAATCGGCGCGGCTGGCGGCGCAGTTCGGCGAGGAACAGGCCTATCTCGCCGGACTGACCGACAGGTTTGCGCCGGCCCTCGGCGGCTTCGCGATGATGGCCTTGCTGGCCGTGCTGCTGCGGCTGCTCTGGCGCGGAATGCAGTCCGCATCCGTCCTACCGCGAGCCGCCCAGGCTGCGGAATAGCGCCATTACGTTCGCGACAGAGCCAGCGTCACGCCGCCGCGCGGCGGAACCGGAACGGCCGGTACCCGTTCAATCGGGAGCCCATGCGGAGACGAAGGCTGCCGCGCAACCAGGGAGGCTCACCATGCCCACCGCCGAGAAGGATCATGTCTACAAGATCCTGGAACTGGTCGGATCGTCCGAGACCTCGATCGACGACGCCATCAAAAATGCTGTCAGCCGCGCGTCCAAGACCATCCGCGAGATGAAATGGTTCGAGGTGGTGCAGACCCGTGGCCACATCGAGAACGGTGCGGTGCGCCACTACCAGGTGACGCTGCGCGTCGGCTTTACGCTGGAAGGGTGAGGCGGGCTTGCGTCGATAAAGCTCGCTCGTCAGCGCACCGTAGCCGCCGAGCATGCCAACCGCGCAACTTTAAGCCAGGTGACACGCCACGTAATGTCCGCCCGCGCCTTCCTTCAGCTCCGGCGCGCTTTCCGCGCAGCGGGGCTGGGCGATCGGGCAGCGGGTGTGGAAGTGACAGCCTGACGGCGGCTTCATCGGGCTCGGCACGTCGCCCTTGAGGCGGATGCGGTTGCGCTTGAGCTTGGGATCCGGCACCGGCACCGCGGAGAGCAGTGCCTTGGTGTAGGGATGCTGCGGATTGCGATAGAGATCGCTCGCCTTCGCCAACTCGACGATGCGGCCGAGATACATCACCGCGACGCGGTCGGAGATGTGCTCGACCACCGACAGGTCGTGCGCCACGAACAGATAGGTGAGGTTCAGCTCGGCCTGGAGATCTTCCAGCAGGTTGATGACCTGCGCCTGGATCGAGACGTCGAGCGCGGACACCGGCTCGTCGCAGACGATCAGCTTCGGCTCGACCGCAAGGGCGCGTGCGATCACGATGCGCTGGCGCTGGCCGCCGGAGAATTCATGCGGATAACGTCGCATGTGCTCGGCCTTGAGGCCGACCTTGACCAGCAAGCCCGCGACGCGTTCCTCACGCTCCCTGGCGTTGGCTGCGAGATTGTGGATGGTGAAGGCTTCGCCGAGGATCGAGCCGACCGTCATGCGCGGATTGAGCGAGGCGAACGGATCCTGGAACACGAGCTGCATGTTCCGCCGCATCGCCCGCAGATCGTTGCCGCCGAGGTTGCGCACGTTCTGACCGTCGAAGGTCACTTCGCCATCGGTCGGCTCGATCAGGCGCAACACGCAACGTCCCGTGGTCGACTTGCCGCAACCGGACTCGCCGACCAGACCAAGCGTCTCGCCGCGATTGACGGAGAACGACACGCCGTCGACCGCATAGACCGTGCCGACTTGGCGCGACAGCAGGCCGCCGAGCACCGGGAAATATTTCTTTAGGCCGCTGACGCGGAGCAAGGGCTCGCTCATGCCGCGCCTCCCAATTGCGGGTCGCCAAGATGACAGGCCATGCGGTGGCCGGGCGCGATCTCGCGCAGCAACGGCTCCTTCGCGGTGCAGACGTTCATGGCGAACTTGCAGCGCGGCGCGAAGCGGCAGCCGACCGGCGGATTGATCAGGATCGGCACCGAGCCGCCGATCGCCTCAAGCCGGGTCTTGTGCTCGCTGTCGAGATCGATGCGCGGGATCGAGCGGATCAGGCCTTGCGTGTAGGGATGGCGCGGATCGGCGAAAAGAGCGTCGACGCCGGCCTCCTCCACCACCTTGCCGGCATACATCACGACAACGCGCTGCGCCGTTTCGGCGACGACGCCCATGGCATGGGTGATCAGCATCACCGCCATGCCAAAGCGCTCCTTCATGTCCTGGAGCAGGTCGAGGATCTGCGCCTGGATGGTGACGTCGAGCGCAGTGGTCGGCTCGTCGGCGATGATCAGCTTGGGCTTGCAGGCCAGCGCCATCGCGATCATCACGCGCTGGCGCATGCCGCCGGAGAACTGGTGCGGATAGTTGTGCACACGGCCTTCGGCGTTCGGGATCTGCACCAGCTTCAGCATCTCGATGGTGCGCTCGAGCGCCTGCTTCCTGGTGACGTTCTCGTGCCGGCGCAGGCTCTCGGCGATCTGCTCGCCGACGGTGAGCACCGGATTGAGCGAGGTCATCGGCTCCTGGAAGATGAAGCCGATCTCCTTGGCGCGGATTTCGTCGAGCTGGCTGCTCGTCAACGGCACCAGATCGCGGCCTTCGAAGATGATCTCCCCTGCCGCGATGCGGCCCGGCGGCATCGCGATCAGCTTCAGGATCGACATTGCGGTCACGGTCTTGCCGCAGCCGGATTCGCCGACGACGCAGAGCGTCTCGCCCTTGTTGATGGTAATGTCGACGCCGTCGACGGCCTGGAGGATGCCATCGTCGGTGGAGAAGTCGGTCTTGAGGCCTTTGATCTCGAGCAGCGGCGCCATCAGATCACCCGTCGCGCATCGAGCGCGTCGCGCAGACCGTCGCCGATGAAGTTGATGGCGACGACCGCGATAAAGATCGCACCGCCCGGGAACAGGGCCCAGTGCGGGCCGATATCGAGGAAGTCCTTGGCGTCGAACAGCAGCCGGCCCCAGGTCGGCGTATCAGGCGGGAAGCCGAGACCGAGAAAGGACAGCGTCGATTCCGCAATGATGGCGGCGGCAACATCGATGGTGCCGGCGATGATCACCGGGCCGAGCGCGTTGGGAAGGATGTGCTTCACCACCTGCCGCACCGGGCTGGCACCGAGCGCACGCGCGGCCTCGACGAACTCCTTCTCGCGGATCGACAGGAATTGGGCACGGACGAGGCGCGCCACCGGCATCCAGCGCAGGCCGCCGATCACGAGCACGATCAGGATGAAGATGCCGCCCTCGGGACCGAACATCGCTTTCAACGCGTCGCGGAACAGATAGATGAGCATCAAGAGCAGCGGCAGTGCCGGCAGCGACAAAAAGAGGTCGGTAAGCCACATCAGACCGTGACCAAGCGCGCCGCGCGACATGCCGGCGAGCGCGCCGATCAGGGTCCCGATGAAGACCGAGACCAGCATCGCGGCGAGCCCGACGGCAAGCGAGATGCGCCCGCCATAGATCATGCGCGCCAGGATATCCTGGCCGAGATCGTCGGTGCCGAAAGGATGGGTGAGCGATGGCCCCTGCAGGCCGGCGACGATGTCGATGTCGTTGATCTTGACGCGCCAGATGAAGGGACCGACGACGACCGCCAGGATCAGAACGAGAAGCAGGAAGGCGCTGACCACGGCGAGCTTGTGGCGGCTATAGCGCCGCCACGTCTCGCGCCAGGGCGAATAGACGCCCCGCTCAGCGGAGGGAGATGCGAGGGTCAAGCCAGCCATACAGGACGTCCGCGATGAGATTGAACAGTACCACGAGCCACGCGAAAACGAAGGTGACGGCCATCACCACCGGCGTGTCGTTGGAAAGGATGGAGGAGATCAGCAGCGATCCGATGCCGGGAATACGGAAGATCTGCTCGGTGACGAGGGCGCCGCCGAACACTGCAGGCATCTGCAACGCGATCAGCGTGACCACCGGGATCATGGCGTTGCGCATCACGTGCTTGACGATGACCTTGGCTTGGCCGAGCCCCTTGGCGCGCGCGGTGGTGACATAGTCGAGCCTGATGACATCGAGCATCGCCGAACGGACGAAGCGCGTCATCGACGCC
This sequence comes from Bradyrhizobium sp. CCBAU 45384, assembly GCF_028128665.1. NCBI lineage: Bacteria > Pseudomonadati > Pseudomonadota > Alphaproteobacteria > Hyphomicrobiales > Nitrobacteraceae > Bradyrhizobium > Bradyrhizobium sp. CCBAU 45384. The sequence goes on from NZ_LBIZ01000102.1 coordinate 137,768, forward strand.
GCCTGGAACAGGCCGAGCACCGCCACGGGCATGATCGCCTGACGGATCATCTCCAGCACATAGTGGATGCCGGTGGCCTTGATGTCGGTGGTGTAGACAAAGGGCAGCCAGTCCAGCGTGACCGAGAAGATCAGGATGAACAGGAGACCGGTGAAGAAGGTCGGCAGCGAGAAGCCGATGAAGGCGAGCGTGTTCGCGATCTGGTCGAACAGCGAATAGGGCTTGGTGGCGGCGTAGACCCCGACGGGGATGGCGATCAGGAGTGCCAGGACCTGCGCCGAGCCGATCACGTAGAGCGTGGCCGGCAGGCGCTGGAGGATGAGCCTATCGACGTCCATCCTGCTGACGAAGGAGAAGCCCCAATCGCCGTGCGCCATGGCAAAAAGCCAGTGCAGGTAGCGCAGATAGATCGGATCGTCGAGGCCGAACCTGGCCCGAAGTGCAGCCTGCACTTCGGGTGGCACGTTCGGATTGGTCGCCAACTCCGAAAAGGGATCGCCGGGCGCGAGCGCCAGCACGAAGAACAGCACCGCCGAAATGCCGAGCAGGCTCGGAATGGCGATCAGAAGGCGACGCAGGACATACTGGCTCATGGGGAAGAATCCCGTCTATGTCCGCGCGATCATGCCCCCCGATACCAGTCCTGGATGTTATCGGTCCGGTTGGCCCAGCCCGAGACGACCGGCTGCAGCGCGGTGGCGCAAGCATCCACTGTCAGGCGGTGCATCACCGGGATGAACACGATGTCCTGCCACAGCATGTCGTTGCACTTGATGTAGAGCGCTGCGCGCTTGACCGGGTCGATCTCGGTCTCCGCCGCCTCGATCGCGGCGTCGTAGTCCTTGTTGACCCAGCGCGGGAAGTTCTGCCCCTGCCATTTGTTGTCTTTGCTGGCGACCTGACTCGAGATGTAGCGCTTCATGTGCAGGGCAGGATCGGGCTGCGTCATCGGGATCTGGAACTCCTCGATGTCGGTGTAGAACTTCGAATAGGTGTCGGGATTGGCGACGTCGGAGGAGAAGAACACCGAGGCGACGACCGATTTCAGCTCGACGTCGATGCCCGCCTTCTGGCAGGCCTGCTTGACGATCGCCTGTGTCTTCTGACGCGGACCGTTGATCGAGGTCTGGTAGACGAACTTCAGCTTCTTGCCGTCCTTCTCGCGGATGCCGTCGGCACCGGCCTTCCATCCGGCCTTCTCGAGCAGCGCGATCGCCTTCTCGACGCTGAACTCCCATTTGGTGTTCTTGGACACGAAGTCCTCGGGACCATTGAGGTAGTTCGAGGTGGTGCGACCGGCGCGGCCGTAGATCGCCTTTTTCACGGATTCGCGGTCGACGAGCAAAGCGAGCGCCTGACGCACCGCGAGGTCCGACAGGATCGGATGCTTGGTCTTTATCGAGGACCGTTCCCCATCGACCTCGGTGTTCGGATCGGTGAAGTTGATTGCAATGAACTCGATGTCGCCGCCCACGGCATAGGTGGTCTTGCCCTTGCCACCCTTCTCGAGACGCAGCAGCACTTCGTCCTCAACCTGCATGTTCCAGGCGAAATCGAATTCGCCGGTCTGGATCACCGCTCGCGCCGCGGAGACGGCATCGCCGCCCCCCTTCATCTCGATGGTGTCGAAATGCGGACGGTTGGGCATGTGATACTCGGGATTGAGCTCACCGCGGATCAGGTCGCCCGGCTTGAACTCGACGAATTTGTAGGGGCCGGTGCCGACCGGGGCCAGGTTGGTCGGCGCTTCGCGGGACTTCGAACCCTTGTAGTCCGCAAATAGATGTTTCGGGATGATGCATCCATAGGCGCCGACGAACGCATTGGCCCAGAACGGCGTCGGCTTGTTGAACACAAGCCGGATGGTGAGGTCATCGACCTTTTCGACCGTCATGTCGGCATAGGTACTGATGGAGACGGCCGCCGTGGCGGGATCGCTGGCATAGGCCCAGGTAAAGACGAGATCGTCGGCCGTCAGGGGTTTGCCGTCGTGCCATTTGACACCGGGCTTGATCTTCCAGGTCACCGACTTGCCGTCAGCGGTAAGGCCGCCATTCTTGATCGACGGGATCTCGGCGGCGAGGATCGGATTGAGGTGGCCGTCGACGTCCCAGCTGGCGAGCGGCTCATAGAACAGACGCGAGCCGTCCTGATCCTTGGTGCCGGTGGCGAAGTGCGGATTGAGCAGGGTCGGTCCCTGCCACCACAGCAGCTTGAGCGGGCCACCGCCGCCGCGCTTGGTCGGCGGATAGGGCGACGGGCTCTGGGCCATGGCAACGCCGCCGATGGCGAGGATCTGGTTCGCCATGGGGGCAGTGAGACCGACGGCGGCCAGGCGCTGAATGAAGGCGCGGCGATCCATCCGCCCGTCCTTCACGTCACCGATCATCGAACGCAGTTCTTTGTCCAGCATGGTTATCCCCCGTCTGGTTCCCATATGCTTGCGGGCGGCCGCGGAACGGCCGCCTGGTTTTGGCTGGCGGTAGATGGCACACCGAATAGGCCGCACGTCAACTGCAGCCGTGTGTGTGCAAACGATGTTCTGGCTGTCGGTTGGGCAAAACTTCATTCCGCAGCCCAACGGTTCGGCATTCCAGCGTCAAAATCCGCTGGAAACCTCGTTGCACTGCGAAAAATTTGTTCGCGAGATCAGACGAAGTATCGAGATTGAATTCTACGCGACGGACATATTGAGCGGCGGCGCGACATGGTCCGGCAGCGGGCAGACATAAGGCGTCTTGGCCGTCCGCTTCGTCAGATCGACCTTCGCAGCCTTGATCAGTTCCGGTTCGGTCAACGCCTTGATGCCGAGGCCGGCCATGGCCTTGGCCGCCTGGACCATGGCCTTGTGCGCGTGGGGGCTCTTGCCCTGCGCCACCACCTGCCAGGTGTGGAACGGCGTGCCGATTGCAACCGTTGGTGCGTGAACCTGCACGGTCGGCACCACCCAACTGACGTCGCCCACGTCGGTCGAGCCGACCAGCGGGTTGCGCTTGGCATCCAGCGGCACCAGGAAGTCGGCCAGCGGCCGATCGGTCGGCTCCATGCCGATCGCGTAATAGACCGACGCGATGTCCTTGTCGGTCAGCGTCGCGCGGATCTGGCTGGCAAAGCCCTTGTCGGTGTCGTCGAAATGCGGCGGTCCGAGCTCCTCCATGACCCGATGCAGCGCCTGTTCCAGCGGCGTGTTCGGCAGGATGTTGGAGACCGCAGAGATGATCTTCATCTCGACCTTGGTCTCGGTCATCAAGGCCGCGCCCTCTGCGATCTTGCTGACGCGCCCGACCAGCTCGTTCATACCGGGAAGGTCCCGGGCGCGAATGGAATAGCGCACGCGGGCGTGAGCCTGCACCACGTTGGGCGCAATGCCGCCGGTGTCCAGCAGCGCGTAATGCACGCGCGCATCGCTCGGCATGTGCTCGCGCATGTAGTTCACGCCGACATTCATCAGCTCGACCGCGTCGAGCGCGGAACGGCCGAGATGGGGCGAAGCCGCCGCATGCGAGGTGCGGCCGGTGAAGATGAAGTCGGCGCGGGTGTTGGCGAGCGACGGCGTCACCGCGACTTCCCAGAAACTATGCGGATGCCACGTTATGGCGATATCGGCGTCCTCGAACGCGCCCGAGCGCACCATGAACGCTTTGGCCGCGCCGCCTTCTTCCGCCGGGCAACCGTAATAGCGCACGCGGCCTGGCACCTTATTCTCGGCGAGCCAGTCCTTGACCGCGGTCGCGGCGAGCAGCGCGGCGGAGCCGAGCAGATTGTGACCGCAACCATGGCCGTGACCGCCGGTTTCGACCGGACGGTGTTCGGCAACGCCCGCCTCCTGGCTGAGGCCCGGCAGCGCATCGTATTCACCCATGAAGGCGATGACCGGGCCGCCCTCGCCCCATTCCCCCATCACCGCCGTCGGAATGCCCGCCACCTTCTCGGTGATGCGGAAACCCTGGTGGCGCAGCTCAGCGAGATGCTCGGCGCAGGAGCGCGCTTCGGTGTAGCAGACCTCGGGCATGCCCCAGACCTTGTCGCTGAGGTCGATGAAGCGCCCCTTGATCGTGTCGATGCCACGCCAGATGTCGCTGCGATTGTCCATGGTTCTGTCCGTGATCTCTTGGCCAACGAAGCGGCAATGGTTAGCAGCTTCATTGCACCCCGCCTAGCGTCTCGCGGGACGGCAGCCATGCGACCGGTGCCGGAAGAGGCAACCACCGAGCGAATTTGGGCGAACAATTTCTGTCATCCTCCGAAATCGCGTCACGACATCCGGAATAGTTGCGGTCAAGTCTTTCAAGATGGCCTCCTCCGGCCTAAATTATGCTTGCTTCGCGCGTTGTTCCGCAGCCTCGGCGGAGCAATGCTCTCAGCCAGGAGAACTCCATGACCGTTCTGACCGAATGGAGAGTGCCGCCGGCCAATCAGCCGCGTGCGAGCGACTACGGCTTCGATCTTGACCGTGCGCTCGCTTCCGTCGTCGGCCTCCACGCCATCATCCCGCCAGACGCCTTCAGCGCGGAAACGCTCGGCACCGAGCGCGCTGGCAATGGCGTCGTGATCGACGACGGGCTGGTGCTCACGATCGGCTATCTCATCACCGAGGCGGAATCCGTCTGGCTTCATCGCGGCGACGGACACGTGGTGGAGGGACATGTGCTCGGCTTCGACGCCGTCACCGGCTTCGGCCTGGTGCAGGCGCTCGGACGGCTCGACATCGAGCCGCTGCCGCTCGGCTCCTCGGCGGACGCCAGGCTCGGCGACCGCGTCGTGGTCGGCGGCGCCGGAGGGCGGACGCGCTCGGTCGCGAGCCAGATCGTCGCCAAGCAGGAATTCGCCGGATATTGGGAGTATCTGCTCGACGAGGCCTTGTTCACCTATCCCGCCCATCCGAATTGGGGCGGCACGGGATTGATCAACGAACGCGGCGAATTGATCGGCATCGGCTCGCTCCAGCTCGATCGTGAGCGCGAGGGCAAGGCCGAGCACGTCAACATGGTCGTGCCGATCGACCTGTTGAAACCGATCCTCGACGACCTGCGCAAGTTTGGCCGCGTCAACAAGCCAGCGCGGCCATGGCTCGGGCTCTATTCGACCGAGATCGACAACCGCGTCGTGGTGATCGGGATCTCCGCCAATGGTCCGGCTGCTCGCGCCGAGCTCAAGACCGGCGACGTGATCCTGGCCGTGGATGGCGAGAAGGTCACGAGCCAGACGAGCTTCTACAAGAAGATGTGGGCGCTCGGCCCTGCCGGCGTCGACGTGCCTCTCACCGTGCATCATCAAGGCAGCGCGCATCATGAGGGCGTCACCTTCGACGTCACGGTGACGTCGACTGATCGCTTCAAGCTTCTGAAGGCGCCGAAGCTGCACTAATCCAGCCAAGGGAAGCAGCAATGACCGAGGCCGTCGTCGACGACATCGTGGCCGTGCTGCCGCCGCTGCTCAACGCGCTGGAAGCGCTCGGCTACTTCGCCCGGCATTTGCATCCGCCGGCCTTCGGCTCGGTCATGAACGCCATCGGCGCGCCCGACGATGCGCTGCAGGGCGCGCACGCTGCGATCGGAGAATGGCCGGAGCAGTTTGCAGGGCTTCGCGAGCGGCTCGATCTGGCCTGCAACGAGACACTATCAGCCTTTGCCGGCATCCGTGACGTCGAGCGCGGCAATGGCGATCTCGTCTCCGTCTTCCGCGCGCTCCGCCATCTGCCGCGCGCGCAAGAGGCGCTTTATCCGCTGTCGGTGCAATTCCCGCCAGTGAGCAATTTCTTCCTCAACACCGCCAAGCGCGAGAATGAGGAACTGCTATCGCGGCTGGAGGTCGGCGCGAGCGAGCGCACCGGCATCTTGCATGATCACAACGAGCCCGGCAGCCGTGGCGGCTTCTCGGTCTATGTGCCCGAATATTACACGCCGGATCGCGCCTGGCCCCTGGTGATGGCGCTGCATGGCGGCAGCGGCAATGGTCGCGGCTTCCTGTGGAGCTGGCTGCGCGATGCGCGCAGCTTGGGCGCCATCCTGGTGGCGCCGACGGCGACGGGGCAGACCTGGGCGCTGATGGGCGATGACACCGACACGCCCAACCTGATGCGCATTCTCGAGACCGTACGCGGCCGCTGGACCATCGACGCCTCACGCATGTTGCTGTCAGGCATGAGCGACGGCGGCACCTTCTGCTATGTCAGCGGGCTTGATGGCGCCTCGCCCTTCACCCATCTCGCGCCGGTGTCGGCGACTTTCCATCCGCTGATGGCGGAGATGGCCGACGCTACGCGGCTTCAGGGCCTGCCTGTCTTTATCACTCACGGAAAGCTCGACTGGATGTTTCCGGTGCAGACCGCGCGGCAAACGCAAGCGGCCCTCGCGGCCGTGGGCGCCAAGGTCACCTACCGTGAGATCGATGATCTCAGTCACACCTATCCGCGGGAGATCAACACGGAGCTGCTGCAATGGCTGAACGGGGCGTGAACGAGGCGTCCTTACCCGCGCCCTACTCTCGCGGAACCATTCACTCCGGGCCGACGTTATCCGCCCGACACACCGGAGGGTTCTCCATGCAGACTTTTTTCGGAATGATCCTGGGCGCGCTGCTGCTTGCTTGCAGCGTCTATGTCTATGATTCCATGCATACGTCGTCAGTCGCCAATGGCGAGGTCGCGATCACCAATCGCACCATCGTGAACTGGGACGTTGCGAAGGCCGATTGGGACCTGCTGCGCGATCGCGCGCACAAGGACTGGGTCAAGATCTCGTCGAAGTAATTCTATCAACCTGATATGAACAAGGCGCCGTCGCGGATCCGCGGCGGCGCCTTTGTCTTGGCTGCGACCAGCACGGCGATATTCAGTTCATCTTGGCTTTGCGGGCGTCGGCGATGACCTGCTCGAATTCGTTCATGCTGAGCACGCCGGGGACGCGATACTTGCCGACGATGAAGGACGGCGTGCCGTTGAAGCCGAAAGCTTCGGCCTGCTCGTTGTTGCGCTTGAGGATCGCGTCGATGTCCTTGGCGTGCGCGGTGAGGTCCCCCTTGAGACGATCCATGTCGACGCCGACCGAGGCGAGCAGCTCGTTGATGCGCGATTCGGTCAGGCGCGAGCTGACGCCCATCATGGCGTCATGGGCCTTGTGATACTTGTCCTGGTATTTCGCGGCGAGTGCGATACGGGCGGCCGTCACCGAGACCGACCCGAGGATCGGCCAGTCCTTCAAAACCAGCCTGACCTTGCCGTCGTCCTGGACGACCTGGCGCAGCTCCGGCTCGAGCTTGCGGCAATAGGGGCAATTGTAGTCGGACCATTCGATGATGCTGATGTTGCCATCGGGATTGCCGGCAACGGGAACATCGGGATCGCGCAGCACCTTGGCTTCGGTCAGCACCTCCTCATCACCGGTGGCCGCGCGTGCCAAGGTCATCCCGCCAGCCGCAAGGGCGCCCGCGCCCATCAGCGTCAGCGCCGTTCGGCGCGTCGGCATAAGTCCCCTATTCCGATATCCAGCCATATCTTGTCCCGTTTCGGTCCCATTGCAGCAAATACGCGTCAGGACCGGGAGTTGTTACAGACTATATAGAGTGTCGCGGAGGCGATGTCATCGCAGCAGCAGAGTCACCACCAAAGGGACCAGGAACGAGGTCACCAGAGCGTTCAGGCTCATGGCGATACCGGAGAACACTCCGGCGATCTCGTCGACCTGGAACGCGCGGGCCGTCCCGATGCCGTGCGCGGCAAGTCCGGCGGCAAAGCCGCGGGCGCGAAAATCGGTCACACCGGTACGATTCATCAGCGGCGTGACGATAATGGCACCCATGATCCCCGTGAGGATCACCGCAACCGCCGTCAGTGATGGGTCCGCATGCAGGGATTCCGCGATGCCCATGGCAACGCCCGCCGTGACCGATTTCGGCGCCAGCGACAGCACCACATCGCGCGGCAGGCCAGCGAGCTCCGCCAGCAGCACGACAGACACCACGGCCGTGACCGAGCCCGCCACCAGCGCCACCAGCATCGGCACGATGGATGAGACCACGCGCCTGCGGTTCTCGTAGAGGGGCACGGCGAGCGCGACGGTGGCGGGCCCGAGCAGGAAGTGCACGAACTGCGCGCCGGCGAAATAGGTGGTGTAGGAGGTGCCCGTTACGAGCAGGAACGCTCCGATGATCCACATTGCATGCAGCACGGGATTGGCGAATGGATGGCGCCGCGTCGCCAGCGACACGGCATCCGTGGTGGCATAGACCAGCAGCGTCACCGTCAGCCAGAGCAGCGGTGATTGCGACAGATAGACCCAGAGCGAGAACGGATTGTCCTTCATGGGACGTCCTGCTGTCGCAACAGACGGCTGACCAGGCGGAAGGTCAGGACGGTCACCAGCAAAGTCACGACCACCGAGGCTGCAAGGATCAGAATGATGGCAACGCCATGAGAGGCGAGCAGATCGAGCTTTTGCACGACGCCGACGGCGGCGGGCACGAACAGCAGCGACAGGTGCGCCAGCAGCCCCTTGCTCGCGGTCTCCACGTCGTCGTTCCGCAATGGCCCACGCGCGAGCAGTGCAAACCGGTCGCGGGCGAGCAGCAGGATCAGAAGCAGGAGCAGGCCGAGCACAGGCCCAGGCAGCGGCAGGCCGAGGCCGCGGACCACGGCTTCGCCGATCAATTGGCAGAGCAGGATGAGGCTGAGACTCGCGAGCATGACGCATCAAGGGATGCGCTGCAGGGCTTGTCAATTGCCGCTAGGCGTGGGATGGGCGCGGCTCGTGCGAAGCGGTTGCGCGGGGCAGCATTGCCATCAGCGTGCCGGTCATGGTCGCGATCAGTGTGGTCTTGCCCTCGTGTTCGGCAAAAGCCTTGGCTTCGCAGAAGGTAAGTGGACGGCCGGGCTTGACGACCTCGGCCTTGAAGACAAAGCGTTCGCCGCGGGCCGGCGCGAGCAGCGTGGTCTTGAACTCGACCGTGAGGATATCGGCCTCTGATGGCATCAGCGTGAAGGCGGCGACGCCGCAGGCATTGTCGAGCCCGGCGGTGATGATGCCGGCATGGACAAAGCCGTTCTGCTGCGTGAAGGTGGCCGAATGCAGCATGGCGAGCTCGACCTCGCCTGGCGCGAGGCGGACGATCACGATGCCGAGCGTGTGCATCGCCGGCTGCCGCTCGAACATCGCGATGGCCGCCGCGCGATAGCCGGGGTTTTTCGGCTCGAACGCAGCCATGGCTCAGGCCTCGACCGGTTCGACAAGATGTCTCAGAGCGAGCTCGCGGATCACAGCCTCGAATGGCACCGATTTGCGCTGGCTGCGGTCCATGTGCACACCGATGATCTCGCAAGTTGCGGCGAGTTCGCCGGTCTCGGCATTGGTCAAGTCGTGCCGAAAGCGGATCGACTTGTCGCGAACTTCGAGTAGATGGCTGCGGATCTCGACGATGTCGCCGGCGAGCAACTCGCGCTTGTAGGTGATGTTCTGCTGCACCGCTGCCATGCCGCGGCCGGAGATGCGCAGATAGCTCGGCGTCAGCCCGAGCCGGGCGAACAGATTCCAATTGGCCTCGTCGAACTTGCCGACATACCACATGATGTTCATGTGGCCGACATGATCGCAGTGCCAGGGATAGACCGTGCCGCGGTAGGTTGCCTCCTGCTCCATCGTCATTCCCCGCCCTTGCCGTGTCTTGATTTTGATACGCTAGCGTATCAAGCGCCGAACGCGTTAGCAATACGGCACCGTATCAAGAACCGGTGAGGGCTTCATTTATGAACGACGGCAAGGGCGACGTCTGGGTCGAGGCAGGATTCAAGGAGCTTGCCCGTGCAGGCGTCGAGGGTGTCAGGGTCGAGGTGCTCGCCAAGAATCTCGGCGTCACCAAAGGCGGCTTCTACCGCCGCTTCGCCGACCGCGCCGCGCTGCTGGAGGCCATGCTGGTGCACTGGCGCGAGGGCCGCTCGGCCTCGATCGCGCAGCAGACCAGCCTTGACGGCGAAGCACCCCGCGAGCGGCTGAAGGCGGTGATCCAGCTCTACTCCGAGCGGCTCAATCCGGAAGGCATGGCGATCGAGCTCGCGATCAGGCAGTGGGCGCGTTCAGACGAGAGCGCCGCGGCGGCGGTCGCAAGTGTCGATGCGGCGCGGCTGAACCACGTCGCCGAACTCTATCGCGCGACCGGCCTTGAAGCCGAAGAAGCTGAAGCACAGGCCTTCCTGTTCTACTGCTTCATCTTCGGCCAGAGCCTGTTGTTCGTCGAGCGCGGCCCACGCAAGCGATCGCAGCTCGTGGCGAAGTCGGCCGAAAAACTGCTGGACTGAAACAAGAGGCCGGAGTCTGGCTCCGGCCTCGACGTGATCTCGAAGCCTCAGGCGGCGCCTTTCAGCTTCTTGTTGCATTCGCTGTAATAGCCGCCGCCCTTTGCGATCCACTTCATGCCGCCATTGCCGTTGGTGGTCTTGTTGGCATTGTACTGGTCGACACAGGTGTGAAGGCGGGCCTTGCCGGCGGTCTCCTTGGCGTATTTCGGATCGACGGCGTTCGGGAAGATCGCGGGACCGGCCGGCAGGGTCGGCGCCGGAGCAGCCGCGGGCGCAGCTTCCTTCTTCGCCGTCGTTGTCGCCGCCGGGGCGGACGGAGGTGCGGCGGGGGCAGCTGCGGTCGGCGCAGCCGCAGGCGTCGCATCGGCGCCGCACTGGGCCTTGCGGAAATCATTCCACTTCATGGTGCCGAGCGAGCCGTCCTTTTTGGCGGCTTGATACTTCGCGCTGCACTCCTGCGCGGTCAATGCCCGGGCCGGCGCACTCGCCACCAGCGCGGCAACGCCCGTTACCGCAATGGCACACAACAATTTCGCTTGAATGGTCATCCTTGGTCTCCCTCAGGGAAGCAAAACGAGGATTGCTATCCTAGCGTGTCGGCGACTTCGGACAAGAAAGCGATGGTGGTTGAGGCCAAAATATAGTGGCCGCTCCGGTCGTGTTATTCATGTGGCGTTCAGCAACGCGGGTCGACGTTCGCGGCCTCCGCAACTCTCGCAAGAAGAGCCACATCATGACCCTCGCCTCCCGCCTTGCCGTCGTCGCGATCGCCTCCCTGTTCGCCACCGGCACCGCCTTCGCCCAGACCGCGGCGCCGGCTGCCAAGTCCGATATGAAGACCGATGCTGCTACCACCACTGACAAGAAGGCGCCAAAGGAGCACTCGGCCGAGTCGCTGGAATGCTCGAAGCAGGCGGATGCCAAGGGCCTGCATGGCAAGGAGCGCAAGAAATTCCGCTCCGAATGCATCAAGACTGCGAAGGCCGGTGGCGCTGCCACGCCAGCGCCGGCCGCTGACAAGAAGTAATTCCGTCACAATCCTCGCCTCGCCTTTGGCGAGAGGCGCACGCATTGCGGCATGACGAGCCTGCAATTGTGCCCCTCTCGCCGATTTGCGATAAGGCGGCGTGAAGCAAATCACCGCCTCCCTTCCGTTCGAATGGCCGAGCCGCGCCAAGGTTTTAGGCACCGCGGAGACACTAATCATCGGCGCGGCCGGTGGATTGATGTTCCTTGCCCTGGGCTTGCCGGGCGGGTTGATCTCGGGATCGATGATCGCGGTCGGAATCGCCGCGATTGCCGGACGTCAGCTCTCGGTCCCCCCGCTCCTGACCCAGACCGTGCTGGTACTGCTCGGAATTTCGCTGGGCTCGGTCGTATCGCGCCATCTGATCCAGCAGGTCAGCGCCTATCCGCTGACCATCGGGCTTCTGGCGCTCGCCACCTTCTGTTCGACCTTCGGCTCCAGCTATTACCTTCAGCGCGTCCATGGCTGGGACCGCACCTCGGCCTTCCTGGCCGGCAGCCCCGGTGCGCTCTCGCAGATCACCATCCTGGCGGTTGAGCGCGGGGCCGATTTGCCGGGTATCGCGGTGGTGCAGACCATGCGCGTGATCATCCTGACGGCGGCGCTGCCGATGGTGCTGGCTATTGCGGGCGTCGCCCCCTCCGTCTCGCCATCTCTGACGACCGCGATCGCCTCGCCGCTCGATCTTCTGGAACTGGTTGCCGCTTCGCTGGCGGCGTCACTCGTGCTGCGGCTGATGAAATTTCCGGCGAGCTGGATGTTCGGCGCCATGATCGCCTCCAGCGTGCTGCACGGCGCGGGTTGGGTCGACGGCGGCCTGCCGAACTGGGTGCGCGGCGTGTCGCTGGTCGGTATCGGCGCGCTGATCGGCAGCCGCTTTGCCCGGATGCGCATCAAGACGCTGGCCGGCCACATCAACGCCGCGCTCGGCTCATTTGCCGTAGCCATCGCCGTCTCCGCCATCTTCGTCGGCATCGTCGCGCTCACCACGCAGGTGAAATTCTCGGACGTCGTCGTCGCCTACGCGCCCGGCGCGATGGACGCGATGCTGGCACTGGCGCTGACGTTGCACATCGATCCGATCTTCGTCGGCGCCCATCACCTGTCGCGCTTCGTGTTCGTGACAATTGCGACGCCTGGCATCGTGCACCTGTTCGGCCGCACGCAGGACGACGTGGACGACTAGCCGCCCTCCGCAGCCGCTGGTCCCTCCAGCGCGGCAATTTCCGCCTCGAGCTCCGCAATCCGCTGATCCCTCGCGGCTAGCGCCGCTGCCACATCCGGGGCGTCGAACTTTTGCGGAATGTGCTGGGGGCAGTTGGTGTCCCAGGCCGCAATCTTGAAGAGAATCACCTGCTCGGGCCGGGCGCGATAGCCCTTCGGCATCAGCGCATCCGTCAGCGCATCGTCATCCTCGACAACGCGCGCCTCGCCCCAGATCTTCACGCGACGGCGATGGGCATAGTCCATCACGAAAATGTAGGCCTTGGGGTTCTCGGAGAGATTTCCTTGAGTCAGATATTGCTGATTGCCGGCATAGTCGGCGAAAGCAAGAGTCTGCTTGTCCAGCACCTTCAGAAATCCCTTCGGACCGCCGCGATGCTGGATATAGGGCTGGCCGTCCGCCGATGCCGTGGCAAAGTAGAAGCTGTTGGCCTCAGCGAGGAAGGCCTCGAGGTTCTCGTCGACCTCGGTGCGCCAGCCGCGCTGCTCGACGCGGCCATAGGCTTCGCGCGAGCCCTTGCGTGCCTGGATCGCCTTCACGGCGGGGGTGAAGGCGACATCGCTGGCATAGGTATGAACTGCGGTCATCGGAATATCTCCTGAAAATTCCGGCGCATGTCTGCGTCTTTCACGACCCAAGATGGACCTTCTGCCGTCTAAAACAATCAGGCGGCTTGACACTTCATCATTGCGATATATGCAATAATGTCCATGGACCGCCTCGATGCCATGCGCGTTTTCATCACGGTCGCCGATCTGCGCGGCTTTGCGCCGGCGGCGCGCAAGCTAAGGCTATCGCCTTCGGCGGTGACGCGGCTGATCGCAGCGCTGGAGGAGCATCTTGGCGCGCGGCTGTTGCAGCGGACCACGCGACAGGTGCGGCTCACGGATGTCGGCAGGCGCTATCTGGAGCGCGCCCGGCGGATCCTCGCCGACGTCGAGGAGGCCGACGGCGCGGCGCGGGAAGAGCGCAACCGGCCGAGCGGGCGGCTGGTGGTCTCGGCCCCGGTGGGTTTCGGCCGGCTTCATGTCGGGTCTGTCATGACCGACTATCTCAAGCGCTATCCCGAGGTGGCGGCCGAGCTCAGGCTGTCGGACAATCTCGTCAACCTTGTCGAGGACGCCGTCGATGCCGCGGTGCGGATCGGTCATCTCGCCGATTCCTCGCTGGTCGCGCGTCAGGTCGGCGAGATGCGGCGGATCACGGTGGCAACGCCAGGCTATCTCAAGCGCCACGGCGAGCCGAGGACGCCACAGGCGCTGTCTGAGCACCAGACGATCCAATTTGGTCCGTCCGCGAGCTGGCAGTTCATGCAGGACGGCCGGGGCATCGAGGTGACGCCATCTCCGCGCTTCATCAGCAACAGTGCCGACGCCGCCCTGCAATATGCCGAAGCCGGCGGCGGCATCACGCGCGTGCTGGCCTATCAGGCCGCCGAGGGCCTGAAGCGCGGACGCCTGAAGGTCCTGCTGGCGAAATACGAGCAGCCGGCGTTGCCGATCCACATCGTCTACCCGACCTCGCGGCTGCTCTCGGCCAAGGTGCGGGCGTTCATCGATCTCGTGGTGGAGACGACGGATTGGAAGTTTGGGTGAAGTCGTCATTCCGGGGCTCGCGAAGCGAGAACCCGGAATCTCGAGATTCCGGGTTCGGTGCTTCGCACCGCCCCGGAATGACAGCTACCCCGGCTTCGGCACGACGCGAAACGTGCCGCTGGCCCGCGCGATCACGGCGCCGTCGGCCTTGACCAGGCTCTGCGCGAAGCAGATCGTCTTGCCGGTCTTGATCACGTCGCTCTCGATCGAGCACCATTGGCCGATCTCGGCCGAGCCGACGAAATCGATCGACAGCGAGACCGTCACGAATGAGGTGGTCCAGTTCGTCAGCTGGGCGCAGCTGTAGCCCATCGCGTTGTCGGCGAGCGCGGTGATAAGGCCGCCGTGGATCAAGCCACGCCCGTTGGTGTGCGGCCTTGCCAGCCGCAGGCCGATGATGACGGCACGGTCGGTCTTCTTCGCGTACAGCGGCTCCCACGGTTCGGTCATCGGACTCTTGCGGGCGAGCGGCTCGAAGCCTTCGGGGATGTCGATGGAGGTCATGCGCGTCTCGCGTTGTCGATTGACAGCATTGAACGCGATGGACGAGACGAACGCATCAATTACAAAGTTTTAAACGGGATTTGCGCAGATGTTTGAAACGTGTGGTGCCGCATTGACAGTGCCGTAGGGTGGGCAAAGCGAAGCGTGCCCACCAACTTTCTCAATCGTGAAGAGGTGTGGTGGGCACGGCGCTTTGCGCCTTTGCCCACCCTACGGCACCGTCCTAGAACGGCAGCCCCACATAATTCTCCGACAGTGACGTCATCGCGGCCGGCGACTGCGTGACGTAGTCGAGCTCGGCGAGCTGGATGCGCGCGCCGATGCTGCCGGTGTCGGGGAATTTGTGCAGCATCGAGGTCATCCACCAGGAGAAGCGCACGGCCTTCCAGACGCGCGCCAGCGCCTTGGCGGAATAGGTATCGATGCCGGCACTCGATTTCTCGTCGTAGAGCTCGCGAAGTGCGCCTGACAGATAATGCGCATCGCTGGCGGCGAGGTTCAGCCCCTTGGCGCCGGTCGGCGGCACGATGTGGGCAGCGTCGCCGCACAGGAACATCTTGCCGAAACGCATCGGCTCGGCGACGAAGCTGCGCAAGGGCGCAATGCTCTTCTCGATCGAGGGGCCGGTGATGAGACTGTCGGCCGCCTCCTGGTCGAGCCGGCGCTTCAGCTCGTCCCAGAAGCGATCGTCCGGCCACTGATCGACATGGTCATCGAGCGAGCATTGCACGTAATGCCGGCTGCGCTTCATCGAGCGCATGGTGCAAAGCGCAAAGCCACGCGCATGGTTGGAATAGATCAGCTCGTGGCTGACCGGCGGCGTCTCGGACAAGATGCCGAGCCAGCCGAACGGATAAACCCGCTCGAACTCCTCGATCGCCGTATCAGGCACGCTCGCGCGGCTGACGCCGTGGAAGCCGTCGCACCCGGCGATGAAATCGCAATCGAGCGTGTGGGTGACGCCATCCTTGACCCAGGTTACACGCGGGTGACTGCCGTCGAAATCATGCGGCTGCACGTCCTTGGCCTCATAGACGGTGGTGAGACCGGCGGCTTTGCGCGCATTCATCAGGTCGAACGTGACCTCGGTCTGGCCATAGATCATCACCGTCTTGCCGGTGGCGGCCTTCATGTCGATGCGGTGGCGGCTCCCGGAAAATGCCAGTTCGATACCCTCGTGCACCAGGCCTTCGGCATGCGCCCGCTTGCCGGCACCGACCTGATCGAGCAGCGCGACGGTGCCCTCCTCCAGCAGGCCGGCGCGGATGCGTCCGAGCACGTAGTCGGGGCTCTGCCGTTCCAGGATGACGTTGTCGGTGCCGTAAATGTGCAGCAATTGCCCAAGCAACAATCCCGCCGGCCCGGCACCGATGATTGCGACTTTTGTCCGCAATACTTGCTCCTCCCGATCCTGTAGGCTTTCGTCGCGGCTCGCTTGTCGCGTTGATCCACGCAGGATAATTATATCATATAACGGTTTAGCAAAAAGGGAGGTTGGTCGCTCGGACAAGCGACAAATCCGTGCAACACCGCTGACGTAGATGACGCAGCAGTTCCGGCTTGAACGCGCCGGCCGATTAGATAACATGTTAATTAACAAGACCGGGCCGTCGAAGCCTGCCGTCACAAAAGGGGAGAGACACGAGATGAGGAAGGCCTGTCTGGCTTTGCTGCTGGCAGCAAGCGTGACGCCTGCATTCGCGCAGGACAAAACCGTTGACCTGAAGGTGTCGCACTGGGTGCCGGCGTCGCATCCGCTGCAAAAGTCTCTTGAAGACTGGGTGGCCGCAGTGAACAAGGATTCCGGCGGCACCATCACCGGCAAGGTGTTTCCGGCCCAGCAGCTCGGCAAGGCGTTCGACCATTACGACATGGCACGCGACGGCATCGCTGACGTCACCTATGTCAATCCCGGCTACCAGCCCGGCCGCTTCCCGGTCATCGGCGCCGGCGAATTGCCGTTCCTGATCTCTGACGCCAAGGGCGGCTCGATGGGGCTGGACGCCTGGTACCGCAAATATGCCGAGAAGGAGATGAAGGACGTCAAATACTGCCTCGCCTTCGTCCACTCGCCTTCGTCCTTCCACTCGCGCAGCAAGAAGATCGCCATGCCGGAGGACGTGAAAGGCATGAAGATCCGCCCCGCGCACGCCACCATGGCGAACTTCGTCACCGCGCTCGGTGGCACCAATGTGCAGTCCTCCGCCCCTGAAGTGCGCGACATTATCGAGCGCGGCGTCGCCGACGGCGTCACCTTTCCCTGGGGCTCGCTGGTGCTGTTCGGCATCGACAAGGTCACCAAGTTCCACATGGAAGCGCCGCTCTACACCACGACCTTCGTGTTCGTGATCAACAAGGACAAGTACAATGCGATGTCCGACAAGCAGAAGGCCGCGGTCGACAAGAACTGCTCGACCGAGATGGCCGGCGTGGTTGGCGAGCACTGGGGCAAGTTCGAAGATGCCGGCGTCGACAAGGTGAAGGCGGAAGAAGGTCACGAGGTCTACAAGCTATCCCCGGACCAGACCGCCGCCTGGAAGAAGGCCGCCGAACCGCTGGTCAAGACCTGGGGCGATGGCGTCAAGAAGGCCGGCATCGATCCGAACGCTGCGCTGGCGGAATTGAAGGCGTCGTTGAAGAAGTACAACGCATTGGCGGAGTGAGACTACACCTCTCCCGCTTGCTTGCGGGAGAGGTCGGCGCGTTCCGGGCGATGCGAAGCATCGTCCCGAGCGCCGGGTGAGGGCTCTCTCCTCTTGGAGGTTCTCGATTGTGGAGACACTCTCTCCCCACCCCTCCCCCGCAAGCGGGGGAGGGAGCGCAGCTCCATCGCGGGGACAGCTCGAACTGGTCGAAAGGACTCTCTCCCCATGAAGCGCGCCTGGATGGACCGCATCATCGACACGATCGAATGGATCGCCGCCGCGTTCGTCGGTATCGTCGCGTTCGACATTTTTTTGTCGGTGCTGCTGCGCAACACGCTGAACTATTCGATCCCTGACAGTTTCGACATCGGTCGCATGCTGCTCGGCATCCTGATCTTCTGGGGCATCGCGGCAACCTCCTACCGCGGCACGCACATCACGGTCGATCTGGTCTGGGGCAATGTCGGGCCACGCTACCAGCGCTGGATCGACGTGTTCGCGACGCTGGTGCTGCTGTTCGTCGTCACGGTGCAGACCTGGACGCTGTTCGACAAGGTGCGCGGCACCTACAACGACAACGTCCAGACCTTCGACATGCACATGCCGACCTGGCCGTTCTTCGCGATCGCCTGGATCGGCGACGTCTCGGCCGTGCTGCTGATCGCGATCCGCACCTACCGATTGATCTTCCATCCTGAAGAGATGCACGACCCCAAGCTGAAGGCGACGGAATAATCATGAGCACAGATGCCGTCGCCGTAATCGGCTTCATCTCCCTGTTTGCCTTGATGCTGCTGCGCGTGCCCGTCGGCATGGCCATGGGCCTCGTCGGCGTCTCCGGCTTCTCCTATCTGGTCGGCGCGACGCCGGCGCTGAAACTGGTCGGCCAGACCTCGATGCGCACGGTCACCGACTACACCTTCGGCGTCATCCCGATGTTCCTGCTGATGGGCTCGTTCGTCAGCAATTCCGGCATGAGCCGGGAGCTGTTCCGCGCCGCCAACGGTTTTGTCGGACATTTGCGCGGCGGGCTCGGCATCGCGACCGTGGGCGCCTGCGGCGGCTTTGCCGCGATCTGCGGTTCATCGGTGGCGACGGCAGCCACCTTCTCCGCCGTTGCCTATCCCGAGATGCGCCGCTTCGGCTATCCGCAGTCCTTTGCGACAGGGGTGATCGCGGCCGGCGGCACGCTTGGCGCGATGCTGCCGCCCTCCACCGTGCTCGCGGTCTACGGCATCATCACCGAGCAGGACATCGGCAAACTCTTCGTCGCCGGCATCATTCCGGGCCTGCTGGCGATGACCATGTACATGATCACGATCTTCCTGATCGGCTATCTGCGCCCCGACTTCCTGCCCAAGGGCAAGGTGCTGCCCTGGCGCGAGCGTTTCGCCGGACTGAAGGACATCTGGGCGCCAGTGCTGCTGTTCGTGTTCGTGATCGGCGGTCTCTACGGACTGCCCTTCCTGCCGCGCTTTACGCCGACGGAAGCTGGCGGCGTCGGCGCCACCGGCGCCTTCATCATCGGCATGGTCACGGGACGGCTCGACCGCGAGAAGGTGCTGGCCTCGCTGCTGCAGGCGACGCGCACCGCGGCCGCGGTGTTCACCGTGCTGATCGGCGCTTTGATCTTCGGTTATTTCCTCACGGTGACGCAGACGCCGCAGAAGGTGACGGAATTTCTCACCGGCCTCGGTCTCGGCCCTTACGGCGTGCTGGCGCTGATCATGGTGATGTATCTCGTGCTCGGCTGCCTGATGGACGCCATGGCGATGATCATCCTGACCGTGCCGATCATCTTCCCCGTGATCACACATCTCGGCTTCGACCCGATCTGGTTCGGCGTCATCATCGTCATGACGGTCGAGCTCGGACTGATCCATCCGCCTGTCGGCATGAACGTGTTTGTCATCAAGAGCGTGGTGAAGGACGTCTCCTTCTCCACGATCTTCAAGGGTGTGATTCCGTTCGTGGCGACCGACCTCGTGCGCCTGGTGATCCTGATCGCGTTCCCGCTGCTGGCGACATGGCTGCCGATGCGGATGATGGCGCACTAGCGAGGCGAAGCAATGACCACACCGACGCTCGAAACCAAATACGTCTTCACCATCACCGCTCGTATCGGCGAGGTCGTCACCGCCGGCGAGACCGGCATCGGCGTCCGCCGCATCATCCCGATCATCGGCGGTGAGGTGACGGGGGCGTTATCAGGCAGGGTGCTTCCGTTCGGCGCCGACTTCCAGACCATCCGCCCCAACGAGCTGATCGACTTGGAGGCCAAATACGCCTTCGAGACCGACGACGGCGCCACCATCTATGTCGAGAACAAGGGCATCCGCTTTGGCCCGATCGAACTCCTGCAAAAGCTCAAGCGTGGCGAACCCGTTGATCCGAAGCTGATCTATTTTCGGACCGTGCCGAAATTCGAGACGGGGCACGAGAAATACCGCTGGCTGATGGAGCACATCTTTGTCGGCTCAGCCGCGCGGCACGCAGACCGGGTGGTGATCGACGTGCATCAGGTGGTGTGAGCGCACACTCAACTGTCGTCCCGGCGAAAGCCGGGACCCATACCGCGTGATCTATCCGCTGCAGGCGGTCGGAGTACCGAACGACCAATCTTCGCCAAATTCCTCCCTGGGGTTATGGGTCCCGGCCTCCGCCGGGACGACACCAAATTGGAGGACGGCTTTTGCCTACCTGACGGCGCCCCTCCTTGACTCCTCCCAAATTCGTTATACAACATAACTATTCTGATAAGGACGCAAATGACACAGGGAAACGCCGAGACCGCTGGCGCGGGCACCTCCGGGCTGCTTCAGATCGAGAGGGTGGACCGGGTTCTGACCGTGGGGCTGAACCGGCCGGCCAAGCGCAATGCGCTCAATGACGGCATCATTCTCGAAATCGGCCAATGCTTTACGTCCCTGCCCGAGGATGTCGGTGCGGTGGTCATTCACGGCATCGGCGACCATTTCTCCAGCGGTCTCGACCTGTCCGAGCTCCAGGACCACGACGCCACCGGCGGCCTACTCCATTCCCAAATGTGGCATCGGGTGTTCGACCGTATCCAGTATAGCCGCGTCCCCGTCATCGCCGCGCTGAAGGGCGCCGTGATCGGCGGCGGGCTGGAGCTTGCCTGCGCGGCGCATATCCGCGTCGCCGAACCCTCGACCTATTTTGCGCTGCCGGAGGGGCAGCGCGGCATCTTCGTCGGCGGCGGCGGCTCGGTGCGGCTGCCGCGGCTGATCGGCGTTGCCAGGATGATGGACATGATGCTGACCGGCCGCGTCTATAGCGCGACCGAGGGCGCGTCCTACGGCTTTGCGCAATATGTCACCGAGGCAGGGAACGGCTTGCCCAAGGCGCTGGAGCTTGCGACCAAGATTGCGTCCAACGCGCCGTTGACGAATTTCGCCGTGCTTCAGGCGCTCCCGATGATCGCGGAGGCCAATCCGCAAACGGGCCTTTTGATGGAATCGCTGATGGCCACCGTTGCGCAGAGCGACAAGGAAGCAAAACGCAGGATCCGCGAGTTCCTCGAGCACAAGACCGCCAAGGTAAAGCCGAAGTCATGAGCGCACAGCCGTCCTCTTCCAGCACAGAGCGCGGCGTGAGCAATTCTCCGCTGCGGCCGATCTCGTTCGGAGATCCCGTGGTCGATGTCGAGCGTCGCGCCGATGGCACGATCTATCTGCGGCCGAAGCAGCCCCTCGGCGACTATCCCGTCCGCATCACCGATCGTCTGCATCACTGGGCGACGGCGACGCCGAACCGCGTCTTCATGGCCGAGCGCGAGGGTGGCCGGGGCTGGCGCAAGATCACTTATGCCGAGCTGCTCACCGCGAGCCGGCATATCGCCTCAGGCCTGATCCAGCGCGGCCTGTCGGCGGAGCGGCCGGTCGTCATCCTCTCCGGCAATTCGATCGACCACGCATTGCTCGCCTTCGGCGCCTTCTATGCCGGCATTCCCTTCTGCCCGGTGTCACCGGCCTATTCACTGGTGTCGAAGGATTACGGCAAGCTCGCATATTTGATGAAGCTGCTGACGCCCGGCCTCGTTTTCGCAGAGGATGCCGACAAGTTCGCGGACGCGCTCGCCGCCAATGTCTCCCTCGGTACCGAGATCGCTGCGTCCTATGGCCATGTGCCGGGCCGCGACGTCACCCTGCTCGCCGACCTCATCGCAACCCCGATCCGTAGCGATCTTGACCAGCTCCATGCGAAGATCGGCCCCGACACAATCGCAAAATTCCTGCTGACCTCGGGCTCAACAGGCAATCCCAAGGCCGTCATCAACACCCAGCGCATGATCTGCGCCAACCAGGTGATGCTGCGCGAGACGCTCGCCTTCCTCAAGGACGAGCCGCCTGTCATCATCGACTGGTTGCCATGGAACCACACCTTTGGCGGCAACCACAATATCGGGCTGACGCTGTACAATGGCGGCTCGATGTATCTGGACGCCGGCAAGCCGGTGCCCGGCGGCATCGAGGAGACCGTGCGCAATCTCCAGGAGATTTCGCCGACGGTCTATTTCAACGTGCCCAAGGGCTATGAATCGCTGCTGCCCTATTTGCGCGACGACCAGGGCCTGCGCGCAAAGTTCTTCGATCGCCTGCATGCGATGTTCTTCTCCGGCGCTGCGCTGTCGCCGTTCGTCTGGAACAGTCTTGACGAGCTCGCGCTGAAGGAGAAGGGATATCGCGTGCCGATGCTGACCGGCCTCGGCGCCACCGAGACCGCACCGTTCTTCATGTCGGTCAATCCGCGTACCAGCCGCTCCGGCCATGTCGGCCTTCCCGTTTCCGGCAACGAGGCCAAGCTGGTGCCAAACAACGGCAAGCTCGAGGTCCGCGCCAAGGGGCCGAACGTGATGCCCGGCTACTGGCGCCAGCCTGACATCACCGCAAAATCCTTCGATGAGGAAGGATTTTACAAGATGGGCGATGCGCTCAAGCCCGCCGATCCTGATGATCTCAACGCCGGCTTCGATTTCGACGGCCGCGTCAGCGAGGATTTCAAGCTCGCCAGCGGCACCTGGGTCAGCGTCGGTCCCTTGCGCGCGCGCCTCATCGCGGCCTGCGCGCCGCTGGTGCGCGACGTCGTCATCGCCGGCATCAACCGTGACGAGATCTCCGCTCTCATCGTGCTCGATCTCGACGGCTGCCGCCTGATCAACCCGACACTGCCGCCAGACGACCTCGTGGTCGCGACGCGCGACCGGCTGGTCCGCGAGGCGTTCCGCGAGCGCTTGACCCAGTTTCTCGGTTCGGCGACCGGCTCCTCGACCCGGATTACCCGTGCGATCCTGATGGACACCCCGCTCTCGATCGACAAGGGCGAGGTCACCGACAAGGGCTCGATCAACCAGCGCGCGGTGCTGGAGCATCGCGGCGCGTTGATTGAAGAGCTCTACGCTGCCAATCCGTCTGACCGCGTGATATCGGTCGGCTAAAGAAACTCATCGAAGGAGAACGCCATGTTGTTGAAGGATCAGGCAGCCATCGTCACCGGCGGCGCATCGGGTCTGGGTGCTGCCACAGCACGAAAACTGGCGGCGCAGGGCGCCAAGGTCGCGGTGTGCGATCTCAATACCAAGCTTGCAGAGACCGTTGCCGCCGAGATCAAGGGCGTCGCCGTCACCTGCGACGTCTCAGACGCGGCCTCCGCTGAAGCTGCGATCGCACAGGCGGCCAAGGCCCATGGTCCGGCCCGCGTACTGGTCAACTGCGCCGGCATCGGCGTTGCAAAACGCGTCGTCGGCCGCGACGGCCCGATGGCGCTTGCCGATTTCGACAAGGTGATCAAGATCAACCTGATCGGCACCTTCAACATGTTGCGCCTCGCGGCGACGGAGATGTCCAAGCTCGAGCCGCAGGCGAGCGGCGAGCGCGGCGTCATCATCAACACGGCCTCGGTCGCCGCCTATGACGGCCAGATCGGCCAGTCGGCCTACTCGGCCTCGAAGGGCGGCATCGTCGGCATGACCTTGCCGATCGCGCGCGAGCTCGCCCAGTTCGGCGTCCGCGTGCTGACCATCGCGCCCGGGCTGTTCCTGACGCCCCTGCTGGCCAATCTGCCGCAGGAAGCGCAGGACTCGCTCGCCGCCGCCATCCCCTTCCCGCGCCGTCTTGGCAATGCCGACGAATTCGCCGCGCTCGCGCTGCACATGGTCGAGAACTCCTATCTCAACGGCGAAGTGGTGCGCCTCGACGGCTCGCTGCGCATGGCGCCGAAATAAGGCACTCAACGCATGTTCGTGAACCGGCGCGACGTCCAGATCCAGTGGGGCGACTGCGACCCCGCCAACATCGTCTACTATCCGCGCTATTTCGCGATGTTCGACGATTCGACGTCGACCCTGTTCGAGATCGCCGGCTTCTCCAAGCAGGACCTGGTTCGCAAATACGGCCTGGTGGGCATCCCCATGGTCGATACGCGGTCCAAGTTCTACATTCCCTCGACCTATGGCGACTGGATCACCATCGAAACGAAGATCGAGAGCATCAAACGCTCGAGCTTCGAGGTGAAGCACAACGTCTACAAGGGCGAGGCGCTCGCCATCGAAGGCTTCGAGACGCGCGTTCTGGTCGGCCGCGACCCCGACAACCCCGACAGACTGAAATCGGCACCCTTCCCCCCGGAAATGGTCGCCAAATTCACAGGGAGCTAATCCGGAACCAAATCGCCGCATCGCCAAAAGACGGGGCTGAATTCATCCCCGATTTCTGCTTTCAAAGAAAACGTCAAGGGAGGAATTGATGAAACGCTTTTACCTGACTGCCATCGCGGCGGCGACGCTGGCGTTGCCGGCCTTGCCCGCGCACGCCCAGACCAACGAAATCACCATCGGCATCACCACCACCACCACCGGCCCGGGCGCCGCGCTCGGAATTCCCGAGCGCAACGCGCTGGAATTCGTGCCGAAGGAAATCGGCGGCGTTCCGTTGAAGGTGATCGTGCTCGACGACGGCGGCGATCCCACCACCGCGACCACCAACGCCCGCCGTTTCGTCACCGAATCCAAAGCCGACATCATCATGGGCTCGGCGCTGACGCCGCCGACCATCGCAGTCTCCAACGTCGCCAACGAAGCCGGCATTCCACACTTTGGTCTGGCTCCCTTCCCGATCACGCCGGAACGCATGAAGTGGTCGGTGGCGATGCCGCAGCCGATCCCAATCGTCGGCAAGGTGCTGTACGATCACATGAAGTCCAAGGGCATCAAGACCCTCGGCTATATCGGCTATTCCGACTCCTATGGCGACCTCTGGTTCAACGACCTGAAGGCGCAGGCCGTGCCGATGGGCATGACCATTGTCGACGAGGAGCGCTTCGCCCGTCCGGATACCTCGGTGACCGGCCAGGTGCTGAAGCTCGTGGCCGCCAATCCCGATGCGATCCTGGTCGGCGCCTCCGGCACCGCGGCCGCGCTGCCGCAGACCGAGCTGCGTGAGCGCGGCTATCAGGGCCTGATCTACCAGACCCACGGCGCTGCCAGCATGGACTTCATCCGCATCGCCGGCCAAGCGGCCGAAGGCGTGCTGATGGCATCCGGTCCTGTCATGGACCCCGAGGACCAGCCGGAGGAAGCTGCCACCAAGAAGCCCGGCCTTGCGCTCAACTCAGCCTATGAAGCCAAGTACGGCCCGAACAGCCGTAGCCAGTTCGCCGGCCATTCCTACGATGCCTTCGAGATCCTCAAGCGTATCATCCCGACGGCGCTGAAGACCGCAAAACCCGGCACACCTGAGTTCCGCGAAGCGATCCGTCAGGCGTTGCTGTCCGAGAAGGAGCTGGCCGCCAGCCAGGGCGTCTACAACTTCACCGAAAAGGACCGCTACGGCCTCGACGAGCGCTCGCGCATCCTGCTCACCGTGAAGAACGGCAAGTACACGCTGGTGAGGTAGGCGGCGTCGGTCTCC